>JAZSLC010000098.1:0-5757 GCA_045535175.1 Faecousia sp. | reverse complement strand
TTGGGGAAATCCCGGTAATCATCGATGGTGAGGAAGGGAAAGTCGGAAAGATACACGCTCTCATCGTTGCCGCCGGGGCCGTAGTCATCACCCACATAGACCACTTCCTCACGGGCGATGCCCCGGGCTTTGCAGTATCTTTCCAGGGCGTAGGCCTTGTTATAGGGCGCAGGAGCCATATCAAAAGAGGAAGACCCACCCACAAACACCACATAGTCGGAAAAGAGTTCCTTTACCTCCCTGTAAATGGCTCTGCGCTTGCTGCGGTCCGGGTCGAAGGCCAGCTTATCTTCGGGCTTGGCCTTGGTGCCCAGCAGGGGGATGGTGACGCAGCCGGAGGAGTGGAATTCCACATTGTCACCGGCAAATTCTGTATAGCCATACTTTTCCCGGAGGGCCGTCACCCGGCGCTCCACGCTCTCCCGGTCACAGGGAAACACCAGGTTCTCCACAATCTCCAACTCCCCGGTTTCCGGGCGATACTCGGCGTACTGGAGTCCGTAATTCCCCAGCACGTCAATGGGAAACCGCTCCATCTGGTTAAAGATCCGATGGCACATCCCGGCCCCCACCATCAGCAGCTTATACTTTTCCGAAAGCAGTGTCAGAATGGCCCGATGCTCCCGGCTGAGGGGTGTCTTATGCTGGGTCAGGGTTCCATCCAGATCAAAGGCAATCAGTTTGATTTTGTTCCTGTCCATATCATTCACCTGCAAAACAGAAAGTTCAGCCACAGGACACTGTAGCGGTCCTTCAGGTCCTTGCCGTAGAGGATGCCGTCATCGATTTTCTCCTGTCCGTAGAGATCGACAAATTCCTGATAGTCAAGGCCGATGGCGCGAACCATTTCCAGCATCCGGTCCTGACCGGGGGCCTGCGCCAGGATAACCCTGATCTGATCCCATTTGACCCGAATATTCTCAAAATCAGCGGTTTCATACCAGCCGGTCTTTGCCTGCAATTTCTGCACCTCACGGGCAGAAGTGGTGTAAATGCGCTCCACATCCCGGTTCCAGCAGTCAGCGTCATGGCAGTAGGGGTGCGGATCGCACTTCAGCAGCTTTTCCCGAAGGGCTGCCGTCACAACCGACGAATAAAGAACATCAACGCCATGGGAAAAATAGGGGGTTTTACCCAGAATTCCGGTGATTTCGAAATAATGGGACAGATGATGCTCACTGCCGGAGGCAGGGCGGGAGTTCCCCACATAGGCCATGGCAATCCCCACCGCCACCAGTGCTTCCATCAGGGCGCAAACAGCCTTTTCTTCCCGGTTCCGGATCCCTTCCGCCAGCTGCTCCACTTTCTGAGCCGTTTCATAGACGATGTCATGGACCCTCTGGCAGAAGTACTCGCCGTTCACCAGGGCGCTGAGCCGCCAGTCGTTGAGGCAGGAGTACTTTCCCACAATGTCACCGTAGCCCGCCTGGAGCATTTCCATGGGAGCATCCTTCAGCACCCGGGTTTCTGCCACAATGGCCATGGGAGAATGGGCGTTCAATGTCACCTTCATGCCCCCCAGGATCAGGGCAGAGCCCACGGAAGCATAGCCGTCCATGGAAGGAGCAGTGGCCACAATGCAGTAAGGAATGTGATTCGCAAAGCTGATCTGCTTGCAAAGATCGTTGATCACGCCGGAGCCCACGCCCACAACCAGGTCTGTTCCCTCCTGTACATGGGCCTGAAGTGTATCCAGCGCCGCTTCATCGGGAATGAGGGGGTGGTCACCGGTCCGAAAGACCACACTATCTCCCAATTGCCCTTCCAGGATCCTCTCCACTTCACCGCCGCAGACCCGGTATGTATTCTGATCCGCCACCAGCAGGATCTTTCGAAAGCCCTGGCAGATGCCGGGCAGTTTGTGCAGTACCCCGGAGCCAATCTCCACAAAACGAATGGGGCAGCTGTGGTCCTTACCGCAAGCGCAATCATGGATTCCCCCGGTCATTTCCTGAATGTCCATCCCAAACCTTCCTTTCCGCGAAAACATTTGCAAATATTTGAAAATGTTTGATTTATCTACGGGTTTATAGTATAGTATTTCCAGAGGAAAGTCAATCTGTGCCGAGAAAGTTGAAACAGTTGCAAATTATTTCAAAAGGAGGGATTTCATGCTGCAATATGACCGCCAGCAAAGCATTCTGGACTATCTAAGCCAGCACCACACCGCGAAAATCAGCACACTGGCCAAGGCCATCTACACCAGTGAAGCCACAGTCCGCCGGGACATAGCTGCCCTGGAATCGGCCGGGTTGGTGGAGCGGATCTACGGTGGCGTGATCCTGGCCCGGTTCAAAAATGAAGTGGTTCCTCCCAGCCTCCGGGACGGCGCCAACTCCGCAGCCAAAGAAGCCATTGCAGAGGAAGCCGCCGGCCTGATCCACGACGGTGACACGGTAATCTTCGACTCCTCCTCCACCGTCCGGCGCATCTGCCGCCACATCAAGCGCCGCAAAAATCTGAAAATCATCACCAATAACCTGCGCATCTGCCAGGAGCTGCAGGATACGGCCATTACCGTCTACTGCACCGGCGGAGAGTTCTTCCCCACCCGCAACTGCTTTTTAGGCCCCCTGGCCGAAAAGTTTCTCGCACAAATCAACGCCGACAGCCTGTTCTTCTCCTGTAAAGGTCTCTCGGAAGCCGGTTTTCTGACGGATGTTTCCGAAGACGAGATTTCCATCCGGACCGTCATGCTCCGGCAGGCAAAGGAGCGGTACTTCCTCTGCGACAGCTCCAAGCTGGAAAGCAGCTACACCTTCACCCTCTGCCACAGTTCAGAGCTTTCCGGGATCCTTTGCGACATTCCCCTTCCCCCATTCACCCGGGAAACAGATGCCCCTGTTTCCCATCCATATCAACCTTAATCAACAAACGGAGGTCATTTTATGCGTATAGCAACCGGCGGGTATGCCCATGAAACCAATTCCTTCGGAAGCATTTTGGTGGACCGAAAGTACTTCCAGAAGAATCTTCACTGCGGAGCTGAGTCCTATTTCGAAAGCTACTCCGGCGTTCGCAACAGCGACGGCGGCGTAATCGACCAGGCAAAGGAACTGGGCATTGAGCTGATCCCCACTCTGCGGGTCACCGTTATGCCCTGCGGTCCCACCGTTCAGGATGTATTCGAGGAGTACCGGGACGAGTTGGTGGAAACGCTGTGGGATGCCCACTGCGAAAGCCCACTGGACGGCATCGCATTGTGTATGCACGGTGCCGGTGTGGTGCAGGGTTACCCGGACCTGGAAGGCGAAACCCTCCGGGCCATCCGGGAACGATTCGGCCCCGAAATTCCCATCGGAATTGCCCTGGATCTGCATGGCAACATCAGCCCCGAGATGCTTCAATACGCCGACATCATCTGCGGCTACAAGTCCTATCCCCATGTAGATGCCTATGAAACCAGCCGCACCATGGTGAAGCTGCTGCACGATATGATCCTCCAGGGACACCCCCACGGCAAGGCCCTGGTCCGGCTCCCCTGGCATATTGCCTCCGCCTTCGGCCTGACCCTCTCCGGCCCCGGCCACGAGATGCAGCAGCTGATGGCCCGGATGGTGGCAGAGGAACCGGACCTGCTGGATGCCACCTTCTTCCACGGCTTCCCCTATGCGGACGTTTCCATTTGCGGTGCCAGTGTGGTCACCTGCGCCCGCACCCAGGAAGCTGCAGAGCGCTTCGCCAAAATCATTGCCGACCACGCCTGGAGTCTGCGGCACACCTTCCAGGCTGCCACCTACTCCGCAGCCCAGGTCATGGACATGGCAGAGCAGGCCAAGGGCCCTGTGGTCATCAACGAAAGCTCCGATAACCCCGGCGGCGGCACTCCCGGCGACGGCACCCATCTGCTTCGGGAAATGCTGAAGCGGAATATCCCCGGCTCCTGTTTCGGCTTCATCTATGACCCCCAGGTGGCCCGGCAGGCGGTGGAAGCCGGCGTTGGCAGCCGGATCGACTGTATCCTGGGCGGTAAAAGCGATTCCCTCCACGGGGAGCCTCTGCACCTGAAGGACGCCTATGTAAAGTGCATCAGCGACGGCCGCTTTATCCAGAAAAACCCCATGGGCAAGGGCGACCGGTGCAACTGGGGCCCCATGGTCCTGCTGGTGGTGGGAAATGTGAAAATCGTGGTTGCCTGCGACCGTACCCAGACCAAGGACGACGCCCCCTTCTACCTGGTGGGCATCGATTGGCGCAGCGAGCGGATCCTGGCCCTGAAATCCTCCCATCATTTCCGGGGCTGGTGGCAGGACCAGGTGGAAACCATCATCACCTGCGACTCCCCCGGCGTCCACAGCGCCGATTTGTCCTCCTTTGATTTCAAGCACCTGAACCGGGAGTATTTCCCTTTCAGAAACATTGAACGATAACCTTCCAATTCTTCCAAAACACTGCCATTTTGGCAGTGTTTTGTTTTATTCCGACCCCATATTCTTTCTGATTTTGCACATCTTAAAGATAAAAAGGATGTGATTGTTTGATACGCGCCGTAACATGGTTTCTGACGATTTGCTCTCTTTTACTCAACACCCCCATGGAGGAATTCACCTCCCAAAGCCATATTGTGGCCCAGGTGGAAGTAACCGCTTCCATCGGCGGCGAAAGCCGGGTCTTTACCTACACCGATCCCGAAAAAATGGAAACGCTCCTCAATTATCTGCGGCTTTTGAAGCCGGATGTACGCCACCCGCTGACGCCGGAAACCTTTCGGGCCGATGTGTACGAAATCCGCCTGACCATGCTGGACGGGACCCGGAATTACTACTATCAGCTCTACGATACCTACCTGCGCAAAAACCAAGACCCCTGGTACGCCATCAGTCCGGTGGACGGCTCCATGCTCCACCCCCTGCTTCTGAGTATGCCCCCGGACGGCCAATAGTGCTTGCAATTCCCGTTCCCTTGGGATATAATAAAAAGAGTATGTCAAGGGAGGAATTTGCATGAAAGCATGGAATCATTTTGTGACCATTACCCGCCACCGGTTTTTGGTGCGGCAGGGCTGTTTTAAGGTAGGCCTATACTGGCAGGGCCTGTCCCATGACCTGAGCAAATACTCCCCCACCGAATTCATGGTAGGCGCACGGCTCTGGACCGGTACGCGTAGTCCCAACAGCGCCGAGCGGGAGCAAAAGGGGTACAGCGAAGCCTGGATGCACCACAAAGGCCGCAACCGCCATCACTACGAATACTGGACCGACCTGAGCCGCACCACCGGCCGTTACGAATCCGTGCCCATGCCCAGAAAGTACCTGGCAGAAATGGTCATGGACCGGATCGCAGCCTGCAAGGTCTACCAGGGAAAAGACTATTCCGATGGTTCCGCCCTGGAATACTTTATGAAAAGCCGGGAACGGAACATCATGTGTGAACAGCTTCGCCAGGAGTTGCAGTTCCTGCTGACCATGCTGAGCCAGCAGGGCGAAAACGCCACATTTCATTACATCAAACATCAGGTGCTGAAGGGCCAGCCCTTCCCCTGGGAACATAAGGAGGACCAATAATATGGCCGCAAGCTGGCTGAAAGATGCAGTTTTTTATGAAATCTATCCCCAATCCTTTTACGACACCAACGGCGACGGCATCGGTGACCTGAAGGGCATCACTGAGAAGCTGCCCTATGTGAAGAGCCTGGGCTTCAACGCCCTGTGGCTGAACCCCATCTACGATTCCCCCTTTAAGGACGCCGGCTATGACGTGCGGGACTATACGAAGATTGCCCCCCGCTACGGCACCGTAGAAGACCTGGTGGAGCTG
>JAZSLC010000196.1:0-9353 GCA_045535175.1 Faecousia sp. | reverse complement strand
ACCTGACCCTCACCACCCGGGACCGGAAGAAGCCCAAGGAAGAACAGACCCCCATGTGCGGTGTCCCCTATCACTCGGTGGGTGCCTACATTGCCCGTCTGGTGGCCAAGGGCTACAAGGTAGCCATCTGCGAGCAGACCGGAGATCCCGCCACCGCCAAGGGCCTGGTGGGCCGGGGCATCACCCTCATCGTCACCCCCGGCACCGTCACCGCAAGCTGTATGCTGGAAGAGAGCCGCAATAACTATATGGGCTCCCTTTTCGGCGGAGAAAACCGGTTCGGCCTTGCCTTCTGTGACGTTTCCACCGGTGCCTTTTTCGTCACCGTATGTGCCGATGCCAACGCCGTTTCCTCGGAACTGGGCCGCTTTGCCCCCAGCGAGGTGATGCGCAGCGGCAGCAACGTCCAGTGCGATGCCATCAACGATGCCCTTTTTTTGCGGCTGCGCTGCTGCGTGGACGAAGGCTTCCCTGCCGGGTTTGCCATGGAAGAGGCCGAGTCCCTGCTGGAAAGCCATTTCGGCACCTCCACCGCCCAAATAGGCATCGGCAGTATGCCCGAGGCCATCATGGCCGCAGGTGCCTTGCTGAAGCAGCTGTTTCTGGTTCAGAAGAACGAACTCAGGCACATCCGCCAGCTGCAGTACTACTCCACCGGCCGGTTTATGGAACTGGACCTGGACGCCCGCCGGAACCTGGAGCTGACGGAAACCCTCCGCAATAAGGATAAAAAAGGCACCCTGCTGTGGGTGCTGGACAAGACCCACACTGCCATGGGCGGCAGAATGCTCCGCAGCTGGCTGGAAAAGCCTCTGCTGGACGTGGGTGAAATCACCCGCCGTCACAGCGCCGTGGAAGAGCTGGTCAGCGCCACCATCGCCCGGGGCGAGCTGCAGGAGGCTCTGAAGGGCGTCACCGACCTGGAGCGCGTTATGACCCGCATCGTCACCGGCACCGTCAACGCCCGGGACCTGCTGGGTCTGGCCAACGGTCTGCGGGCCCTGCCTGCGGTGAAGCAGCAGCTTTCTGCCCTGGAATCCCCCCTGCTGCGCACACTCTGCGAAACCATCGACCCCCTGACCGAATATGCAGACCTCATTGAACACAGCATTGTGGACGATCCTCCCCTGACCATCCGGGAAGGCGGCATCATCCGGCCCGGTGCCCATCCGGAAGCCGACCGGCTCCGGGACCTGATGACCGGCAGTGAGAAGACCATTGCCCAGATCGAAGCCTCCGAAAAGGAAGCCACCGGCATCCGTACCCTGAAAGTCAGCTACAACCGGGTATTCGGCTACTACATCGAAGTTTCCAAGTCCTTCACAGAACAGGTTCCCATGCATTACATCCGCAAACAGACCCTGGCCAACTGCGAACGCTACATCACTCCGGAACTGAAGGCCCTGGAAGAGCAGGTGCTCACCGCCAAGGACCGTCTGACGGCTCTGGAATACCAAATCTTCACACAGCTGCGGGAAAACCTGGCCAGCCAGGCAGCCCGGGTCCAGACCACCGCTGCCGCCGTGGCCGCTGCCGATACCCTGTGCAGCCTGGCCGCAGTTGCCGTGCAGCGGGGCTACTGCCGGCCCGAAATGACCCTGGGCGGCGAACTGATCATCCGCGACGGACGTCACCCAGTGGTGGAGCAGATGCTGAAAGACTCCCTCTTTGTGCCCAATGACACCACCCTGGGCGCCTCCGATAACCAGGTTTCCATCATCACCGGTCCCAACATGGCCGGTAAGTCCACCTATATGCGCCAGGTGGCCCTGATCGTGCTGATGGCCCAGATGGGCTCCTTCGTCCCTGCCCGCAGCGCCCGGATCGGCCTGGTGGACCGGGTCTTTACCCGCATCGGCGCCAGCGACGATCTGGCCTCCGGTCAATCCACCTTCATGGTGGAAATGTCGGAAGTGGCCTCCATTTTGAAGTATGCCACCTCCCGGAGCCTCTTGATTCTGGATGAAATCGGCCGTGGTACCTCCACCTACGACGGCATGGCCATCGCCCGGGCGGTGCTGGAATACGCCGCCAGCCCCAAGCGTCTGGGTGCCAAGACCCTTTTTGCCACCCACTACCACGAGCTTTCCACCATCGAGTCGGAGCTTCCCAATGTGAAAAACTACAACATCGCCGTAAAAAAGCGGGGCGACCGGATGATCTTCCTGAGAAAGATTGTCCCCGGTGCCACCGATGACAGCTACGGCGTGGAAGTTGCCAAGCTGGCCGGCCTTCCGACCCCGGTGATCACCCGGGCCCGTCAGATCCTGCAGGAACTGGAAGATGGCAAGGGCGCTCCCGCCCCTGTGGCCGCTGCCGAACCGGAGGATCAGGTGAGCCTTCTGGACCTGCGGGCCCAGCAGGTCTGCGCCGCCCTGGAAGCCATCAGTGTGGAAACCCTGACCCCCATCGAAGCCATGAATGAGCTCTACCGGCTCAAGAAAATGTTAAGCTGATATGTCTGTTAAAAAACTTACCCCCTCCAAAGCCGAACGGATCCTGGGTTTTCTCTATTTGGCCATTGAGCAGCTTCTGCTGCCGGGCCTGTTGGGAAAGCTCTTCGGCCTGCTGCCCTTTTCCGTAGGGGCCGTTTGGATCAATTTAATCTATTTTGTTCTGAATTTCGCCGCAATTCTGGTGATTTTCTGGAATTTCCTGAACCGTTCTTTCCGAGCCCTGCCCAAACAGTTCTGGCGTTTTCTGGGGATCTCCCTGTTGGGCTTTGTGCTGTACTGGGCCACGAACCTGGCCCTCAGCTCCCTCTTAAGCATGCTGTTCCCGGGCCACGCCAACATCAACGATGCCACCGTCTCCGCCCTGGCCGGCTCCAATCTGCTGATCATGGCCTTGGGTACCGTGGTACTGGTACCCCTGACGGAAGAAGTGCTGTTCCGGGGTGTGGTCTTCGGCTCCTTCCCGGGAAAGCATAAGGCCCTGGCCTACATTCTCTCCACCGCCCTGTTCTGCCTGGTCCACGTGCTGGGCTATATGGGAAGCTATCCCGCCGGAACGCTGATCCTTTGCTTCATTCAGTACATCCCCGCCGGGCTGTGTCTGGCCTGGGCCTATGATGCTTCCGGCTCCATCTTCTCCCCCGTTCTGATTCACACCGTGGTCAATGCGCTGGGAATTCTGTCTTTGAGGTGATATTCATGCCCAAGATCATACAGTTATCGCCCCATGTGGCCAACCTGATTGCCGCCGGTGAGGTGGTGGAGCGCCCTGCCAGCGTGATCAAGGAGCTGCTGGAAAACGCCGTGGACGCCGGTGCCTCCCAGGTTACCGTGGAAATCCGGGACGGCGGCATGACCTTCCTGCGGGTCACCGACAACGGCTGCGGCATGGCTCCCGAGGACGCCCGAACCGCCTTCCTGCGCCACGCCACCTCCAAGCTGCGCACCGCAGAAGACCTGGCTGCCATCGGCACCATGGGCTTCCGTGGTGAAGCCCTGGCCGCCATTGCCTCCGTCAGCCGCATCGACCTGCTGACCAAGACCCCTGGTTCCATCAGCGGCGTCAGCCTCCGGTTGGAGGCCGGCACCATTACCGAGGAATCGGAAGCCGGCTGCCCCGACGGCACCACCATCATCGTCCGGGACCTGTTCTTCAACACCCCCGCCCGTATGAAGTTTATGAAATCCGACACAGTGGAGGGAAGCCGGGTGGCCGCAGCGGTGCAGCTGCAGGCCCTGGCCCATCCAGACGTGGCCTTTACCTTCCTGCGGGACGGCAAGCAGGTCCTTCAGACCCCCGGCACCGGCGGTCTTGAAGCGGCAGTCTACTGCGTCTACGGCAGAGAATGTGCCAAAATGATCCGGGTGGACAGCCGCTGGGACGGCTACCACCTCACCGGATTCGTTTCCAAGCCCACCGATGCCCGGCCCAGCCGGTCCCTGCAGACCTTCTTTGTCAACGGCCGTCCGGTGAAATCCCGGCTGCTGGTGGCTGCCCTGGAGGAAGCCTACCGCAACCAGATCATGCAGGGGAAGTTCCCCGCCTGTGTGCTGCATCTGCAGCTGAACACCGGCGCTGTGGATGTAAACGTCCATCCCGCCAAAACCGAGGTCAAATTCCTTTCCGAGAAGGCCGTGTTTGACTGTGTCCACTACGGCGTTCTGGGTGCCCTCAATAAAACCCCGGACCGCCCCGAGGTGCGTTTCAAGCCCCAGCCTGCTCCGGTAACACCTCCGCCCCCTCCCCCGGCTGCACCCAAAGCCCCTGCCAAAAAGGAAGGCTTTTTCCGGACCATGACCCCGGAAGAATACAAGAACTTCTCCCAGGCCCTCCGGGAAGCCCCCAAACCGGCCCCCGCTGCCGCAGCTGCCACCGTAGCCGCCCTGGGCCCGGCTCAACCCCTGCGAAACAGCACCCTGATTCCCGGGGTGGACACCCCAAAAGCCCCCGTTCCCCCGGCCCCTGCAGCCCCCGTCATCCCCCCTGTCCCTCCTGCTCCCAAAAAAGAAGAAGACCCCCAGGAGCAGATGGTGCTTCCCATGCCCCAGGCCACTCCCTGGCGGCTGGTGGGCGAGCTCTACCGCAGCTATGTGATCGTGGAACAGGGCGAGGAAGCCTTCCTCATCGACAAACACGCCGCCCATGAGCGGATCCTTTTCAACAAGCTGAAAGCAAACCAGGAGTCCATCGTCTCCCAAAGTCTTCTCTCCCCCATCCCCGTGCGGCTCAGCAGTGATGCCTGCGGGGAACTGCTGGAAAACACGGCACTATTGGAAGAACTGGGCTTTGAGATCGATGCCTTCGGTGAAAATACCGTGGCCCTGCGCCGGATCCCCATGGACCTTTCGGAGCAGGATGCCGCCGAAACCCTGGAAAACCTGGCTGCCGACCTGCTGAAGGGCCGCCGGGAAGACAAAGATGCCGTCCGGGACGAGAAGATGCACACTACGGCCTGCAAAGCCGCCATCAAAGCCGGCTGGCACACCGACCCCAAGGAGCTTACGGTGCTGGTGCGTCAGGTCATGGAAAATGACGAGCTCAAGTACTGCCCCCACGGCAGACCCATCTGCATCAGCCTCAGCAAAAAGCAGCTGGAAAAACAGTTTAAGCGCAGCTAATGCCTGCCCCCGGACAATCCGCGGAAGGAGGTCCCCTTTGAATCAACTGATCTGTATCGCCGGACCCACCGCGTCCGGTAAAACCGCCCTTTCCATCGCCCTGGCCAAAGAACTAAGAGGCGAAATCATTTCCTGCGACTCCATGCAGGTTTACCGCCGCATGGACATCGGCACCGCCAAACCCACCCCGGAAGAGCGCTCCGGCGTCCCCCATTATATGCTGGACGTGGCCGACCCGGAGGAAGATTTCTCCGTATCCCGGTACTGCGCCATGGCGGCCCCCATTGTGGACGACATTATTTCCCGGGGAAAGACCGCCATCGTGGTGGGCGGCACCGGTCTTTATATGGACAGCCTGATCCGGGGCAACGGTTTTGCCCCCTTCCCCTCTACGGGGCGCCGGGAGGAGCTGGAAGCCCTGGCAAAAGAACAGGGCATTGAAGCGGTCCTTTCCCGGCTCCGGGAAGTGGACCCCGAATCTGCAGCCCGGCTCCACCCCTCCGACCAAAAGCGGATCATCCGGGCCATGGAGGTCTACCTGGAAACCGGCGAAACCATCACCGCCCATAACCTCCGCACCCAGGCCATCCCCCCCAGGTACAGCCCCCTGTGGTTTGCCCTGGAGGATGAAAGCCGCCAGGATCTGTACCGGCGCATTGACCGCCGGGTAGAGCAAATGCTGGAACTGGGTCTGCTGGAGGAAATCCGGGATCTTTTGGATTCCGGCGTTCCCCCAAAGGCCACTTCCATGCAGGCCATCGGCTACAAGGAATTCGTAGCCGCCCTCTCCGGTCAGGGCACGGTGGAAGAAGCCACCGCCCAGGTCCAGCAGGCCTCCCGCCACTATGCCAAGCGGCAGCTGACCTGGTTCCGGCGCAACAGCGCCATCCACTGGCTCCGGCGAGCCCCCGGTATGGGCACCGAAGAAATTCTGCAGATGGCCCGACCGTTTGTTTTCGAATCCGACAACTGAGATCTGCTATGATGTACCCATCCCAACAGAAAGAGGTACATTTCCATGACAGATATGCAAAACTTACAGGATGCCATTTTAGGCGAAGTGCGCCGGGAGCGAATTCCGGTGACGCTGTTTCTGATGAATGGCTTCCAGCTCCGGGGAACCGTCACAGGCTTCGACAGCTTTGTGGTGGTATTGGTGTCCGATGGCAAGCAGCAGATGATCTACAAGCACGCCATCTCCACCCTGGCCCCCATGAAGCCGCTCAAGGCCGCGCAAAGCGCATAAGCCCCAAAGGCGACGGAGCTGCTCCGTCGCCTTTTTTCTCATAACAACACAAGAATTACAGAGGAACTGATATGTCTATTGCCGAAAACGTAACCCGCATCCGGGAGAATATCAAACAGGCAGCCCTGGCCGCCGGCCGGGATCCCGAAAGCATTTTGCTTTGTGCCGCCACCAAAATGAACAACGCCGACGCAGTTCGCCAGGCCATTGCCGCCGGTGTGGACTGCTGCGGTGAAAACCGGGTCCAGGAACTGACCCAGAAGCTTTCGGAGGATGCCTACCGGGGCGCCCCGGTCCATTTCATCGGCCACCTGCAGACCAACAAAGTCCGCCAGGTGGTGGGAAGTGTGGATCTCATCCAGAGCGTGGACCGGATGAAGCTGCTGCGGGCTGTTCAGGAGGAAGCCGCCCGGCAGGGCATCTGCCAGGATATTCTGCTGCAGATCAACATCGGCCGGGAGCCCCAGAAGGGCGGATTTGCCCCGGAAGAGCTGCCCCTGATTCTGGAACAAATGGATACTTTCCCCAACATTCGGGTCCGCGGATTGATGGCGATTCCGCCAATCTGCGAAAAATCGGGAAATAACGACAAATTTTTTCAAGAAATGTGTGCTTTAGCAGTTGACATGGGGACAAAAAAATACGATAATGTACGGGTGGATATTATGTCTATGGGTATGTCCGATGACTATGCCGATGCCATCCGCTGCGGATCCACCATGATCCGGGTAGGCACCGCTATCTTCGGCGCCAGAGATTACAGTAAAGCAAATTGATCCCGATTTGATGATTATTTGGAGGAAAGATACATGAGCATTCTGGACGCAGTCAAGAAGTTTGCCAGCCCCTACGCCGACGAGTTTGAAGACGAAGAATACGACGGCGAAGAAGGCGAAGAATACGAAGAAGAAGAAACCCCCGCTCCCCGTGCCCGCTCCGCTTCCCGCCGCCGTCCCCTGTTCGGCATGGGCGCTGCCCCTGCCGCTGAGGAAGACGACAGCGACGCTTTCGGTGCCGCCGCAGCCGCAGCCCCCGCTGCCCCCGCTGCTTCCACCGGTTTCAGCGGTCATGTGGTAGGCTCCGCCGCCAAGCAGGACATTCTGGTTTACAGCATTTCCAGCTTCAACGAAACCGAGACCATTGCCAAGAAGCTGATGGCCAATGTCAGCGTGGTTCTGAACATGGAAAACATCGATATGGCCCTGTGCCGCCGCATTGTGGACTTTATGTCCGGTGCCACCTTCGCCCTGCAGGGCACCGTTAAGAAGGTCAACGATTCCATCTATATGTTCTGCCCCCACCACGTGAATGTGGCCAGCTCCCAGGATCATCCCAAGCACGAAACCGACGGTTACGTTTGATTCCCTGAGAAAGGAACCGGCCTATGTTTACGCCCCAACAGATTGAACAGATCTCCTTTGGAACCCAGCCCTTTGGCGGCTATAAGATCCAGGAAGTAGACGAGTTCCTGGAGCCCCTGACCGAGGATTACATCACCCTTTATAAGGAAAACGCTTTGCTCAAGAGCAAGATGCGTGTTCTGGTCAGCAAGCTGGAAGAGTACCGCAGAAACGAAGCCAGTATGCGTGACGCCATCGTCAACGCCCAGATGACCTGCGACCGGATGATCAAGGAAGCAGAAGCCCGGGTCACCCAGATGATGACCGAGGCCAATGCCGCCGTGGCTGAGAATGCCCGCAATGCCGATGCCCTGATCGCTGCCGAGAATGCCCGTGTGGAAGAAGCCCGCCGGGTGGCCTCCGCCAAGATCGCTGAGATTCAGGAGCAGATGCAGGTTTGCATCCAGGCCCTGGAGCGGATCCGGGAAGCCCATGCTCCCGCCGCCGTGGCCCCCGCTGCCGGCGTCAAGCCCGATAACACCGATGCCGTGGCCATGGAAATTTCCCAGAACGTGGAAGCCATTGTGGGAACCACCGACACCCCCAGACCCAAGGTCCCCCCCAAGCATCCCACTTCTGAGACCACCGGCAAGTTTGCCAACCTGAAGTTTGGCACCAATTACGACCCCCAGAACCCCAACGGAACCAGTGATACCTAAGCTGTGACGAGGACAAGTGAACCGGGAAACCGCTTTCAGAGAACTGCCGGACGGTGCAAGGCAGCAAGCAGGCCCCCTTCATATCCCCTCCGAGCTGCGTGAAGAACGCCTTCGGGCCAGTAGAGCACGCCGGGTCTGCCCGATACAGCAGCCTTTGAGTGCCGGGAAACCGGAACAAGAGTGGTACCGCAGAGATGCTATGCACCTTTGTCTCTTGATGGATTTCAGAGACAAAGGTGCTTACTATTTATATCTATTATCAAAATTATATTCTTCAGGAGGTTATTCCAATGGACTATAAGCAGACCATTATCACCCCGAAGACCGACTTCCCCATGAAGGCCGGTCTGCCTGCCCGGGAGCCCGGTATGCTCTCGCGCTGGAACGAAAGCGACCTGTACGGCGCCATGCTGGAAAAGAACAAGGACCTGCCCCCCTTCATTCTCCACGATGGCCCTCCCTTCTCTAACGGCTATATTCACATGGGCCACGCCCTGAACAAGACCCTGAAGGACTTCATCGTCCGCAGCCACGCCATGATGGGTTACTACACCCCCTATGTGCCCGGCTGGGACAACCATGGCCTGCCCATTGAGCGCGCCATCGAAAAGTCCAAGTCCAAGCTCAGCAAGGACCTGACCGTTCCCGAATTCCGTCAGGCCTGTGAAGCCTTCGCCGAAGACTTCATCCAGAAGCAGATGGGCGGTTTCCGCCGTCTGGGTGTGGTGGGCGATTGGGCCAAGCCCTACCGCACTATGGACCGCCATTTCGAAGCCCAGGAAGTGAAGGTCTTTGGCCGGATGTTCGACAAGGGCTTCATCTACAAGGGTCTGAAGCCCGTTACCTGGTGTCCCTTCTGCGCCACCGCCGTGGCTGAAGCCGATATTGAGTACCAGGACGATCCCTGTACCTCTGTTTACGTGAAGTTTGCCATGAAGGACGACCAGGGCAAGCTCTCCCAGTTTGACCTGAGCAA
>JAZSLC010000147.1:0-5730 GCA_045535175.1 Faecousia sp. | reverse complement strand
ATTCAGACAAGTCACTGTGGTTTGAGTCACCTCGAACCAGTCAAGCTGTAGTACAATAGATACAAATCCACAGTGCTTGTACTGATTATAACGCAGGTAGCTACTCCTGCGATACAATCTTTTGAAGAGAGGAGAAATGATGAAAACCACCCCTTTCGAGATGGTTTTTATTATACGTGATCATTACAGAGGGAGAACGGATCGTGGAAACCGCCAATCTGCTGGCCGACTCCTACCTGCACGCTTCTCCTGCGGATATGAAAACCTTGTGGACG
Source organism: Faecousia sp. (assembly GCA_045535175.1). Taxonomy (GTDB): domain Bacteria; phylum Bacillota; class Clostridia; order Oscillospirales; family Oscillospiraceae; genus Faecousia. The sequence continues at coordinate 5,455 of JAZSLC010000147.1, read as the reverse complement.
CTGGATCTGGCGCTTGATACCTATTTCAAAGGTCACACCTACACCATTGCGCTGTCTGCCTATGACAGCTGGGGTGCGAAAAGCAACACTGTAACGTATACCTATCAACCGTAAGTAAAAACAAAAACAAACGGCTTACCCGGCGAATCTTCGTTGGGTGAGCCGTTTGCTCGTTTATGGGATTTGGATTCTGTGTAACAAGGGATATCGCACCTGATTTCCGAACCGGAACAGGGCTTCCCCCACAGGCAGTTTTACTGTTTTCTGAAGGCGATGGTGCCCGTTTCGGCATCCATTACGTCCACGATTGCCGGCAATTCCAGGGAATAGCCCAGATTCCGGATCACCTGTCCGCCAATCTGAAACCCCTTTTCGACGACGATGCCAATTCCCGCTACGATTGCCCCGGCAGACTTGGAAATGGCAATCAGGCCCTGCAGGGCACAACCGCAGGCCAAAAGATCAAAACACGGTCGTCCTGATTCAAGAACTTCCTGGACACGATAATGTTGTTTGGTTTTACAATTCCGTCTTTCAGAATCCGTTCTTCCAGAAGGTTCATTGTGAATCCCTCCGATGCACGATGTTTGGGAAGTAAACGCCCTGCCGTCCCGGCAACTTATCTGTCTTCTCTAAAGTACGGCAGTCCAAGAGACTGGGGAGGCTGCTTATCTCTCTGATTTCTCAGGGAGGAGACGATCAATACGACGATGGTAACCACATAGGGCAGCATTTTGTACAGTTCCTTGACGGCAAGATTCATGCCGGAGGGGATGTACATATGGAGAATATAGAGGCCGCCAAAAAGGAAGGAGGCAAGCACGCCCACATTGGGACGCCATACGGTAAAGATCACCAGCGCAATGGCCAGCCAACCCCTGTCACCAAAGGCATCATTCGCCCAAATACCGCTTGCATAGTCCATAACATAGTAAAGACCACCGAGGCCGGCTACCATGCATCCGATGCAGGTGGCCAGATACTTATAACGGTTGACGTTGATACCGGCAGAGTCTGCGGTACCGGGGTTTTCACCCACGGAACGCAGGTGCAGGCCCGTACGGGTACGGTTAATCACGTAAGCAGAAACAAGGGCAACGGCAACTGCCAGGTACACCAGGAAACTGTATCCCAGCACAAGTTCACCGAATACGCCCATCTTGTCCGCAAAGGGGAGCGTCTTCTTAAAGCAGTTGGAGGTAGCGGAAAGTGCCAGGAAGGGCATATCCGCACCGGAAAGCTTCACCAAAGATCCGCCGAAGAAGTTGCCGAAGCCCACGCCGAAGGTGGTCATCGCAAGACCGGTCACGTTCTGGTTAGCTCTGAGGGTTACGGTAAGGAAACAGAAGAGCAGTCCCATCAAAAGGGAGCCCATCAGGCAGAAGAGTGTGGGGATCAACACCGCCAGAACGGGATTGATGGCGCTGGGCGCAGGCAGACTTTGCTCATAAAGGAAGGCGCCGATGACACCGCATATACCGCCGACGTACATGACGCCGGGAATACCCAGGTTCATATTGCCCGACTTCTGTGTAATGATTTCACCGGTTGATCCGTACAGCAGGGGTGTACCCTGGGCAATGGCACGGGGGAGGAAAGAAAGAATCGCTTCAAGCATGGTTATTTCCCCTCCTTTTTGGAAGATTTCGTCAGGCAGATCTTATAGTTGATGAAGAATTCACCGCCAATAATAAAGAAGAGGATAATGCCGGTCAAAATGTCACCGAAAGAGGTATTCAGGCTGAAGTCTGTGGCAATTTCTCCGGCACCCCGGCCGAGGAATACCAGAAGGAAGCTGGTCAGAATCATCCAGATGGGTTTGAACTTGCCCAGCCAGGATACCATAACCGCAGTAAAGCCTCTGCCGTCCACAATATCGGCATTGAGGGTGTGGTTGGTACCGCCCACCAGCAGCAGACCCGCAAGACCGCAGACAGCACCGGAAAGCAGCATGGTGCGGATCACTACCTTCTCCACTTTGATTCCGATGTATCTGGCAGTGCGTTCACTTTCGCCAACCACCGCAATTTCATAACCCTGCTTGGAGTAGTTGAGATAAATATACATACCGATGGTCACCAGGACCACCACAAGGATGTTCAGCGCATATTTGGAGCCCAGAATTTCAGGGAACCAACCCACTTTCGTAAGGGGATTGATCACACCGATTTTACCGGAACCCTGGGGGTTTTCCCACACCACCGAGAAATAAGCCACCAGCTGAATGGCCACATAGTTCATCATCAGCGTAAAGAGCGTCTCGTTGGTCCCAAACTTCGCCTTAAAAAACGCCGGGATGGCACCCCAAAGAGCACCGGCAGCAAGGCTCGAGACCACCATGCAGGGAATCACCACCACATTGGGCTGGTTCTTCATAAGAATCATGCAGGCTGCCGAAGCGAGGGCACCTGCCAGGGCCTGGCCTTCTCCGCCGATATTCCAAAAACGCATTTTGAATGCGGGCGTAAGGGCCAGAGCTACACAGAGCAGCATGGCAGTATTCTGAAGAAGAACCATGAACTTCCGGTTAGAACCAAAGGAGCCATCCAGAACGGTGGCAAAAATCCGGATGGGGTTTTCGCCCGTAACCAGAATGGTAATCAGACTGCAGCAAACCAGGGCAAGTACAATGGATGCCGCTCTGATGCACCAGTTAAAGGTCCAGGGCATTTCACCGCGCTTTACAATATGAAAAAGAGGCTCTTTGTTTTTATTCATTGCTGTTTCCTCCAAGACGGGTCATCATCATACCCACGTCCTGCTTTTTTGCACCTCTGCCGGGAACGATGCCGCTTACCTTGCCGGCACAAAGCACCAGAATCCGGTCGCAAAGCTCCAGAAGCACATCCAGATCCTCGCCCACATAAATAACGGCCACGCCGTTGCGCTTCTGCTGATTGATCAGGTCATAGATTGTGTGGGAAGAGTTGATATCAAGGCCTCTGACCGCATAAGCGGTGAGAAGAACCTTGGGTGCCGAGGCAATCTCACGTCCCACCAGAACCTTTTGAACATTGCCGCCGGAGAGTTTTCTTACCAGTGTTTTAATGCTGGGGGTCTTTACCTTGAGTTCTTCCACAACCTGCTCCGCCAGATGGGTGGGACCCTTACGGTCTGTAAAGAAGCTTTTGCCTCTTCTGAAAGAACGAAGCATCATGTTGTCACTCAGGTCCATTCCGCCAACCAGGCCCATACCAAGACGGTCTTCGGGCACAAAGGAAAGGGTGATGCCCATTTCGGCAATACGCAGCGGGTCCTTACCCAGCAGCTCATCCCGGGTTCCGTCGTCTTCCACATAGCAGATGGATCCACGCTCCACCGGCTGCAGACCTGCGATGGCCTCCAGTAATTCCTTCTGGCCACAGCCGGAAATGCCGGCAATGCCAAGGATTTCCCCGCTCATGGCGGTGAAGGAAACATCCTGCAGCTTCAAAATACCGTCAATGGAACGAACCGTCAGGCCCTTCACCTCAATGCGGGGCTTGGGGTCCACAGGCTCAGGACGGGCAATATTCAAAGTCACAGCATGACCAACCATCATATTGGTCATCTCCTGGGCATTGGTGTCCTTTGTCAGCATATCGCCGGCAAACTGACCCTGGCGAAGAACCGCCACCCGGTCGGAAAGATCCTCCACTTCATGCATCTTGTGGGTGATGATCACAATGGCTTTTCCGTCGTTGCGCATATTGCGAAGGACCGCAAACAGCTTGTCGGTTTCCTGTGGGGTAAGAACCGCGGTGGGCTCGTCCAGAATCAGAATATCCGCACCTCTGAACAGGACCTTTACAATCTCGACGGTCTGCTTCTGGGAAACAGACATATCGTAGACCTTCTGATTGGGGTCCACTTCAAATCCATAGGCATCACAGATCTGACGAATCTTTTCGGATGCCGCTTTGAGATCCAGTTTCCCCTCAAGACCAAGGATAATGTTTTCTGCAGCCGTTAGCACATCCACCAGCTTGAAATGCTGGTGAATCATACCGATTCCGTGGTCAAATGCATCCCTGGGAGAACGGATAACCACCTTTTTGTCATTGATGAATATGTCACCTTCATCGGGAAAGTATATGCCGGAAAGCATATTCATCAGGGTTGTTTTGCCGCTGCCGTTTTCACCCAGCAAGGCAAGAATCTCCCCCTTATAAATGTCCAGACACACCTTGTCGTTGGCAATCACCGACCCAAAGGTTTTGGTGATGTTTCGCATTTTAACGGTGGCAACTTTTGTCTCCAAAGGCTTCATCCTCCAGTTCTGTGATAAATAATACAAAGCCGCAAGGGGCAACCCAGCGGCCGGACCGGTCACTGGGCTGCCCTTTACAGCACTGTAGGGAAGCCCCGTAAAACAGGGCTTCCCTAAAAAGTTTCTTAAGCGTCGAGGTTGGTGATGCCGTCGATGAACATATCGAAGTAGGGAGCGGAGCGGTACTCGGACTCGTGGAAGTAACCGTCAGCAATAACCTCGGTCTCGGGAACAAAGTCACCCATGTCATCCACGTCAGCCTTGTAGCTGTCCAGGGTCTTGCCGCCAACGGTGAAGGTATCGGTATCGAAAACCTTCAGAGAACCGTCCAGCAGGGCAGCCTTGACTTCCTCAATCTTGGCAGCAGTGCCTTCAGCAGCAACAGACTCGTTGAGTTCCTTCAGGGCAACGCCGCCGTTTTCCAGGGTGCCAGTCCAGTCAGCAGCGATGGTTTCGCCGTTCATGGCAGCCTTCATGGAGTAGACCATGTAGGGAGCCCAGTTGATGTAGGAAGCGACGATGTAGGTATCGGGGCAGGCATCCTTGGCAGAGCCGTTGTAGAACACGAAGGGAACGCCCTTGTTCTGGCACTCGGTGGGAGCGCCCATGGAGTCGGCGTGCAGGGAAATCAGCTTGCAGTTGTTGTTGATGAGCTTTACGGCACCTTCCTGCTCCAGGGTGGGATCATACCAGGAGTTGGTGAAGGTCACATCCATGGTGGCAGTGGGGCAAACATAGCGAACGCCCAGGAAGAAGGAGGTCATGCCGGAGATCACTTCTGCGTAGGGGAAGGCACCGATGTAGCCAACCTTGGCCTCTTCGGCGGTGAACTCACCCTTGGCGATCATCTCGTTCAGCTTCATACCGGCGGCAACGCCACCCAGGAAACGGCCTTCGTAGATGGAAGCAAAAGCGTTGTGATAGTTCGCAACACCGGCAGTGTGAGCCTGAGTGCCGGTAGCGTGGCAGAACTGAACATTGGGGAATTCCTTTGCTGCCTTGAGCATATGAGCCTCATGACCGAAGGAATCTGCGAAGATTACATCGTAGCCTTCATCAGCAAAGTTAGCAGCCTCATCATAGCACTTGGTACCCTCGGGGATATCGGTGATGATGGTGTAGTTTTCAGGCTTCAGACCCTTATTCTTACAAGCAGTCTCAAAAGCCTCGATGAAGTTCTTGTCATAGGTGGAGCTGGTGCCGTGC
>JAZSLC010000120.1:0-12024 GCA_045535175.1 Faecousia sp. | reverse complement strand
TCTTCACCGAGCCTGCCAACCTCACCGATACCGACGACGGCAAGCTGGCAAAGCTCTACCACCAGACCGTCAAGAAGGTGACCAACGACTTCGAAGTTCTGGGCTTCAACACCGCCATTGCCCAGATGATGGTCTTTGTCAACGAGGTCTACAAGGTGGGCACCTGCCCCAGTGCATACGCCGAGGGCTTCATCAAGATGCTTTCCTGCATCACTCCCCACGTGGGCGAGGAAATCTGGCAGATCATGGGCCACGACGATACCATCGCCTACGAGCCCTGGCCCACTTATGACGAGGCCAAGTGCCGGGATACGGTGATCAGGATTGCCGTCCAGGTCAACGGCAAGATGCGCGGCACCGTGGAGATGGAAGCGGATCTCGATAACGATATCGTCATCGCGAACGTCAAGGCCGATGAAAAGATCGCCCGTTTCCTGGAAAAACAGGGCGGCACCATCGTCAAAACCATCGTGGTCAAGAACAAACTGGTAAACCTGATCGTGAAATAACAGGAGGTACCCGGATGGAGAGTAGAAAAGTTCTGCTGCGGTTTGAAACCCCTTTTTCCCTCAGAAATCCCAATACCCTCAGAATGGTCCTGATAATGGCTTCTACGGTGGTGATGTTTCCGGTGGTGCTTCTGATGCTGTACCGGAATTCCGAGACCCAGGATGTGGCCCGGCTGCTGAGCATCGTCTTTGCCGGTTGGCTTGTTATGGGCGCCATTCCCTGTGCGCTGATGCTCTTTAACGGCTATGCCCGGATCCGGGACGAGGATCTGGTGGTCAATGCCACAGGCTTCTTCGAGAAGCGCTACAGCCGCACATCCCTCCAGAAATCGGTGGTGACCGGCGGCCGGGTAGAGATCTGGGCCGGCGGAAAGTCTGTGGCCTCCATGCCCGACAGCGAAGCCGCCAGAGAGCTGGTCCGTGCCCTGGGCATCCCGGTCCCCGCTGACACAGCCAAAAGATAACCCCGGAACCGACCGGCTGATTCGGTGCTGAAACCGGACTATGACAGGCCATGAAACCGATCGGCTGATTCGGTGCTGAAACCGGACTATGACAGGCCATGAAACCGACCGGCTGATTCGGTGCTGAAACCGGACTATGACAGCCCATGAAACCGATCGGTTGGATTGACGTTGAAACCGGCCGGTAAAATACCCCCCACACACCCGACGGTCCCCCTCACCGCCGGGTGTGTTATTTTACCACCGATTTCACTGCGGGCGTATTATCCAGTGTCCCCCAAAAAATAACGCTGCGTCATCCTGAGCGAAACGAAGTGAAGTCGAAGGATCTTCTGCGGATCGACCTAGCAAAACGCTCATATCACGAAAACACATTTCATCCATGCCCGTAGGGGCGATCTCTGATCGCCCGCCACCTTCCGGTTTCGTATCCCTACCGACCCACGCCCGTAGGGACGCCTCTCCCGAGGCGTCCGGGCCGCAGGGCGGCCGGCCAATTCGTGCAAAAGCTGGCATTTGCCGTTACGAACCTGCGCCGCTCGACCTTTAAGCACCCTTCTGGTCACGTCGATCCAATCCTGCCACCTACCGATCAACCCCGTCTCCCCGTAACGCCCCAATTATACCACGATCTCCCCAATCCGTGGTAACACAAATCTGCAACAATCAAGCCTTGAAATACCCTGAAAACATTCGATATTTCCCCCAAAATACCGAAAAACACAGGTTAATCCAAAGAAATGATTCTCCCGCCCTGTTACACCCTGTAACACCCCCATTATACCGCACCTTCCGGTGGCTGTGGTCGCAGAAAAATGCAACATCCACTCTGCTAAAACACCGTAAAATGTTGGGAAACCCCTTAAAATACAAGATAATTCAAGAAATACAAAGGCTAAATATTCTTTCACCTGTTGACACCCTGTCAACCGCCCAATATTCCAATCATCATTCCTGAAATAAAATCAGCACACACGCAAAAAGGCAAACACCAATGTGTTTGCCGCTTTAATCTGTATCTGTATTGAGCTTTTACTTAATCTTAATCTTTAGCTCATGCTCAATCTCTAACTCTGTCTCTGTCTTTATCTTAATCTCTATCTTAATCTCTAACTCAATCTCTATCTCTATCTCCCCCTAGCTTATTTTTCTCTCTTATGTGTGAGTGAATCATATATCTCTTTCTCTATCTCTTTTTCTATCTCTTTCTATATCTATTACTAGCCATGTACTTTGCCATCCCGTTTGCCATCCTGTTTGCCATCCCGGTTGCTTTCCAACGATCGCGTCCCGGTTTTTCCGTTTTCCTGTGGAAAATTCGTCGAAAAAATTTGATATTTAACTTGACAAGGCGGCTGCTATCGCTTATAATACTAAAGCCTTGTTGAGGCCCTGAACGCATCCAGGAGATAGCCGGATGCCATCGGAGGGAGGGAAAACCATGTCTGAAATTCGCGTAAAGGAGAACGAATCTCTGGAGAGCGCTCTGCGTCGTTTCAAGCGTAGCTGCGCCAAGGAGGGCGTTATTGCCGAAGTCAGAAAGCGCGAGCATTATGTCAGCCCCAGCCTGAAGCGGAAGCAGAAGTCTGAAGCTGCTCGTAAGAACAAGAGAAAGTTCTATTAATATCCCCTGACCTCTTTGTTTCAAGCTCGAAACGCCCCGTCACACCGACGGGGCGTTTTTTGTCGGCAGTGCCGACATCCAATTCGTGGGCCGCAGTGCGGCCAGCCAATTCGTGGCCGGCAGTGCCGGCTGACAATTCGTGCGCTATGTTGGGGGTTGTCGTTACGCGACCTGACAGCTCGGTATCGTTCCGTTACCGTACCGTGCGCCATGTGGTCTGTCATCGTTTCCCACCTGCGCCGCTCGACTTGTAACGCCTTTGTAGGGACCGACCTCCCGGGCGGTCCTAAAGGATTTTTGACCTCGATGGGCAAAAATCCTTCTCTACGTGGTCGTTTTGGAATAAAATCGGCCCATCGAGGTCCTTGTTTATTTAGGACCGCCGAGGACGTCGGTCCCTACAGGAAACCTTCCACGCCCCACCGTAGGGGCGGGCCGCAGGGCGGCCTGCCAATTCGTGCAAAGGTGGTCTATAAATCCCCACCACCTGCGCCGCTCGACTTTTAGGTTCCTATCGAACCATACCCGTAGGGGCGACCTTTGGTCGCCCGCCACGTTCCGACTTCAAAACCCCACCAACCAACGCAAAAAACCTAAACTCTGCGTCATCCTGAGCCGCGCCGGAGGCGCGTGCCGAAGGATCTTGTACGTTCTTCCTTTTTGAAACGCAGAAGATCCTTCGACTCCACTTCGTTTCGCTCAGGATGACGCAGGTGCTTAAAAGTCGAGCGGCGCAGGCACGTAACGACACCCACCCAACCTTTGCACGAATTTGTTGTCGGCCATGCCGACCATGCGGTTAATTACCGCCCCTACGGTATTGTTATAAGGTTTTCCGAATTATCCACTGTCCATTGTCAATTTTCAATTTGTTATTGTATGTTGCTGATACAGCCCGAAAAACCGCCTTACCCCCAATTTTTCTGCCTGTTCCATCCACTTTTCCAGCTCCTCCGGCCCCCGGCGGAGCCCCACACATAAAACCCCATCTCCCTTCGTCACCTCCCAGGAAAGAAAGCTCTCTTCCTGGGATTTCCAATTTCCGTCCCCAAAAGGAACTTCCCCATAGCAACTCCCGTCTTCACTGATCCGCACCACCGCCTGCTGGCATACCGCCTCCGCCCAGATTTCCCGGCCCGCCCAGGGCGCAAGCCAATCCTCCACAGGCGTCCACAGCTCCGGCGGCGACAGAAACACCGGCCCGGGTAGCCCTTTTGCGTAGCAATCCGAAACCGCCACAGGGCAGGGGAGGGCCTCCAGGATCCGCCCGGCGATCTGCGCCACTTCCTGTACCCCGGGCCGCTGCAGGTCCAGCACCACCGCCGCCACCTGAAAGGCCTCCACCAATTCCCCAAGCTGCTCGGCGATGGCCCTGCCGTCGTGTCCCGCCACCGGGATCCGGTCGTTGACCATCAGCACCGCTCCTTCCGGCAGGGCCTTCGGCACATTCCCCAGCCGGGTTCCGTAGGGGGAAAAGTGGCAGGCCATGTAGGCCATCTTCTCCGGAATCTCCCGGGCAAATTCCAGTTCCCAGGCGGTCATGGCCTGATAGAAATATTTCATGGACAAATCCCTCCCGGCATGGTATAATCACCTAAGATTATGCCCCCGGGAGGTGGAATATGTTTTCGAAAATGATTCCTGAGCGGTCCTTTGGCCGTGTCCGGGACATCCGGCTGCGCTTCCTTCAGCAGGAGGGGATCCGGCTTCTGATGCTGGACTTCGACAATACCATTCTTCCCTATACCGAACGCCGGGACCCGGAGTGGTTCGGCCCCTGGCTCCGGGAAATGCACAGCGGCGGCATCACCGTCTGCGTGGTCACCAACAGCCGCAAGCCCAAAGCCCCTGCCTTCTGCCAGCGCTGGAAGATCCCCGTCTACACCCGCGCCCGAAAGCCTTCACCCAAACGGCTGGAGCAGGTCCGGGAGCGCTACAACATTCCTCGGGAGCAGTGCGCCATGGTGGGCGATCAGATCTTTACGGACATCCTGGCAGCCAACCGGGCCTGGATGCACAGCTATATGGTCCGCCCCATCAATAACCACAACATCTTTCTGAAAGCCCGCTATTCACTGCAAAAACTTATCCTGAAAATTGCGAAAAGGAGATAAATACCCATGAAAAACCTGGAAAAATATCAGAATCTTTTGAATGATGAAGTGGACGGCCTGCTGCTGACCAGCCGTTACAGCCGCCACTACGGCGCCGAATACGACATTGCCGAGGGCATCGCCATCGTAAGCAAGGCCGGCTGCCGCTACTTTACCGACAGCCGCTACATCGAAGCCGCCGAAAACGGCCTGAAGGGCTTCGAAGTGCTGATGGTGGACCGGAACAACCCCTACCGGGACCGGCTGAATCAGGCCATTGCCGACTTCGGCATCACCGCCCTGGGCTACGAGGAAGCCTACCTGACCGTAGCGGAGTTTATGAGCTTTGAAAAGACCCTGAACGCCAGGCTGGTGCCCTTCCACAAGGAGATCTACGGCCTTCGTGCCGTGAAAGAGGAGTGGGAGCTGGATCTGATGCGCAAGGCCCAGGACATCACCGATGCCGCCTTTGCCGAGGTGGTAAAGCGGATCCGGGTGGGCATGACCGAGAAGGAACTCCAGGCGGAGCTGATCTACTGCCTGCTGAAAAACGGCGCCGACGGCCCCTCTTTTGACCCCATCGTGGTTTCCGGCCCCAATACCAGCCTGCCCCACGGCGTGGCCGGTGACCGGGTGATCCAGGTGGGAGACTTCATCACCATGGTCTTTGGCGCCCTCTACAAGGGCTACTGTGCCGACATGACCCGTACCGTGGCCGTGGGCTGCGCCACCGAGGAGATGAAGCTCGTCTACAACACCGTCCTCAAGGCCCAGCTGGCCGGCCTTGCCGCCTCCAAAGCCGGTGTCCCCGGCAAGGTTATCGATGCCGCCGCCCGTCAGGTGATCACCGATGCCGGCTACGGCCCCTACTTCGGCCATGGCTACGGCCACAGCCTGGGCATGGAAGTCCATGAATCCCCCAGCCCCAACGCCGGCGGCGAGCGGGCCATGGAGGAAAACATGATTGCCTCTGCCGAACCCGGCATCTACCTGCCCGGAAAATTCGGTGTCCGCATCGAAGATGTGGTGATTTTCAAGGCCGGCGGCCATGAGAACATCACCCACAGCCCCAAAGAACTGATGATTGTGTGATTTTCGTCACAAAATCCGCAATTTGCTCTTGCAAAACCCGATATTTTAGGGTAGAATATATGCGCTGAACCTTTGCAAACCAACCCCCCTGTTACAGGGAAATTTAGGAGGATAAAAGATATGATTTCTGCAGGTGAATTCAGAAACGGCATTACCTTTGATATGGACGGTAAGGTCATGCAGGTCGTGGAGTTCCAGCACGTCAAGCCCGGTAAGGGCGCGGCTTTCGTTCGCGTCAAGATGAAGAACGTCATCACCGGCGGCGTCACCGAGACCAGCTTCAACCCCACCGCCAAGTTCCCCACCGCTTACGTGGAGCGCAAGAAGATGGAGAACTCCTACAACGACGGCGAGCTGTACTACTTCATGGACCAGGAAACCTACGAGCTGGAGCCCATCGACTCCTCCGTTCTGGACGATTCCTTCAAGTTCGTTAAGGAGAACGACGTCTGCACCATTATGAGCTACAAGGGCAAGGTCTTCGGCATCGAAGTGCCCAACTTTGTGGAACTGGTGGTTACCGAGACCGAGCCCGGCTTCGCCGGCAACACCGCCACCAACGTCACCAAGCCCGCCACCGTGGAGACCGGCGCTGAGGTGAAGGTGCCCCTCTTCATCAACGAGGGCGACAAGATCCAGATCGACACCCGTACCGGTGAGTACCTGGGCCGTGCCAAGTAAGGAGTAACCCTATGACCATTACCGAAAAGGCCGCTTACCTGAAGGGCCTGATGGAAGGCCTGAAGCTGGATACCGAATCTGCCGAGGGCAAGATGATTGCCGCTCTGGTGGACCTGGTGGGCGACATGACCCGCCGCATCACCGACATCGAGGAGACCACCATCGCCATCTCTGACGAGCTGGACGAGATCGAGGAAGATCTGGACGCCATTGAGGACTACATCCTGGATGACGAGGATGAGTGGGACGAGTACGATGACGAGGAAGAGTACGACGAAGACGAAGAGTGGGAAGAGGACGAAGAGGCCGAGGAAGGCTTCGAGTACGGCGACCCCGAAACCACCATCTACGAAGTGACCTGCGCCTGCGGCGAAGTGGTGGTCTTCGACGAGGACACTCTGGAGGAAGGCTCCGTTGTCTGCCCCAACTGCGGTGAAACCCTGGAGTTCTCCACCGAAGAGGACGACGAGGAGTAATCCCATACCCAAAAAAGCGAATGCCCCTGGCGACCGAACCGCCAGGGGCCCTTTTTGTGCATAATCACAAACAAATAATCGAAAATGATAAACCAAAGACACACCATTAAAACCTTAAAGGATGCGTCATTCTGAGCCGCGCCGAAGGCGCGAGTCGAAGAATCTTGTACGTTATTCCCTTTCGAAGCGCAGAAGATCCTTCGACTCCGCTTCGCTCCACTCAGGATGACGCACGTTTTTGGGATTTGCTGTGTTTTTCCATTCTCCATTTTCAATTATCAATTAGGAATTATCCCATCCACCTTGCCGTCACTGCTCCCATGAAAAAACCCACGAAATCTGCAAACAAGGCCGCAATCACCGTGTACCTGGTCTTCTGAATCCCTGCCGCTCCGAAATACACACTGATGGTGTAAAACGTCGTCTCCGTAGACCCCAGCATCACCGCCGCCGTCCGTCCGATCAGGGAATTCACCCCGTAGGTCCCCATCAGCTCCGCCCCCACCGCCAATGCCGCGCTGCCGCTGATGGGCCGGATCAATACCAGCATGGCGGTCTCCGGTGGGATCCCCAGCACCTTCATCACCGGCGCCACCAACGCCGTCAATGCCTCCATGGCCCCGGAGGCCCGGAGCATGGACACCGCCGTCAGCAGCAGAATCAGGCTGGGTACGATGGAAAGCAGGACCTTCAGCCCCTCCGCCGCTCCGGCCAGCATGATCTCATACCCCCGTTCTTTTTTCCACAGGGCCATGGTGCTGATGCCAAATAGCATCAGCGGCACCACGTAGTCAGTCATGGGGCCACACTTTCCCCAGCCCCCAGGCCGCCAATACCCCCAGTGAAGCCGAGCAAAGGCTTGTCACCCACACCGGCAGGAGAATGTCAAAGGGCGTTTCACAGCCCAGGGACGACCGCACCGCCGCCACGTTGGCCGGAATCAGCTGAATGGAAGCGGTGTTCAGTACGATCAGCCGGCAGAGGGAATCCGTCGCAAGCCCCGGCCGTGCCGGGTCCCGCAGGCCCTTGGCCGCCTGAATCCCCAGCGGGGTAGCCGCGTTCCCCAGCCCCAATAGATTTGCGCAAATGTTGGCGCTGAGCTGACCCCGGAGAAGGGGACTCCCCTTGCTTTCCGGGAACAGCCGGTGCAGCAGGGGAGCCAGCAGCCGCCCCAGCCCCTCCGTCAGCCCCAGCCGCTCCATGAGCTTTCCCGCGCCGCTCCACAGGCAAAGTGACCCCGCCATGGACAGGGCCAGCGTGATGCCTTTTCCGGCTCCCTCCGTCACCGCAGCAGAGAGCGCGGCGCCGTTCCCTGTAAAAAGCGCGAAAGCCAGCGATACCGCCAGAAATATGGTAAAAATGTAACTCATAACCATAAGCCATGCCTCCCTTGTCCGTACTGTACAATATGCTGAGAAGATGTGGAATTGCCTGTGCAGTTTGGACAAAAACCACATTTTTTGCAAAAAGTGTTTGACAATGGAAAAACGCTAAACTATAATGATGATAAATATAAGTCGTTTATTGTAACGAACTTGTAGGGAGGGAATAGCAGTGAAAGCAACCGGAATCGTCCGTCGGGTGGATGAATTGGGTCGGATCGTCCTGCCCATTGAACTGCGCCGAAACCTGGACATCGAAGAACGTGATCCGCTGGAAATTTACCTGGAAGGGGACCGTATTATCTTGCGTAAGTACGAGCCTGCCTGTATTTTCTGTGGCGGCGACCATGAGCTTGTGTCCCACAAGGGTAAGAACGTCTGCCAGAAGTGCATCAGTGCCCTTGGCAGCCTTTGATTCGTACCTGAAAAACATAAACCGCCGGGATTCCTCCCGGCGGTTTTTTATATGCGATGAGCTGTTTCTGAAAAACCGTACGTCCTTCCCGTAGGGGCCAATTGAGGCACATTAGCCTGCCGCCTTTCGGTTTTGTATCGCCTGCGACTCATGCACAATACTGTATTATGCGTCATCCTGAGCCGCGCCCCAGGCGCGTGCCGAAGGATCTTGCACGTTTTCTCTTTTCGAAAGCAGAAGATCCTTCGAGTCGCTGCGCTCCCTCAGGATGACGCGTTATTGATAGGGGTTCCTGCCCTGTTGGGCAGCTTCATACCTTCCCCTTACTCCTCCGCCAAAGCGGCATCGTAAACCACGTTCTTGGGCAGGCCCAGTTCCTTGGCGGTTTGCTTGATGGCATCCTTGCGGCTCATGCCGCCCTCCACCAGCTCCGCCACCCGGGCTGCTGCATCCTGGGCCGTGGGCAGGGCCTTTTCTACCGGCTCCGCACCGGCCACCACCAGCACAAATTCTCCCCTGGGGGCATTCCGGGTGTAAAGCTCGATGGCCCCGCCCAGAGTGGTCCGCACCACTTCCTCATGGAGCTTGGTCAGCTCCCGGCACAAGCTGATGGGCCGGTCCGCACCGAACACTGCGGCCATGTCTTCCAGGGTAGCCAGCAGCTTGTGGGGCGCTTCGTAAAAGACCATGGTCCGCTGCTCCTGAACCAGCTGCTCCAGATGCTCCCGGCGGCTCTTTTTGGCGGTGGAAAGGAAGCCCTCAAAGCAGAACCGCCCGGTACTCTGACCGGAGATGCTCAGAGCCGTAATCACCGCGCAGGGGCCGGGAATGGCGCAGACGGTGATGCCCGCCTGGGCACACTGCTTCACCAGATCCTCACCGGGATCCGAAATGGCAGGACTTCCGGCGTCAGACACCAGGGCGCAGGTTTCCCCCGCCAGGATCCGGTCCAGAATCACATTGCCCTTGGAGGCCTTGTTATGCTCAAAGTAGCTGACAAGGCTTTTTTTGATGCCCAGATGATTTAATAGCTTCACGGTGACCCGGGTATCCTCTGCGGCAATAAAATCCGCCTGTTCCAGGGTCTGGCGGCAGCGGTCCGAAATATCCCCCAGATTGCCGATGGGGGTAGGAACCAGATAAAGCATTCCGGCCATAAAAAAGCCTCCTTACAGATGATAAATGGATTGATACAGCTCCGTGGGGGAGCCGTCCCGGTGGTGCAGGCTGAGCTCCTCCCACAGAAGGCCGGCCTTGGCCCCCTTGCGGCACTGGACCAGCACCAGCGACACACTGCCGCCCTCTTTGTGGCGCAGCAGCCCCAGTCGCTTTGGTTCCAGCCCCGTTTCGCTTCCGGCGGCGCATACCTCCGCCAGCCGCTCGGGCCGGTGAACCAGGAAAAAGTCGCCCCCGAACTTCAGGGCCTTTGCCGCTGCGGCAAACAGCGCCCTGAGGGTGCATTGATCCTCCCGCCGGGCGTCTTTCAGCACAGCTGCCGGCCCGCCGGTAAAGTAGGGGGGATTGGAAAGACAAACATCAAAGGTGCCGGTTTCCTGAAACAGCCGCAGATCCGTGTGGATGCTCTCCATCCGGTCCTCCAGGCCGTTTCGCCGGATGTTTTCCAGGGCACACAAATGGGCCCCTTCGGAAAGCTCCAGCCCGGTAACATGGCAGTGATCGTCCCTGGCGCACAGCAGCAGCCCCAAGGTGCCGCAGCCGGAGCCCAGATCCAGCACCCGTGCCTTCCGGGGCAGCCGGGCAAAATTGGCCAGCACCATGGAATCGGTGCTTAAAGGGAAGCCGCCCTCACATATTTCCAGGGTATAACCCTTCGCAAGTGTTTCCATAGAACCTCCTGATGCAAGAAAAATCGGTCTGTGCGGTGGAACCCCACTGCACAGCCCGACTGCGGATTCTCAGAATCAGCCTTCCTCAATTGCCTCAACGGGGCACTGATCGGCACAGGCGCCGCAGCTAACGCAGACATCGGCGTCGATGACGAACTTCTCGTCGCCCTCGGAAATAGCCTCAACGGGGCACTGATCAGCGCAGGAACCGCACTTGACACAAGCATCAGTGATATTGTAAGCCATGGTAAACCTCCATAATTATGTGATGTTCTGGCGTCCTCGGACACCTTACCATTATTCTAACGGAGATTTCAGAAAATGCAAGACCCAAAATAAAAATAATTTGTATATTTTTGACTCTGCGGGGAGAGAATTTTCAAAAGCTACGCAAAAAAGGGAGGTGCGGCTGTGAAATTGGGAAAAGACGGTCCCGGTGTACTGCGATCCGCCGTCCGCCGGTCCAGGGCCCTGGGCCACAGCTTTGTGGGCACGGTCCATCTGCTGACGGCCCTTTCCCAGGCTCCGGGCCCGGCGGGGAATCTGCTGCGGGGAGCCGGGGCCAGGGGGGACCTGGTGGAGAAGGCGGTGGCCGCCCTTTGGGGCCGGGGCCAGCGGGACCTGCAGCCGGTCCAGGGCTATACCCCCCGGCTGCAGAAGCTGCTGCGCCGGGCCGGGGAGGAGGCCCGCACCCTGGGGGACCGGAGCGTGGAGTCCATCCACTTGCTGCTGGCCCTGCTGCGCAGCCCCGGCGCTGCCGGGGAAGTGCTGGAACTATTTCACATCGATGGGGAGGGACTCTTTACCGCTGCGGTGGAATACCTGCACCGCACCCGGGAGCCCCAACCCAAAAAGGAGGCCACTGCCACGAAACTACTGGATCAGTACAGCGAAGACCTGCTGCAAAAGGCGGCCACCATGGATCCCGTCATCGGCCGGGACCGGGAGATCGGGGAAGTCATTGGGATCCTTTGCCGCCGTCAGAAGAACAATCCTGCCCTGGTGGGGGAACCGGGGGTGGGGAAGACCGCCATTGCCGAGGGCCTGGCCCAGCGGATGGCTGCCGGCAACGTGCCGCCCCAACTGAAGGACAAGCGGCTCATCAGCCTGAACATGGCGAACCTGGTGGCAGGCACCAAATACCGGGGCGAGTTTGAAGAACGGCTCCGGGACCTGCTGGGGGAGACCCGCCGCACCGGGGATGTGATCCTCTTTGTGGACGAGATGCACACCATCGTGGGCGCCGGTGCCGCCGAGGGGGCCATCGATGCGGCCAAGTCGGATCGTAGCCATGTCGTTCTGTGAGCCAAGGAGTTGTAGTTAACACTTGTCTTCCTAAGCCCGCTTGGCCTCCGACTTCACCGGGGATGTGATCCTCTTTGTGGACGAGATGCACACCATCGTGGGCGCCGGTGCCGCCGAGGGGGCCATCGATGCGGCC
>JAZSLC010000007.1:0-4157 GCA_045535175.1 Faecousia sp. | reverse complement strand
TATAGCCGCCATCCTGCAGCTCCCGGCGAATTTCCTCCGGTTCCTGCTCCGTCTGGGCCCGCTCCTGTTCCTCCAGATCGCTGCGCAGATACTGTTCTTCCTGCCGGCCCAGCTCCATCTGCCGGGTCAGTTCTTTTTCCGCATTTTTCATGCGGGAGTAGTCCTTATAGAATTCGGCCGCGTTCTGCTGGGCGGTCAGCAGGGGAGAAATGGGAATCTGAATAACCTTCATATCCTCATCATAAAAATCCTC
Source organism: Faecousia sp. (assembly GCA_045535175.1). Lineage (GTDB taxonomy): Bacteria > Bacillota > Clostridia > Oscillospirales > Oscillospiraceae > Faecousia. The sequence continues at coordinate 3,904 of JAZSLC010000007.1, read as the reverse complement.
CGCCTCCAGAACGGTCTGGCCCTTTTGGATCCGGTGGATGTTGGCGGTGACAATGTCGCCCAGCTGGCGGTGCCGCTCCCGGTCAAAGGTGGCTTCCAGCTCCTTTTCCTGAATGGCCAGCTTCCGGCGGACCCGCTGCAGAAGATTGGTGACGGTCTTTCGCACCGCCTGACTCTTCTGGCGCATGGCATCCTTCCGGTCCCTTACAATATAATAACGATCCAGCAGATCCGAGAAGGACTCCGCCTGGGTGCAGCTTCCGTACTGGCGGATGGGGCAGAATGCAAACTGCTTGGGAAGGCCGTCGGGGCCTGCATAGAACCAGGGCGCGCCGTGACGCAGATGCTCTTCAAAGAACAGCTGCAGCTTTTCTGCCACCGCCTCCTGATCCAGGTTCTCCACCCGGGCATCCGTATCCCCGGCTGCATACAGCGCCGCTTCCCGGCACACCAGAGGGGAAAGGCCACCCAGCCGGTCCATGAGCCGGTCCGCCAGCAGGTCCGCTCCGCTCAGACGCAGCAGATGTCGGAAATCCGCCTCCAGAGGCTCCGTTTTCAGCACCGGTTCCGGCTGCTGGTACAGAAGCCCCGGCAGGGCAGGGCGCCTGGAGGTTTCGTCCAGGCCGATCCGCCGCAGACAGTCAATGATCCGCCCGTCAGGGCCCAGCAGATACAGGTTGCAGGTGCGGCCCATCAGTTCCGCCACCAGCCGTTTCTGCACCGGGAACCCCATTTCATCGGTGCAGTCAAAGTAAAACGTAGCAGCCCGCTCCATGGGGGGCTGTTCAATCTGAGCCAGCCGGGCGCCCATCAGATGCTTGCGCAGCAGCATACAGAACATGGGTGGCTCCGGAGGGTTCTCCGGATTGGCGGTGGTCAGGTGCAGCCGGGGCGCCGCCGGATTGGGGGCAAACAGCAGCTTCTGCCGGCCGCTCTCGCAGCGCAGCAACAGCAGCACCGAGTCCCTGCCGGGCTGATGGATTTTCTCCACCCGGCCGCCGGTGGCCTTTTGCCGGATTTCCTCCAGCACCGCTTTCAAAAAATACGCATCAAATGCCATACGATCACTCCATCATCAGGTGAAACAGTTCATTGAGCCGCTCTCTGCGGCCCATCAGGTACAGGGCCCCAAACAAAGTTTCCAGGCCCGTGGCCATGGCGTACTCCCTGGGGCTGGCTGCCTTGGGGGAGGCGTGGGTATGGGTGTTCTTGCCCCGGCGGTAGTAAGAAAGCTCCTCCTCCGTCAGGTGTGGCAGCAGTTTTTCCGCAAAAGCCGCCTGGGCCGATGCCTGCACCAGCTCCACAGTATCCTTGTGCAGCCGGCGAACGGTCTTGTCGCCCCGGCTGCAGAGCCAGGTCCGCACCAGCACTTCATAAACCCCGTCACCCATGTGGGCAAGGCCCAGATTGGAAATGGAATCCACCTGGGCTTTTTCCAAGTTCATTTCAAAAAGGTTTTCCAAAACTGTTTCCCCCGATTCGTCAGAAACTGGGCACAAAGCCCGGTAAAGAGGCCGGTAATCAGGCTGCAAGCCACCATCACCGGAAGATACATCGCAAGATAGGGCGTTCCCGCCAAAAGGATCGCCATGATCATCTGGCCAACGCTGTGGGCCACGGCCCCCAGGCAGCCTGCCACCCAAATCTGGTTTTCCTTCAGGACCCGCCGCAGTAGGACCGTGGTGCCGATGGCGCAAATGCCTCCCGCCGCACTGTAAAAGATGGAGCCGAAGCTGCCAAATACCGCCCCCAGAAAGATCCGGCAGGCCAGAACAGCCGCCCCTTCCCACGGACCCAGAACAAACACCGTAAACACGGTTACGATATTACTCAGGCCCAGTTTCACACCCTGAATGGGCACGACGGGCGGGATCTGGGCTTCCAGCATAAAAATCGTCAGGGCAATGGCGGTCAGCAGCCCCATCAGCGCCAGCTTTTTGGTTTTCACAGCCATCGTCCTTTCGCCAGCCTTCTGTGGGGCCTGTATGATAGTATATGGTATCAAATATTTCGGGAATTGTAAAGGGTGGACCGCACCCGTCTCCCGGATTGGAAATCCCCAAAAAAACCTTTCACTTTTTTTATTTTTATGCTTGACAAATAAAGAGAGCAGTGATATATTCTAGTTGTAAATGATAATCATTCGCATTTAGAACAACGGAGGTGACCCGATGGAGCCTGCTTCCAAGAATTTTCGAAAGCGAAACGCCATCCTAAGTTACCTGCGCTGCACCAACAGCCATCCCTCTGCCGAAACCATTTACACCGACCTGAAGGCAGAGATCCCGGATTTGTCCATGGCCACGGTCTACCGAAACCTGACAAAATTCCGGCTGGAGGGCCAGGTATCCTGTGTAGCAACGGTACGGGGCGTGGAACGTTTCGATGCCCACACCGATCCCCATGTGCATTTCATCTGCAGCCACTGCGATGCTGTCATTGATCTGCACGAACTGCAAGTCCCCGAATCTCTCAGCAGCGCCGCTGCTCAGTGTATCGGCGGCAGGGTGGACACCTGCCAGCTGAGCTTCACCGGGCTCTGCGAAACCTGCTGCAACATCCAAGAAAAAGGTGGTGAAACCGCATGAAGAAGTTTGTCTGCACCGTTTGCGGCTTCGTCTATGAGGGCGAAGAGCTTCCCGAAGATTACGAGTGCCCCCTCTGCTCCGTAGGCCCCGAGCTGTTCGAAGAGCAGGAAGAATCCGAAAACTAATGGCCAAGGCGGCCTCAATCCCAATCAAAATCTAAATTACTGACTTACTATTATGGAGGAATTGATTATGAAGAAGTTTGTTTGCACTGTTTGCGGTCACGTTCACGAGGCTGAGTTCCTGCCCGAAGATTTCCGCTGCCCCACCTGCAAGGTCCCCGCTTCCAAGTTTGAGGAAGTGAAGGGCGAGATGAAGCTGGCTGCTGAGCACGAGTTCGGCATCTACGAGAAGACCGTTGCCAACAACCCCGACATCACCCCCGAAGACAAGGCTTACATCCTGGAGCAGCTGATGGCCAACTTCAACGGCGAGTGCAGCGAAGTGGGTATGTACCTGTGCATGGCCCGGATTGCCCATCGTGAAGGCTACCCCGAAATCGGCCTGTACTGGGAGAAGGCAGCCTGGGAAGAGGCTGAGCATGCCGCTAAGTTCGCTGAGCTGCTGGGCAGCACCCTGGAGGGCAACATGACCGCCTCCACCAAGAAGAACCTGGCATGGCGTGTGGACTGCGAGTTCGGCGCAACCCAGGGCAAGACCGATCTGGCTGCCTGCGCCAAGCGCAACGGCCTGGATGCTATCCACGACACCGTCCATGAGATGGCCCGCGACGAGGCCCGCCACGGCAAGGCTCTGGCCGGCCTGCTGGCCCGCTACTTCGGCTAAGGGTCTATGAGCGGTATTCCGTCTAAGTGTCCACAGTGCGGTAAGACCAAACCCTGGAAAGAAGAAGTAAATGCTTTCAAGTCCGGAATTCCGGTCGGTGTTTGGGGCCGTATCAGAATTGGCGCACCAAGAGGACTTTTGGCAAGGCCGATTAAGAGAAAGCTGGGTTATTATAATGTAACCTATCGCTGCCATAACTGCGGATTTCGGAAGGAATATCCAACCGGCGAATAACGAAACCCGTCACAACATCGCTCCGAAGTGTCTTCCGGAACGTTATTCCGGCTAATCCAAACATTACTGAAGGGCGGGTTCAATACCCGCCCTTTTTTCAAAACATCATTTGAGGAGGTAACAAGTATGAAGATTCGTATCGACAAGGATATTGTGGAGTTCACCCCGGAACATCCCGCCGAGGCTGCCGAGCTGGAAGCCCTTTGGATCAAAATGGGCAACTGCATTGGCGCCACCAAATCCCTGCAGCCCATCGGCGTCTATGTTCCTTCCGAAAACAAAACCGCCCAGTTCCAC
>JAZSLC010000182.1:0-2063 GCA_045535175.1 Faecousia sp. | reverse complement strand
CAATCAAGGAGGTACTTGATATGAAAAAGATTCTGCCAATTTTACTGGCGGTACTGCTTCTGATAGGCTGTACTGCACCTGCGGAAGAAATTACCTACCGCCAGGTCAATATGGATGAGGCCATAACCATGATGGAAGAAGAATCTGGCTATATTATTCTGGATGTACGCACACCTGAGGAATTTGCGGATAAGCATATTCCCGGAGCAATCAACATTCCCAACGAAACCATCGGTACGGAGGAGATTCCGGAACTGCCGGACAAGGATCGGCTGATTATGGTGTACTGCCGCAGCGGTAACCGTAGCAAGCAGGCATCTGAAAAGTTGGCGACACTGGGTTACACCAATATTGTAGAGTTCGGCGGCATCAACGATCGGCCGGGAAAAACCGTATCCGGCACCGGATTATGATATTCGGTGATTATATCACAGAAACCGTTGGAAATTTCTGCTATCCTATAAATACAAAAGAGAATTGAAACACGCAGAAATTCATTCCTTTTATCATAATAACACACATATTCATATTTCAAAAAATGAAAGGAGCATCCGTTATGAACGAAACTAGAAATTATATGCCTATGATCGGCGAACCCGCCCCCGCTTTTAAGGCCACCACCACTCAGGGTGAGATCAACTTCCCCGAAGATTACAAAGGAAAGTGGGTGATCCTGTTCTCCCATCCGGCGGACTTCACCCCAGTTTGCACTACTGAGTTTATGACTTTCGCCTCCATGGCAGATGAGTTCAAATCCATGAACACGGAACTGATCGGTCTGTCCGTTGACTCCCTCTATGCCCATATCGCATGGCTGCGCAAGATCCAAGAACTGGAGTGGAAGGGAATGAAGAATGTAGAGGTCAAATTCCCCTTGATCGAAGATATCCGCATGGAAGTGGCTAACAAGTACGGCATGATCCAGCCCGGCCAATCCAATCAGCAGGCGGTCAGAGCTGTGTTCATTATCGACCCCAAGGGTATCATTCGTTTGATTATCTATTATCCTCTGACCACCGGCCGAAACTTCGACGAGATCAAGCGGGTACTTTTGGCGCTGCAGAAGGCAGATGCTGAAAATGTGGCAACGCCCGCAGACTGGCGGCCCGGTGACGATGTGATTGTCCCCACTGCCGGAAGCTGCGGTACCGCAAAAGAGCGTATGGATAACCAGAACGACGATCAGTACTGCCTGGATTGGTTCATGTGCTTCCGCAGAGAAAAGAAATAACCACAACACATAACCGTGCGGCCACCCCTTTCGGGTTGGCCGGACAACATTTTGCATTCTGTGATAAAATCACAGAATGCAAAAACAAGCGATGCTATACTATAAACAGAAATTACAGGAAGGATGTGTAATATATGGGTTTCTTTGATCTTTTTAAACAGAACGACATCAATCAAGGTGTAAAGGATTATCACAATATCCCCGGAGCTGTCCTGCTGGACGTGCGCACACCCCAGGAATATCGGGAGGGTCATATCCCCGGCAGCAAAAATCTTCCGCTGCAAACCATTGACAAAGTGGATTCCATTGTAGAAAATAAAGATACGGTACTGTATGTCTACTGCCACTCCGGTGCCCGGAGCCGTCAGGCAGCAAGTTTATTGCAGTATATGGGCTATTCGAATGTAACCAATATCGGCGGTATTGCCGCTTATTCCGGAAAGGTGGAGTCGGTATGAAAGTCGTGATCGTAGGTGGCGTGGCCGGCGGAGCCACGGCAGCAGCAAGAATCCGCAGACTGGATGAGCAGGCTGAAATCGTTGTGTTTGAGCGGTCGGGCTATATTTCCTACGCCAACTGCGGCCTGCCTTACTATATCGGCGGTGTTATTGAAGATCCTGAGGATCTGACCCTCCAGACCCCGGAGAGCTTCTTCTCCCGGTTTCGTATTCATATGAAAGTACACCACGAAGTTACCGCTATCCATTCCGACCGGAAGACCGTTTCCGTAAAGAACCTGAAAACCGGCGAAGCATTTGAAGAACGCTACGACAAGCTGCTCCTTTCGCCCGGTGCAAAGCCTGTATGGCCCAATTTGCCGGGAATGGAAAGC
>JAZSLC010000125.1:0-9792 GCA_045535175.1 Faecousia sp. | reverse complement strand
GGTGGCTTCCACGCCGGTGATGGAGACCATGGTGGACTGCACCCGGGGATCCTTGGGATTGCGGATGGGGCCGGCCAGCTCCTTCTGCATTTCTTCGAAGTCGGATCGTAGCCATGTCGTTCTGGGGGCCAAGGAGTTGTAGTTAACACTTGTCTTCCTAAGACCGCTTGGCCTCCGACTTGGTGGCTTCCACGCCGGTGATGGAGACCATGGTGGACTGCACCCGGGGATCCTTGAGATTGCGGATGAGGCCGGCCAGCTCCTTCTGCATTTCTTCGTTAATGCGGCCGATACGGTTGGATGCCATACGCACCCTCCTTTACAAAGCGTTGTGAAATCGGGGAGAAACGCAGTTTCTCCCCGATGATTACGGGCGGTGGATCAGTCCTTGATCTGCTCCATGACGAAGCACTCAAAGATGTCGCCTTCCTTGATGTCGTTGAACTTCAGGATACTCATGCCGCACTCGTAGCCGGCAGTGACTTCCTTGGCAGCATCCTTGAACCGCTGCAGGGAGCCTACCTCGCCGGTGTGGATCACGTTGCTGTCACGCAGCACACGAACCTTGGCGTCCCGGGCAACCTTGCCGTCCTTGACCATACAGCCGGCGATGGTGCCGATGGCGCTGACCTTGTAGGTCATGCGGACCTCGGCATGGCCGATGATAACTTCCTGGAACTTGGGAGCCAGCATACCCTTCATGGCGGCCTCGATCTCGTCGATGGCATCGTAGATCACACTGTAGAAGCGCATATCCACGTTGGCCCGCTGGGCAGAGCCCTGGGCACCTGCATCGGGACGGACGTTGAAGCCCACGATGATGGCATGGGCGGTGGAGGCCAGCAGCACGTCGCTCTCGTTGATGGCACCGACACCGGTGTGAATGACGCGCACCCGGACTTCCTCGTTGGAGATCTTCTCCAGGGAAGCCTTCAGAGCCTCGGCGGAACCCTGCACGTCGGCCTTGACGATCAGAGGCAGCTCCTTCATCTCGCCCTCCTGCATCTTGGCAAAGAGGTTATCCAGAGTGACCTTGCTGACAGCGGCAGCGGCGGCGTCCTTTTCGGCCTGACGGCGCTGTTCGGCCAGCTCACGGGCCATGCGCTCGTCGGTAACGGCGTTGAACTCGTCACCGGGGGTGGGCACATCCACCAGACCGGTAATCTCCACGGGAACAGAGGGACCGGCGGTCTTCACGGTGCGGCCCTTGTCGTTGGTCATCACACGAACACGGCCCACACTGGTACCGGCAATGACGATGTCGCCCTGCTTCAGGGTACCGTTCTGCACCAGCAGAGTAGCCACGGGGCCTCTGTTCTTGTCTAGACGGGCTTCGATGACCACGCCCTTGGCCCGGCGGTTGGGGTTGGCCTTCAGTTCCTGAACCTCGGCAGTCAGAATGACCATTTCCAGCAGATCTTCCAGGCCCATGCCGGTCTTGGCGGAAATGGGCACAATAACGGTCTCGCCGCCCCACTCCTCGGGGATCAGGTCATACTTGGTCAGCTGCTCCTTGATCTTGTCGGGATTGGCAGTGGGCTTATCCATCTTGTTGATGGCCACGATGATGGGCACATCGGCAGCCTTGGCGTGGTTGATGGATTCCACGGTCTGGGGCATGATGCCGTCGTCGGCAGCAACCACCAGAATGGCAATGTCAGTGGACTTGGCACCGCGGGCGCGCATACTGGTAAAGGCTGCGTGGCCGGGAGTATCTAGGAAGGTGATCATGTTGCCGTTCACATCCACGGTGTAAGCGCCGATGTGCTGGGTAATGCCACCGGCCTCCCCGGCGGTGACGGAGGTCTTCCGGATAGCGTCCAGCGTGGAGGTCTTACCGTGGTCAACGTGACCCATAACCACCACAACGGGGGCACGGACCTCCAGTTCTTCCTCGGTATCCACGTGATCGTCAATGATCCGCTCTTCGATGGTGACGGTAATTTCCTTCTCCACCTTGCAGCCCATTTCGGTGGCCACGAATTCGGCGGTATCATAGTCGATGGTCTGGTTGATGCCGGCCATGACGCCGTTGAGCATCAGGCACTTAATAACTTCACCGGCGGTCTTCTTCATGCGGCTTGCCAGCTCGCCAACGGTGATCTCGTCGGGAATCTTGACGGTGACGGGGGCCTTCCGGGCCACTTCCATCTGCAGGCGGCGCATCTTCTCCTGCTCTTCGTTGCGGGCCTTGCTGCCGCGGAACTTGCCGTCCTTGCCCTTGCCCTGCTGGCCCTTCTTGCCGCCGATGCGCTGCTTGCCGCCCTGGTATTCCTGAACGCGCTCAGAAACCAGGCTGTCCACCCGGTCGTCAAAACGGGCTGCATTCACCTGCACCGCAGAGGTATCCACCACCCGGCGTTCCCGCTTCCGTTCGGGTTCCTTGGGCTTTGCGGGAGCCTCGGGAGCCTTGGGCTTCTGAGGACCGGGGGCCACAGGCTTGCCCTGCTGCCCGCCCTGGGCAGCGGGAGCCTTGGGAGTCTCCGCCTTGGGGGCTTCGGTCTTGGGGGCTTCTGCTTTGGCAGGGGCCTTGGGCTTCACCGCAAAGACCACTTCCAGAGAACTGACCTGATTTTTGGCGGTCATCACATCAAAAATGACGTTCAGTTCCTCCTCAGTCAGCACCTGGGTATTGGACTTGGGCTTCTCGAAAAACTTGGCAAGGATCTCGCTGATTTCCTTGGGAGTCACACCGAAATCGGCGGCCACCTCGCGCAATCTGTACTTAACTAAACTCATATACGCACCTCCAAAATGCTGTGCCGGATGTGTCAATGGGGAATCCAAAACAGCGCATCTGCTGTGCCCCGTTTTGGACTCCCAACCGACCGCATACGGCTGTCATGTTGGCTTACTTCTTACCTTTTCTTACATTCCTCTTGTGGGCCTTCTGCTCATTGCTGCGCTGCCGGGCCCGGCGAACCTTCTCCTCCAGCGCCGCAATCTCAGCTGCGTGCTTTTCGGGCTCCGGCAGGGCCTGGACACAAGCCAGCGCCAAAGCAGGATCCGTAAAGGCGGCAATGGCCAGTTCCGTCCGGCCAGTGGTCTGACCCATTTCGTCTTTGGTAAAAGGCACCCGCAGGGCAATCTGATCGGTGCCCGCCACAAAACTCTTGGCGCGACGCCAGGTGTGGTCGGATGCATCCTTCGCAACGATCACAAGTCTGGCATGAAGGGCCCGGGCAGCTGCGCCCACAGGCTCCTCCCCCAGCTCCACAAGACGGCCCCGCTTTCCCAGGGCCAGATAATTGAGGGCTTTATCCATTGGTGCCGTCCTCCATTTCCTTCTCCAGGCGGTCATAGACCTCCACGGGAATGGGAACTTCCAAAGCCCGGGCCAGGGATCCGGCCTTCCGGGCCTTTTTCAGGCACTCCTGTTTGGGGCAGATGTAGGCGCCCCGGCCATTGAGCTTTCCGCTGAAGTCAAGCTGGACTTCCCCGTCGGTGCGACGCACCACACGGATCATTTCCTTCTTACTCAGCCGCTCCCGGCAGCCCATACACTGCCGCATCGGGATTTTCTTTTGCATAAGCTACCTCCTTCTTTGAAATGCCAAATTCCAAATGCCGAATTTCAAATCATCCGGCACGGAACCTCAGGCACTGTGTGACAAACGATCCGCCGTAAACCGCACGTTCTTTGGGCGGGAGATTCCGGCTCAGATTCCGTGTTAAGACCCGCAGACATACTTTGTGTATTTCTAGGGTCTTAAAAGCGGAAGCTGGGGCAAAAGACCCGCCGAAAACTTATTCGGCATCAGCCTGGGAAGCAGGCTTAATGTCAATCTTATAGCCGGTCAGGCGGGCAGCCAGGCGGGCGTTCTGGCCTTCCTTGCCGATGGCCAGACTCAGCTGATCATCGGGCACCACCACGCGGCAGATCTTGGAGCCGGGCAGCAGTTCCACACTGATAACATCGGCGGGGCTCAGAGCGGCCTTCACATACTGGCAGGGATCCTCGGACCAGACCACGATGTCGATCTTCTCGCCGTGGAGTTCCTCCACAACGGCACCAACACGGCCGCCTCTGGGGCCCACACAGGCGCCCACAGGATCCACGCCCTCGGTCTTGGCATGGACAGCCATCTTGGAACGGGAACCGGCCTCACGGGCAATGTTGCGAACTTCCACATCGCCGCTCTCGATTTCGGGAGTTTCCAGCTCAAACAGCCGCCGCACCAGATTGGGATGGGTACGGGACACGTGAACCAGGGGACCCCGGTTATTCTTGTTGACCTCCAGCACGTACACACGGATGTGGTCGCCGGGCTGCCAGGTCTCGCCGGGAATCTGCTCGCTCTGACGCAGGACGGCATCGGACTGTTCGTTACCCTGGCCGATGCGCACAAAAATGTCACCGCTGGGATCCAGCCGCAGAACGGTACCGGTCAGCAGCTCCTGAGCCTTGGAGGAGTAGCTTTCATAAGCCATACCCCGCTCGGCTTCCCGGATGCCCTGAATCACCACCTGCTTGGCGGTCTGGGCAGCGATGCGGCCAAACTTCTGAATGTCCACGGGAATGCTCACCTGATCGCCCAGCTGGGCATTGGGGAACAGCTTCCGGGCTGCGTCGATGTGAATTTCCAGGGCGGTGTCCTGCAGTTCTTCCACAACCGTCTTGACCAGGAGCATGGAGATGCCTTTCTCGGTCACATCCACCACCACATTTTCGGCGGGAACATCCCGATGGTCCTCACGGTCTTTCCGGTATGCGTTTGCCAGAGCCTGCTTCAGGCGCTCCACCATGTACTCCACAGGGATGCCCTTGAGCTTTTCAAGCTCCCGCAGGCTGGCAAAGATCTCGGCGCCCATTTCCACCTGAGGCGCTTCCACGACCTTCTTCTTACCTCTTGCCATATTTATCCTCCTTCGCCCTCCGTCCGCCGCACGGCGTTTGGGGGCTCATTATTTATTTGTTGTCAGAATTCTACACGAAGGCGCACCAGGGCAACCTCGGATTTTTCAAAGGTAATGATTTCTTTTCCGGCTTCCAGGGTCACTTTCCCGTCCTCATAGCCGCGGAGTACGCCGGGAATCTCCTTCAGGCCCTTTCTGGGGCGGTAGAGTTTCACCATCACGGGGCTGCCCATGAACTGCTCAAAATCGGAGGGCCGCTTCAGCGCCCGCTCCAACCCGGCGGAGCAAACCTCAAAATGGTAGCTGTCGGGAATGGGGTCCTTCTCGTCCAGAATGGGATCCAGGGCCCGGTGGACCTTCTCGCAATCGTCGATGTTGATGCCGCCTTCTTTGTCGATGTAGACTCTGAGGAAGCGCTCAGAACCCTCCCGGACATACTCCACATCCCAAAGGATACAGCCGCAGCTTTCCACCACGGGTTTTGCAAATCCGCTCACCTGATCTGTGATCTTCATAAAATTTCCCCCTTTCGTTAAAGAAAGAGAGGGGCGTGCCCCTCTCTTTCGTATATTCTACGCTAGATTAACTGTATTATAGCATCAAGTTTTCGGTTTTGCAAGGGTTTTTTCAGAGAAAATCCCCGGAAAACGAAACTTTTTTCTTCAGGGCCGGCCGGAATTGTACTTCCGGTCCCAGTCAAAGTTAAACAGCCGCCGGTCCAGTTTTGCACACTCGTCCAGATCTCCCGTCAGCTCCCGCAGGGGCGACTCCGCGTCCAGGCCCTCCATGTAGAATTCGGGCAGGGCTTCCTCTCCCAGCTTGGCACCCAGAATGGCGCCGGCCAGGGCCGCCACCAGAGCGCTCTTTCCGGAGTGATTCACCGCCGTCACCAGGGCCCGGTCCATATCCTCAAAGCCGGTGATGCAGGCATACAGCGCCCCCAGCAGCACCCGATGGCTTTCAAAGCACTCCAGCTTTTCCATGTAGGCGCTGTGCTCCATCTGGGGCATTTTCGCCTGCTGAAGCATGGCTTCCAGTTCCTGCCGGAACTGGGGCAGCTTGTGGCTGAAGGGGTACTCTCCCTGCTCCAGGTACTGAAGGGTCTGCAGAATATGCTCCTCCAGGGGAAGCGCCGGACTCTCCAGGATCCGGTCCACCAGCACCGCCAGATAGGCTCCGCTCAAATGGGCCAAAGGATGGCCGTAGACCAGGGCCACAATGGAGGCACCCAGCATGGCTACCTCTTCTTTGCGGATGCACCCTGCCTGCTGCGCCAGACCAACAGTCACCGCAGCGGTCAGCAGACCCGGGTTGTTGGACTCATTGCGCCGGGCGCTGAGACTGCCGGGGGTCATGCCCTGCCCCAGGTAGAACATGGCGCCGTTTTCCATATTCTTCTTGCGGCGCATACATTCCAGGTGTCCCACCCAGCACTTGCACCGGTCCCGGTCCCCGGGGAAGCTCTTGAGCCGGATCCACTCCCGCAGAGCCATGGTAATCTCCGGCAGGAAATCCCCCCGGAGTTTTCCCCGTTCCACCCCCACCAGAATGCCATTGAGGGTGTAGGCCGCCACCTGAGTAAAGGCCGTAATCTGGGGGCCATGGGAATTGGGGTCGTAGCCCATAATGCCGTAAGGGCCGTAGTTTTCCAGGATTTCCTCCATGGTCATTTCCGTGACAATGTCTCCGAAGGCATCGCCCACCGCCATGCCCAAAAGGCATCCCCGATATGCGGATAATTTCCCTGCCACAGCGCTTCCCTCCTGTAAAATACCGATTTTTCTTAGGATTATTATACCCCACAGGGCGTAAATTGCAAGTATTGATTTCAGTTTCCCGGTCTGCTATACTGGGGAAAAAGGAGATGATCATCATGGTGGATTGTCATATGCACATGGTGCTGGACGGGATATACTGGAAGGATGCCATGGCCCGTCACGCAGGCGGCCCGGACCGGCAGTGGATCCGCAGTGTTTTGGAAACCTATCGGGACCGGGGCTTTACCTGGCTTCGGGACGGCGGCGACCGGCTGGGTGCCGGCAAGCTGGCCCGGGAACTGGCTCCGGAATACGGCATCACCTACCGCACCCCCCTGTCACCCCTTTGTAAAAAGGGCCACTATGGGGCCTTTATCGGTACGGTTTTCGAAAGCTCCCGGGAATTTGAACAACTGGTGCGCCGGCAAAAAGCCGAGGGGGCCGACTTCATTAAAATTATGATCTCCGGGCTTATGGACTTTGACCGGTTCGGAGTTTTGACGGAAGAAGGGCTCACCCGGGAGGAAATTCGGGTGCTCACCGAAATCGGCCATCAACAGGGTCTTTCGGTGATGGTCCACGGCAACGGCGTCACCGCCCTCTACGCCGCCCAGGCGGGTGTGGATTCGGTGGAGCACGGCGCCTATCTCAGCAGCGAAGCACTTTGGGCCATGAAGGAAGCAGGCACCGTGTGGGTCCCCACCCTCAGCACCGTGGGAAATCTTCGGGGCCAAGGGCGCTTCCGGGAAGAGGCTGTCCAGCAGATTTTGGCCGGCGCAGCGGACAACGTCCGGAAATTTGCGACCATGGGCGGCCTGCTGGCCCCGGGCACCGATGCCGGAGCCTGGGCGGTCCCCCACGGAACCGACTCAGAGTACAGGCTGTTTCAGGACATTCTGGGTCCCCAATATCTGCAGATTCTGGGGCCCGGCACCCGCCGTCTGCAGGAAAAATTCTGAAAAATCCCCCTCAGGGCTAAGCTCCGAGGGGGATCGCTCTATTACTTTCTCCACTTGCGCATCAGCAGCGGCATAAAGCAGCCGCCCTGAACGCTGCGGCCCACGAACTTCTCACAGGTACCCACCACGGTATCGTAGAAATCAGAGAAGGGCTCGCGGCTGTAGCCGTTCACCAGGAAGTTGGCCAAGGGCTTGCACAGGGCATCGAAGGTTGCCCGGTCTTCCGCCATGGCGGCAACCCACATGGTCCAGTCGGACTTGGTGTAATCCGCCCGGGAATCCAGGGGCAGGCCGAATTCGTTGACCCTGGGCAAGTAGCTGCCCAGTTCCTGCTCATAGAACTGCCGGGGAAGGATATTCCAGCCAAAGAGCTTATCCCACACCAGATTGTACTTCTGGCTCCAGCCGGTGCCTTCAAAGGACAGCCAGCTGTGCTCGGGGCCCTGCGCCCGCCGCAGCCAGCTTTCGCCCATGGCCCGGGCTTTTTCCATATAGGACGCAGCTTCCTCTGCACGGCCCAGCTTCTCCAGAATCATGGAGAAGGCCGCCACACCCATGGTTGCCTTGGCAGAAAGGTTCACATTTGCGGCCATGTGACCGGCAAAGTCATCGGTACACAGCTGCTCGCCGGGGTTCTCGCCGTATTCCATCAGGTACTTGCTCCACATCTGCAGCAGGTCCAGATTTTCCTTGGCCATGGTCCAATCCCCATCGGCAGAGCAAACCGCCGCAATCATCAGCAGCATATTGCCGCATTCTTCCACAGGCATCTGGGACCGGGGGTCATAGGCATCCACCGTGGAGGGCAAATAATGGTAAGGCGCACCGCTGCAGCCCTCGCCGTGGCTGATGGCACGGAATCTGGAGGCGTAGTCCTGGCCGTTCAGCACGGGATAGCGGCCCACATCATGGGGGGCAAAATCATAATGCCAAATGGGCATTCTGGCAAACTTCAGAACAGGCCGCAGCATACCCCGCACCAGTTCGGGGCAATACAGCAGGTAAAGGGGCACGCTGGGATAGCTCACGTCCACGGTGGCTGCGCAGCCGTTGGAGTCGTTTTCCTTGGAAATGAAGAGAATGTTGCCCTCCCGGTCCGCCACCAGCTTATGGGCGGCAACGGACTGCCGGTAGGAGGCTACTGCGATGGTGGCGTAGGCTTCGCCGCCCAGTTCCCAGGCTTCCCGGAGCAGCTCTTCGTCAAAGGCTGCACACATGGCAAGAATCTCTTCCTGTCGGTCATGGAACTCTCCCATGGCCTGGACGATGGTTTTGCCGTTACGGGCATAGTACGCGCTCAGCAGCTGACCGAAATAATGGATGGAGGCAATGTCATCATAGCCCACCAGCAGGGTGGTCTTGAAGGGCTCGGTGCCCTCTTTGACATAGAGCAGCTCCGCAGGAGAAGCATTGGGGTCACAGGGCAGCTCCCCATCGTCGGTGGCAAAGAGCATATAGCCCCAGTCGATGGTCACATGGTCACCGCTGCCGGTAAGGGGTGACTGCTGCTTCTGGCCCATATAGGCGAACTTCAGGCCCCGCTCATCGGTAAACACATTCTGCCACATGGCGGCAGCCCGGTTGCCCTCCCGGCAGTTATTCTCGGAAGCCATGAACTCCAGCCGGACCTCATGGGGCTTGCCGTCGATAAACTCCAGCCGGAACTCCACATAGGAAACGGGAACGGAGAGGATCTCCAGGTCCTGCATCAGCAGCGGAGAGGTGAAACGAAGGGTCAGCCGGACGCCCATGTCTTCAAAGACATAGCAGGTGGACAGGGGCGTAATCTCCGTATCCACGCACTTCATGGAGCGGCGTCCCGCCCGGCCCAGAAACCGAACCTGGGTGCCGTCCACGGTCAGCATACCTCTGAGGAATTTTTCCACGCCGGACCAGTGCCGGGTATAGTCAGAGGTGGGCGCAATCCCACTGGCCCAAATGGAGAAGAAGGGATCGTGGGTAATGAGCGGAATGGCAGGGAGCTTGCTGATCTTGTTCATAATCGTGTCTCCTTCTGGTTTTATTTTGCCTGTATCATAGCACAGCACCTCCAAAAAGAAAATGTCACAATGGAACATTTTCATGTGAAAAAGTGCCGGGGGAAACAGGGTTCGCATACTGCAAAAAATATGGGTGTGGAACACAGCCGGATTTTGGGGACAGGGGTTACAGATACTGGCGGATGGCCTCGGGAGGCTGGGGGGGGTCGTCGGAGACGG
>JAZSLC010000109.1:0-2043 GCA_045535175.1 Faecousia sp. | reverse complement strand
TTGGCCTCCGACTTCCAATCCCCCCGCAACCCAGGGCGGCAACAAGCCTGCCGGCACTACCGCCCCCGCCACCACCGCCGACGACGGCCGTTCCGCCCCCGGCGAGCTGCCCATCGTCACCGATGGCTCCAAGCCCGTTATCACGATCGGTCTGAAGCAGAGTGCTCTGACCGAGGACTTCGAGACCAACGCCTATACCCTTTGGCTCGAGGAGCAGACCGGTATTGACCTGCAGTTTAAGATCTACGCCGAAAAGGCTGCCGATGCAGTGACCCAGCTGAATCTGGACATTGCCGGCGGTGAGAAACTGCCCGATATCCTCTGGTATATTGGCCTGAGCAAGACCGAAATGGATGCTTACGGTAACGACGGTGTGTTCGTCGATCAGACCCCCTATTTTGACCAGTATGGTTATTACCTGAATCAGGCCTTTGACTTCATGCGTGAGCAGGGTCTGGAAAGCGACATCGACCGCATCTGGATGTACGGCAAGGACCCCGCTTCCGGCAATATCTACGGCTTCCCCGACTATGCCAACGGCACCATTGACAACTGCGTCTGTGGTTACATCAATCAGGCATGGCTGGATGCCGTGGGCAAGGAAATGCCCACTACTGTGGAAGAACTGTATGACGTGCTGGTGGCCTTCCGGGATGAAGATCCCAACGGCAACGGCGAAAAGGACGAAATCCCCCTGGTTTATCGTGACGGTGCCTATCGCGGCAACATCACCGAGTGGCTCATCAACGCCTTTGTTTTCTGCTCCGATAAGTACTTCTTCAATGCCACCGACGGTCAGCTGTGGGTACCCTATACCACTGAGGAGTACCGTCAGGCCCTGATCTACATGAACAAGCTCTACAAGGAAGGCCTGTTCTCTCCTCTGTCCTGGACCATGACTGCCGACGCCGAGATGAAGGCTCTGACCTCCGTGGCCGATGGCCATGCAAAGGTTGGCGTGGTGGGCGGTCACCCCACTCTGACCATGGATACTGCCTTTGAATCCGTGAAGCAGTATGTGGCATGGCCCATTCTGGAAGACGCCACCGGCAAGGGTGGTTACGCCTCCATCCGTGCCAGCGCCTTCAATTACTATGGCATCATTACCGCCGACTGCGAAGATCCCGAACTGGCCTTCCGCCTGCTGGACTTCATGAACTGCCAGGATTCCGTCTGCTGGCAGCGCTACGGCCGCAAGGGCATTGACTGGGAGCCCGCACCTGAGGGTACTGTCAATGCATACGGTGTGCCTGCTGCTGTGAATGTTCTGGATAGCACCGTTTACACCACTCAGAATAATCATACCTGGCATACCTGTGCTGCTGTAGTTCGGCCCACGATTATGTGGAGCACTGTAGCTGCGCCCTTTGATCCGGACGATATTACCTCCTATAGAGCCAATAAGATCAATAGACCCATCTACGAGAATACGATTGCTGCCGGTCAGCCTGAGGAAGTGGTCTACGACCTGGTGTACAATGAAGCCGAAAATGAGGTGGTCACCGAAGTGCAGTCTCAGGTGGAAGACTACATGGAAGAGGCCCGCGCCCTGTTCATCTCCGGCGCCATGGATCCCAACAAGGATTCTGACTGGAACGACTATCTGGCCGCCATGGAAAACCAGGGCCTGAGCCAGTGGATGGAAGCTGCCCAGGCAGCCTATGACCGCATGAACGGCAAGTAATTCGCTGATTTCCTGTCCCTTTCTGAAACAGAAGCCCCCGGGGCGGCATCCGCCGCCCCCACGGGGGCTGTTTTCCCCAGGACCCGATGCTCCGGGTCCTGGGGAAAGCAGAAAAGGCTCCCTGCAGGGGGCTGTGGGCGAAGGCTCACCGAGGGGGGGCAGCTGCCATTGGGCAGGCCGTCCCAATGACCCTTTTGTAATCCGTAATCTATATATATCCCCTTCAGGAAAGGAAGTAGAAACATGAAACTTGCAAAACCCCGCAAACCGGCCCAGTCACCGGGAAGCCCACTGAAGAAAACAAAGCTTCAGCTCTTTTTACTGCACCTGCGCCGGGACTGGCAGCTCCATCTGCTGAT
>JAZSLC010000215.1:0-10525 GCA_045535175.1 Faecousia sp. | reverse complement strand
AAATGCATATGTAGGGAATGACCTGTGTGTCATTCCCGGGAAAGTCTCTTAAATACGCAATCAGGAACGGCACACAGGCCGTTCCCTGGCTAAATATTCATCTCAGGGGCCGTCTCATTCATTTTGAGACGGCCCCTTTTCCAATCTTTACAAAAAATTCTTTTTTAGATGCTTTACCCCTGCCCCATATTGTGGTAGACTATAAAATAGATTTAATATGCGGGGGTTTTTCCATGACTCGCCTTTTCAATAAAAAAATCCGCTGGAACTACACGGCTCTGGCGTTTGCGATCCCCTTTTTCGCCGTTATGATGGTAATGCTGTTTGGGCAGTATGAGCCCTTTGGCAATAACCGCAGTATGCTCTACTCGGATATGTATCACCAATACTATCCCTTCTTCGTGAACTTCCGGGATGCGCTGCGGTCCGGCCGGGGCGTACTGTATAACTGGAATATCGGCCTGGGCCTGGATTATTTGGGACTCATTTCCTATTACCTGGCCAGCCCCCTGAATCTTTTGACGGTGATCCTTCCCGAAAGCTGGATGCTGGAATACTTCTCACTGCTGACGCCCCTGAAACTGGGTCTTGCATCCATGTTCTTTGCCATCTTCCTGAAAAAGATTTTCAAACGGGATGACTTCTCCATCAGCATTTTCGGCGCCATGTACGGCCTCTGTGCCTGGGGTCTGGCATATCAGTGGAACATCATGTGGCTGGATACCTTCGCTCTGCTGCCGCTGGTGGCTCTGGGCACCGTTTCCCTGATGCAGGAGAAAAAGTTCTTCCTTTATACCGTCACACTGTTCCTTTCCATCTTCTCCAACTACTATATCGGCCTGTTTACCTGCATTTTTGTGCTGCTTCTGTTCATTGTCTACCAGATCTGCAGATGCAGAAGTTTCAAGCGGTTCATCGGTGATCTGCTGCGGATTGCCCTGTTCTCCATTCTGGCCATCGGCATGACCGCCATTTTGGAACTGCCTGCTCTGGCCGCTCTGCAAACCACCCAATCCAGCGTCAACAACTTCCCCACCACCTTCCGGCTGAACATTGCCGACGAGCACACCTGGAAAGGCCTTCTGGATGCCATGCGGCAGGTAGC
This sequence comes from Faecousia sp., assembly GCA_045535175.1. Classification (GTDB taxonomy): domain Bacteria; phylum Bacillota; class Clostridia; order Oscillospirales; family Oscillospiraceae; genus Faecousia. The sequence continues at coordinate 9,420 of JAZSLC010000215.1, read as the reverse complement.
CGGCAATATGGGCGGCGGTCTGGAGCCCTCTTTCAAAGAAGGACTTCCCAACCTCTACTGCGGCGTAGGCACCATTTTACTGGCCTTCCTGTTCCTCTTTGGCCGCAAGATCAAGCTGCGGGACAAAATCTGCAGTGTTCTGCTGCTGCTGTTTTTCATGGTCAGCTTTATCATCCGGCAGCTGGACTATATCTGGCACGGCTTCCACTTCACCAACATGATCCGCTACCGGTTCATCTTCCTTTTCAGCTTTGTAATGCTGTATATGGCATACCGGGCCTACCTGATCCGGGATCAGTTTAAGTACTGGCAAATCATTCTGGCAGCCCTGCTGAGTCTGGGCATTTTCGCCTGCGCCATTGATACAGCGGATATCGTATATCTGGCTTACAATCTGATTTTCCTGGCCCTGTATATGGGTGTCATGCTGTTCCCTACCTTCCAGGCAGACCTTCCCGAAGAAGCCACCGAAGAAGAGGTCCAGGAACACCGGCAAACCGCAGCCACCAACCGTCGCATCGCAGCCATCGCCATGGTTGTGGTTATGGGTGTGGAAATCGGCTTCAACGTCATCAATTTCGGCATCAATTTCCCCTATACCGGTGTCAGCAACTACCCCAAGGGCACCATTGACTCCGAAAATGTCATCGCCTATATGAAAGAACATGATGACGACCTCTTCTACCGGGCAGAAGTGACCCACGCCCAAACCCTCAATGACGGCGCCCTCAACGGCTACAACGGCATTTCCACCTTCACCAGCTCCGCCAATGTGAAAGTTACGGAATTTATGAAGGACCTGGGCTACGGCGCCAAAAACACCTACAATCGCTACTGCTACGAAGAAAGCTCCCCCATTTCCAATTTGTTCCTGGGCATCAAGTATATGATCGAGCGGGATGGGAATGTGGAAGATAACAGCTACTTTGACGAAGTATATCACTCCGGCAATGTGCACCTGCTCCAAAACAATGCCTACCTCCCCCTGGGCTTCCTGGCCAACACCAGCCTGGCAACCTTCGATTTCAGCGGCACCAGCGACGCCTTCAACTTCCAGAACAAGCTTCTGAAGCGGGCCTCCGGCGTGTTCCAGGATGCCTGGAGCAAGCTGAACGGCAGCGCCCTGTCCATCAGTGCCGAAGGGGTAACCCTGAAAACCACCGGAAATTCCGGTTACGCCAACTACGAAGGCGCTCCCGACGGCGGCACGGTCACCTACACCTTCACTGCTGATTGCGAAGGTTTCGCCTGCATCAACATGACGAACCTCTCCAAGAAAAACGCCTATTCCATTTCCCTGAACGGGAATAAACTTTTTTCCGAAACCTACAGCCTGCCTCAGATGATCGCCATTTCCGATGTAAAGGTGGGCGACATCATCACCGTGGACTTTACCTGTAAAGCAGACGAATCCGGTACCATCAGCGCCATCGCTGCGGTTTTGAACGAAGAGGTCTTCCGGCAGGCTTACGACATTCTGAACGCCTCCACCCTGCAGCTGACAAAGTTCTCCTCCACCCTTGTGGAGGGCACCATCTCCTGCGATCGGGACGGCTTGCTCTACACTTCCATCCCTCAAAACGGCAACTGGGTGGCCTACGTGGACGGAAAGCCTGCAGAAATCACCCTGGTGGGTGATGCCATGATTTCCCTGCCCATGACCCAGGGCGATCACACCGTATCCTTCCGATACGATAACAAAGCCTTCTCCTTCGGCTGGAAGGTCACCCTGAGCTGTGCCCTGCTGTTCGGTGCCATCAGCGTCATCTGCTATGTGCCGAAACCCCAAAAAGGAAAGTATCAGCGATAAACTACTGCCCCGAACTGCTGTTCGGGGCACATTTATTCCCTATTGCGTTTTATTGTCACCAATGGTAAAATGAACATCACAAAAGAAAAGGAGCATTTCCAATGGATATTGTAATTCTGGACGGCCATGCTTTGAACCCCGGTGATCTCAGCTGGGCCCAGTTCGAAAAATTCGGCCATATTACTTATTATGACCACACCGAAGGAGAAGCCCTCACCATCGAGCACATCGGCTCTGCCGAGATCGTTTTTCTGAACAAAGTTTCCATCACAGATACCGTTTTGGAAGCCTGCCCCAATATTAAACTGATCTGTGTGCTTGCCACGGGATACAATGCGGTGGATTGCCAGGCTGCTGCCAAGCGGGGCATTCCCGTTTGCAACGTACCCGGTTACGGCACCAACGCGGTAGCGCAGTTTACTTTCTCTCTGCTTCTGGAGCTTTGCAATCGGGTTGGGCTCCACAGCGACAGCGTCCACAGGGGCGAGTGGACCGCTTGTCCCGATTTTTGCTACTGGAAGACCCCTCAGATGGAACTGGCCGGCAAAACCATGGGCATCATCGGCTACGGCAGCATCGGCCGTGCCGTAGGAAAGATCGCCCTGGCCTTCGGTATGAAGGTGCTGGCCTACAGCCGCACCCATTACGAAGGTACTGAGTATACCGATCTGGACACACTGCTTCGCGCGTCTGATGTGGTAACATTGCACTGTCCCCTGTTTCCGGAAACGAAGGGCATCATCAATGCCGAAGCCATCGAAAAGATGAAGCCCGGCGCCATTTTGCTGAACACCTCCAGAGGGCCCCTGCTGGATGAGCAGGCTGTGGCAGATGCACTGCGATCCGGAAAGCTCCGGGCCGTTGCCGTGGATGTTGTCTGCGAAGAGCCCATCCCTGCCACCTCTCCCCTTCTCTCCGCCCCCAACTGCATCATCACGCCCCATATGGCCTGGGCTCCCATAGAAGCCCGTCAGCGGATTCTGGACATCACCGAGCACAGCATCCAGGCTTTTCTTTCCGGACGCAGAGAGAATGTGGTGAACTTATAAAAGATTCCTCTCTTGACATTTTTTGTACAAAGTGCTATCATATCCCCACTTTTGAGAAAAGGAGCGCGCCCCATGATGAACCGAAACAACACGCTTGTCCTGGCCGTCCCCGCTCCTTATCCTCTGGAACCACCGGTGTGATTTTGGGCGCAGGCTTCGGCCTGCGCCCTTTTTTTGAACCATCATACAAACAAGTGAGGTGACGTGTACCATGATCCAGCTAACGAACATCAGCAAAACCTTCCGGGTTGCAAAACGGGATCCCGGGCTGAAAGCGGCATTCAAATCCCTGCTGCACAAAGAATTCACCGAAGTAAAAGCCCTGCAAAACGTTTCATTTACCATCGAAGAAGGAGAAATGGTGGGTTACATTGGCCCGAACGGTGCCGGTAAAAGCTCCACCATCAAGATTATGAGCGGCGTTCTGACCCCGGACAGCGGCGAATGTATCATCAACGGCCGCACGCCCTGGTTGGATCGGGTTAACCATGTCCGGGAAATCGGCGTGGTCTTCGGCCAGCGGTCCCAGCTTTGGTGGGATGTACCTGTAATTGACAGTTTTGAATTGCTGCGGGATATTTACAAGGTTCCTGAGCCTGTCTACAAAAGAAACCTGGACGATATGACATCGCTTCTGCACATCGGCGATATTGTCAATACCCCGGTGCGGCAGCTCTCCCTGGGCCAACGGATGCGCTGTGAGATTGCCGCTTCGCTCCTCCATGACCCCAAAATCCTGTTCCTGGACGAACCCACCATCGGCCTGGATGCGGTATCCAAGATCGCCGTACGGGACTTTATCAAGACCCTGAACCACGAAAAGAAAACCACGGTGATCCTCACCACCCACGATATGCAGGATATTGAGGCCCTGACCGAGCGTATTTTGCTGATCGGCAACGGCCGAATCCTTATTGATGGACCCCTCTCGGAGCTGAAAAACAAACACAGCAGCCACAAGATCCTTACCGTGGATTATTCGGGAGCCAAGCTCCCCCTACTTTCCAAAATGCGGATCCTCAAAGACCTGGACGGCCACGCCCAGATCCTCATTGACACCCAGGAGCTGTCGGTATCCGATGCCATTACCCAAATCTCCGGGGTTGTGGATATCAAAGATATCTCCGTTGAGGGTCAGACCATCGACGAAATGGTTGTCTCTCTCTATAAGGAATTTGCAATATGAAACAGTATTTGTCTTTCTTCCGGATCCGGTTTCTGGCGGGACTTCAGTACCGGGCAGCCGCTTGGGCCGGCGTTGCCACCCAATTCGCCTGGGGCGCCATGAATCTGCTCATGTTCCGTGCCTTTTATCAAAACGGCCAGAATCAGTTCCCCATGGACTTCCGGCAGCTGAGCAGCTATTTATGGCTTCAGCAAGCGCTGCTGGCCATGTTTATGACCTGGTTCTACGATGAAGATATCTTTGCGGCCATCACTTCCGGTTCCATTGCATACGAGCTTTGCCGGCCCTGTGATCTTTATACCATGTGGTTTGTCAAGAACATGGCCGTCCGGCTGTCCAGAGTGGTTTTGCGATGCGCTCCCATTTTGCTGTTTGCCGCTTTCTTACCGGACCCCTACGGAATCCGCCTCCCGCCGGACCTGATCAGCGCGCTGCTGTTCCCTCTTTCCATGGTGCTTGGGTTCGGGGTTCTGATCGCCTTTTCCATGTTGATTTACATTTCCGCTTTCTATACCATTTCCCCCACGGGCATCCGGATCTTGGCAGCTTCCGTCATGGAGTTTCTGGCAGGCGCTCTGATTCCCATTCCCTTTTTCCCGGAGTGGCTGCAGCCCTTTATGTACGCCCTGCCCTTTGCATCCATGCAAAACACGCCCTTTTTGATTTATGCCGGGCATATGATGCCAGCGGAAGCTCTTCAGAGCATGGCCGTACAATTTATCTGGCTGGTTGGCCTTGTTGCCATCGGTCGGCTGCTGATGCATAAGGCCCAGAAAAAAGTCACCATTCAGGGAGGTTAAGTATGAAACTGTATTTCAGATACCTCTCCATGTTGCTCAAATCCAAAATGCAGTACAAAGCCTCCTTCCTGATGACCACTGTGGGGCAGTTTCTTGTTTCTTTTACCACTTTTTTGACCGTTTACTTCATGTTCGCCCGGTTTCATCAGATCAACGACTTTACCATGGAAGAAGTTCTCATCTGCTTCTCTGTCACGCTGATGGCTTTTTCCTTTGCGGAATGCTTCGTCCGGGGATTTGACGTATTCCCCAGGCTCATCAAGTCCGGCGAGCTGGACCGGCTTTTGGTGCGGCCTGTCAGTGTAGAATTCCAGGTTCTCACCTCCAACATGGAGTTTTCCAGAGTAGGGCGGCTTCTTCAGGCCCTTTTGATGCTGATTTATGCCATCCCCAACTGCGGCGTCACCTGGTCCGGCGAGAAGATCCTCACCCTGATCCTCATGCTGGTCGGCGGCATTGTCACCTTTACGGCATTATTTGTCCTCTACGCAGGCATCAGCTTCTTTACCATTGACGGTCTGGAGTTTATGAACATCTTCACCGACGGCAGCCGGGAATTCGGTAAATACCCCATCGCCATCTACGGCGAGGGCGTTTTGAAGTTCACCACTTATGTGATTCCCATAGCCCTGTTTCAGTACTATCCCTTCCTTTACCTTGTGGGGCGTACAGAAAAGACCTGGTTCATGCTGCTTCCCTTGTTTGGATTCCTGTTTTTAATCCCCTGCTGCCTGTTCTTCCGGTTCGGTCTTCGGAAATACCAGTCCACCGGTTCCTGACCCAGCTAACCCCACCATCCTGCGTGAATACAGCTGTTTCCAACCTTCTGAGCAATTCCAAACCGGCAGACACAAAAAATCTGCCGGTTTTCGTTTATTTGAGGTAGCATTGGTATTGACAATGAATATTTTAAGGTGTATAATCGCATAAAATTACGAAAGGAGAACTGACAATGTTCGCATTTTGCTTCAACGCAGTTGATCTCAAGTCCGGTAACCCTATGCGCTGGCATGGTGTCGGGCTTACATTGTCATACTCTTTTTAGGATACTCCCACGGGATATACCATAAAGAAAGATGCAGTGCAAGCTCTAACCCCAAGTAGAGTTTGCACTGTTTTATTATTTAAGGAGGAAGGAAAATGGAAACATTACAGGCACTTACCCAGTATTACGGCAGCTACGACGAAGATAACCGCCTTTGCTCCCGGCATGGCATGGTTGAATTTCTGACCACAATGCGCTACATCGAAAAATATCTTCGTCCCGGAATGCGGATTCTGGAAATCGGCGCAGCCACCGGCAGATACAGCCATTATTTGGCGCAGCAGGGTTATCAGGTCGATGCGGTTGAACTGGTGGAGCATAATATCGAGATCTTTAAGAAAAACACAAAACCATGTGAAAATATTACGATTACCCAGGGAAATGCAAAAGAACTGAATGACTTTGATGATAATACCTATGATATAACGCTGCTTCTCGGTCCTATGTACCATCTGTTTACTGAGGAAGAGAAGCTGCAAGCCCTCGCAGAAGCAATCCGGGTCACAAAAAAAGGCGGAATTATCTTCAGCGCATATTGCATGGGTGATGCATCCGTTCTTATGTACGGCTTCATCCGCGGCGAAATCCATAACATTATTGAGAAATGTATGCTCGATCCGATAACCTTCGAGACCTTCTCAAGGCCCTGGGATTTGTTTGAACTCCATCGCAGGGAGGATATTGATGCATTACGCAGCAATTTCAATGTGACGCAGCTTCATTTCCTGGCTACAGACGGATATGCAAACCATATGCGAAAGACCCTTGCGGAAATGGATGAAGATACCTTCCAGCTGTATTTAAGGTATCACTTCGCCACTTGCGAACGGATCGATATGGTTGGATATTCGAACCACACCCTCGATATATTCAGAAAGGACTGATCATGCGATGCTGACCCACAAAGGAACCCAAACCATCGAAACCTCCAGACTCATTCTGCGCAAGGCAATCCGGGAGGATGCCGAACCCATGTTTCGCAACTGGGCATCTGATCCGGAAGTTACAAAGTATCTGACCTGGCCTGCCCATAGCAGCATTGCCGTAACTGAAATGGTGATTGGGAGCTGGCTTCAGGAGTACGAAAAGGAATACTACTATCAGTGGATGATCGTGCTGAAGGAGCTGAGCGAACCTATCGGTTCTATCAGTGTGGTTCGCTTGAATGAGCGTGTGGAAGAAGCGGAGATTGGTTACTGTATCGGTAAAGCATGGTGGCACAAGGGCATCGTAACAGAGGCATTGACTGCGGTAATTGCGTATCTGTTTGATGAAGTCGGCATGAACCGGGTGGCGGCCAGACATGATCCCAACAACCCCAATTCGGGCGGTGTTATGAGAAAGTGCGGCATGAAATACGAGGGCACAAATCGAGCCTGTGACCGCAACAACCAAGGAATCTGTGATGCAGCGCAATATGCAATTCTCCGCGGTGAATGGGAAAAGACAAAGCACTTTGCCAAGGGGATTGTCTTTTCTGATGATACTGAGCTTGTACAGGAGGTCTATCGGCGCCATGATGAGAATAGTCGTCTGAACAAATCCCAAGCTGCCAGGGTGGAATTCTTAGCGACAGTTCGGTATATCGAGAAATATTTGACACCTGGTGCGAAGATCCTGGATGTGGGTGCCGGTGCCGGTGAATATAGCCTGCACTTTGCCCGGAAGGGCTACCAGGTGTCTGCTCTGGAACTTGCGGATGCAAATATTGCAGCTTTCCGGGCGAAAATGACACAAGATGATCCCATCGATTTGGTTCAGGGCAATGCTCTGGATCTGAGCCGATATGAAAGCAACACTTTTGATGTTGTGCTTCTGTTTGGTCCGCTTTATCATCTGCATGAGGAAGCTGACAGGCTGCGATGCATCGAGGAAGCGAAGCGGGTCTGTAAGAACGACGGAAAAATCTTCTTTGCGTTTATCTCAAACGACATCGTGATCCTGACCATGCAGCAGTGCCAGGAAGATTACCTGATGAACGGTGACTATAATAAGGAAACCTTCCGACTGGATGACTATCCCTTTGTATTCCACACCCCGGATCATTGCAGAGAACTTCTTGGCAAAGCTGGAATCCAAATCTGCCACGAGGTTGCATCCGACGGTGCCAGCGAACTGTTGCAGGATCTTGTGAACGGTCTGGACAATGCTTCCTATCAGCAATACCTTCGTTACCATTTCTACATCTGTGAAAAACCCGAATTTCTGGGCATGAGCAACCATCTGCTTTTTATAGGTCGCTGAAATATTTCTTCTCTTCGATGTATAACCTGCAACTAAGAATAACAAGGAACCAGTTGCGCATCCGGCACAACCGGTTCCTTTTCTATCATTACACCCGATTGCGAAATGATCCATCAAGGGCATTGCACAACGGTGCGGAACACATAATATGATTGGAGCAGTATATTGCCCAAAAGAAACAGGAGGCCCTCGCCGCTATTCATGCCGAAAAAGAGGCTGTAAAAGAGGAAGTCCGCAAGCTGAAGGAAGAGCGCGAGGAAGTTCGTGCAGAGGTGGAAACGCTCACACAGGAAAAACACGCCTGCAACGGCTTGTGTCACGGCTGAGCGAATCCCTTGGCCGGCTCTTTGGCAAGCTGCAAAACATTGCCATTGGGCGGAGCACAGTTCTTGACTATGTAATGCCGGAGGCACAGGCAGTTGTGGACGACTTAAACGAACTGGACAACGAGGAATACGAGCTGCAAAGCAAAAATTCCAACAGGTCAAACAGTTTGACCTGTTGGAATTTATTGAACGGGTGTCTATTTACGCGAACAAAGATAGGCTTGCAAGATTTCTTCGACATCATCTTCGTTAGTTGTGTATCCTTCGTACATCTCATTGCAAATCCACGCATAGTAATCAGTGATTGCCTCAATAAAAGAAGTCAGTATCTCTTCTATAGTACTATGTTCTGTTCGTACGGGTAGGCGTATTTCAGGGATATCCTCTGCATTATCAAAAACAGGATAGGTGGAAAAATCAGCCCAATAAAACAAATATCCAACTCGTTTGCCAGTACGGCTAACCAGATAATGGTTATATTCAAAATCAACCCACAAGGTAATAGGAATACGATAGTTGTTTTCTACCCAAGTTACGAAAGAACGGAGTTCCTGTTCAACTTCTATTGGGATTCTCTTGTCGAAACCGATACTAAATTCGGGCAAGATGTTTTCGGAAACTTTCAGCTCTACTGTCTGAGCTTTCTTCCAAACACAATTTTCAGTCACAGGAATCACCTCTTTGTCAAATTCAAGTTTGCCAACAGAATTATATCGCAAATAACAACAGAAATCAACAGAAAGCAGGATAAGACCCGGTAGTCTTCCGCCGGGGCGGAACAGGTTTACACTCTATTTACAAATTAGAAAAAGAAAAACCTCCACATTTCTGTAGAGGTTTCTTGTGTTTGCGTTACCTATTTTCACGGTTAGGGCAATCTATCGTCATGCCGTCCGCAACTGTCCGGGGGACAGTTGCAGGCATACACGAATCATGTTAGATATAAGAAAAGAACCAAGC
>JAZSLC010000054.1:0-9105 GCA_045535175.1 Faecousia sp. | reverse complement strand
CACCCGGGCCGTCTGCAGTTCCCCCTGCTCCATCAGGCGGCAGGCCTCTTCGATCCGCACCCGCTGCAAAAACTCCTGCAAGCTCATACCGGTATCCTTATGAAACAAACTGCTGATATACTGCGGCGTATAGTTCAGCTTACGGCTCAGTTCGGGCAAAGACAGTGGCTGCGTGTAATGGTTGCGCAGATGCTCCACAAGGGCGGTGGTGACTTTGTGGGGCGTGCGGACCCGCTCGGCTTCCTCGGACGCTCTTACTGCGCAGACCAGCACCTGGGTCAGATAGCAGCGCAGCAGTTCCATATATCCGGTTCCTTTCGCGGCGTACTCCTGCTCCATGGTTCGCATAATCCGGCCAACCACGCCATTTGTATCGTGAAAGATCCTGTCTGCAGTTTGGATATTCACCGGAAGGCCAAAACGCAGCACCTGATTGGACAATAGCGAGGACAACGAGGGACAGTCTGTCAGCGCCCGGTCAATGTATTCCGGCAAAAACAAACAGTTGATGATTTCAAAATCCCGGACATTCCGATAGCAGTGAACACTGCCTGTGTCGACGATGAAATAGTCCCCTGCCCGAAGCTGCGCGGTCTCCTCCATCAAATGGTGGGCAGCCGTACCGCTGACAACATATACCAGTTCAAAAAAGATGTGCCGGTGCAACTGATCATTCCCGGGTGCAATCCGCATCATATGGATCTGTCCTTCCCCGATTTGATCTCGATAGGTTTTAACCGGTCCTGTATTCATATCTTAAAATCACCGTCCAAATAAACGAAACATGCGAAAACCGTGTGTTTACTTATTATAATTCCGGTGATACGATATTGTCAAGCTTCTATTATTTTCAAAAGAAATGGTGGTGTTTCAGAATGTTATACCCGAGAAGCAAAGACCCTCAGCTTTCCGACGAGCTGTTCCGCAACCCCGGCAGCGAATACCGCGGTGCGCCTTTTTGGGCGTGGAACTGTGAGCTGAAAGAAGACGAACTGCTGTGGCAGCTGGACGTTATGAAGCAGATGGGCCTGGGCGGTGCCCATATGCACGTACGCACCGGCATGGCGACCCCTTACTTAAGCGATGAACATATGGCTCTTATAAAAGCCTGCGTGGAAAAATGTCGCAAGGAGCAGATGCTGGCATGGTTGTACGACGAAGACCGCTGGCCCTCCGGCGCCGCTGGCGGTATTGTAACCAAGGACAAGCGGTTCCGGGCAAGATATCTGATGTTTACGACAAAACCTTATGACAAAGATACGGCACAGGCTAAGGCATACGAGATGAGCGGCCGAGCAAACCGCTCCAATAACGGCTACCTGCTGGCCTGCTACGATGTGGTTCTGGACGAAAACGACTGCCTGGAACGTGCATCCCGCATTGATCCGGAGCAACCCGCCACCGGAACCAAGTGGTATGTTTATGTGGAAACCCCCGGCGAGAATCCCTGGTACAACAATCAGACCTATGTAAATACCCTGGACAAAGCCGCCATCCAGCGCTTTATTCAGGTTACTTACGACCGGTACCGGGATACCGTAGGCATGGATTTCGGCGGCATCGTGCCTGCCATTTTCACAGATGAACCCCAGTTTACCCGCAAAAAGAACCTGGGCTTTGCCAGGGAAGAAAAGGACGTCATTCTCCCCTGGTCTGACGATGTCCCGGAAACATTCCTGGCGGCTTACAAAGAGGATATCCTTGAAAACCTGCCCCAGTTGCTGTGGGAGCTCCCCGATGGACAGGTTTCCACCGTTCGTTACCATTACCATGACCACATTTGTGAGCGCTTTACCCAGGCCTTTGCCGACCAGTGCGGTGACTGGTGCGGCAAGCACGGCTTAATGCTTACGGGCCACATGATGGAAGAACCTACGCTGCAGAGCCAGACCGCGGCTCTGGGAGAAGCGATGCGTTCCTATCGTGGCTTCCAGCTGCCGGGCATCGATATGCTGTGCAACAGATTCGAGTTTACCACTGCCAAGCAGGCGCAATCTGCCTCCCGGCAGTTCGGCCGTGAAGGCGTCCTCAGTGAGCTTTACGGCGTAACCGGATGGGACTTTGACTTCCGGGGCCATAAAGCACAGGGCGACTGGCAGGCCGCTCTGGGTGTGACGGTCCGTGTGCACCATCTGTCCTGGGTCTCCATGAAGGGCGAAGCCAAGCGCGACTATCCCGCCTCCATCAGTTATCAATCCCCCTGGTGGAAGGACTATTCCTTTGTGGAAAACCACTTTGCCCGTGTAAATACCGCCATGACACGGGGTAAAGCAGAAGTTCGTGTGGGTGTCATTCATCCGGTGGAAAGCTACTGGCTCCATTTCGGTCCAAACGAGCAGACCAACGGCATCCGGAAGCAAATGGATCAAAACTTCCAGAATCTCACCAAATGGCTCCTTTGCGGTAATATCGACTTTGATTTTATCAGCGAATCTTTGCTTCCTCTGCAGTGCAGCAGCGGCAGTGCGCCTTTACAGGTAGGGGCCATGGCCTATGATACCATCATCGTTCCCGGCTGTGAGACAATCCGCAGCTCTACCCTGGAACGGTTGGAAGCCTTCGCTCAAGCCGGCGGACGACTGATCTTCCTGGGAAATGCACCGAAATACGAAAATGCCGTGCCCAGCAATCGGGGCAAGCTGTTGTGGCAGAAATCCGCATACGCCGAATTTTGCGAAGAGTCCGTGCTGGAAGCTTTGGAAGCTGCCAGATTGGTTGACATCCGCAATGAAGACGGAAGCCGCACTTCTAACCTGATCCATCAGCTCCGCCGGGACGGAGAAGACCGTTGGCTCTTCATCGCACACAGCGAAATGCCTTATTGCCGGGATATCCCCAAAAAGCAGAAGATCCGCATTTCCCTCCCCGGAGCATACGGCGTGATCAAATATGATACCCAAACAGGCGATCGGGTGCCGGTGGAATCCACAGTGGAAAACGGCAGGACCTATCTGAATGCGGAGCTGTATGATTTGGACAGCCTGCTTCTGCGTTACACCAAGCGGGAGATTGTCTGTGCAACGGCCGCAGTGCCCCCTTCAACCGACACCGTCAGGCTGCCCGCTCCCCTTCGCGTTGCCTATACCCTGGATACCCCCAATATGTACCTGCTGGACAAGGCAGAGTTTGCCCTGGACCATGAGCCGTACCGCCCGGTACAGGAATTGCTGCGTTCCGACAACGAGCTGCGGCAACAGCTGGGCTGGCCCATGCGTCAGGGTGCGGTTGCTCAGCCCTGGACCATACAGGAGCCCCAGCCGGATCACACCATTCGTCTTCGTTTTACTGTCAGCAGTGCCATAGATGCAGTGGATGTAAAGCTGGCTCTGGAAGATGCTGATCTGGCCCGGATTTCCTTCAACGGCACACCCGTAACCGCAAAAACCGACGGCTGGTACGTCGATAAGTCCATCGGCACTGTACCCATCGGTTCCCTGCGTGCCGGCGAAAACGTAATTGAAGTAATGCTTCCATTTGGACGCAGAACCAATGTGGAGTGGTGTTACTTGCTGGGCAATTTCGGTGTTCGGGTCTGCGGCGAATACCGACAGATCGTAGCGGCTGAATCGTTCCTGGGGTTTGGTGACGTAACGACGCAGGGGCTTGCCCATTACTGTGGCAACATCACCTACCATTTGGAGGCAGAAACCACCGGCGGCAATATTGCCGTAACCATACCCCATTTTGCCGGTACGGCCGTCCGGGTGGAAACGGACGGATATAAAGGTTATATCGCCTATCCGCCCTACAGGCTGGACCTGGGCAAGCTTCCTGCCGGTAAGCATGCCCTGAAGTTTACACTTTTGGGCAACTGCCAAAACGGTTTTGGCCCGCTGCATCTGGCAGATTGGAATGAACGTTGGATCGGCCCCAACAGCTGGCGAAGCACCGGATCTGCCTGGACCGAAAGTTACCGCCTCAAAGAACTTGGCCTTTTGTCCCCACCGGTTATTGAAGAATCTCCCTGACGGACATAATCCGGCAATTTTCACCCCCATTCTCTGTTTGTCACGATTTTGGTGGATTACATAGAGAATCCTGAAAACAAAACCGACACCTTTCCCCCGATCTGGCTAACGATCCGTCGTGAAGCCACAGGAAAGGTGTCGAAATATTTTTGGGCGCAGCCGGAAGTTTTTCCGGCTGCGCCCGATTGAAAGGGGTGAAAAGGAAGCATTCTATGATCCGCCGCATGTTCTACCTCTGGGGCCATACCTATGAATTCGACAATGACGACAACTGGAACGTCATCGAGGAATTTGCCGCCTACATCAGCGGAAGGGACGATATCTGGTACGCTACTACTATCGAGATCTATGACTATGTCAAGGCTTATGAAGCGCTGCGCTTCAGTGCGGATGAGCATATCATTCACACTCCCACCGACATCGATGTTTGGTTTTACCAACACGGGAAAATACACTGCGTAAAGGATGTCACGACGAAAAATCAGATCAGAGAATAACGGTTGCCTGTAAAAAGCCGGAGGATCTGAGAGCATTATGTTCCCGGATCCTCCGCTTTTTGTAAAAATGCAAACGGGCAAAATGATTTTGCCCCCGCACTGTCATAAGTATGTATTCAGATATCCTTCGTATATTTCCTCAGGGATCATCTTTCCGCCGGTTGCCCACACAATTTGCGTGGCGTTTTGCATCCGATCCGTTGAGAGATGATGGACCCGGCAGTATTGTATCGATTCAGGATACCGGAGCAAACCGCAAGGCCCTGCAAAGGCTGCACAGCTTGACGGTTCAATTCGAATTCCTTCCGAGGAATGCAGAAGGCGTAAATAATCGTAAAGCTTGCCGTCATCCACCGTGAACTCGCCGGATACCATATTCGTCATCATCCGGGTAACAAAACCGGAAGGACTGGCACAGGCAAGGCCATCCGCTTCCGTTTTTCCGGATATTCCGTAATCCCGGACATTGGCCTTTTCAAAGGTCTGGGTATCCAAACCAATCAGAACAGACGGACAAGTGGTCGTTTCCACAAAGAAACAATGAACATTGTCCTTAAAAACCCGCTTCAGACCATAAGTAATCCCCCCTGGCGCACCCCCTACACCGGCAGGAATATAGATGATGAGTGGATGCTCTGCATCAACCAAAACACCCTGTTCTACCAGCTGCTTTTGCAGGCGTTTGGCAGCGGTAGCATAGCCCACGAACAGGTCGACGGACTTTTCATCATCGATAAAATAACTGGTCTTGTCCGATTCGGAGTTCTCTCTGCCCTCGGCAACGGCCTTGGAATAGTCGCTGCTGTATTCCAATACTTCAACACCCTTGCTCCGAAGCAAATCCTTTTTCCACTGCTTGGCATCTGCGGACATATGGATCTTAACCTTGAAACCCAGTGCTGCGCTCATAATGCCAATGGACAGGCCAAGGTTCCCGGTGGAACCGACCTGTACTGTATAATGGCTCAGAAACTCCTGAATGTCCCGGTCGGCAAATCGTTCGTAGCTGTCTGTGACCGCAAGTTTTCCTTCTGAAAGGCACAGGTCCTCTGCGTGCTTCAAAACCTCATAAATGCCGCCCCGGGCCTTGACGGAACCGGCAATGGCCAGATGGGAATCCATTTTCAGCAGAAGTTTCCCGGGAACCGGTCCGCCATAGTGCCTTTCCAGTGCCTTATGCATCCGGGGGATGGCCTTCAAGGGTGACTCAATCAGACCATTGTCCTTCTGAGTTTCCGGGAAACATCTTTTGATAAAGGGCGCAAACCGTTGCAGCCGTGCTTCCGCATCGGATATATCTTCATCACTGACAATCAGCTGATACAGCCCATCGGTGAATGAAAAGGGTAATTGGTAGGGATTGATCCAGCACAGTTCCTGATCGTACATCACACATCACCTTTCCGAATTGATTACGGGATGATTATACCCTGGCAAAATTAAAAGCCGTCAACGCCAATTTGACATTTACCCGGCCGGGGTCTACTGGCCCATCAGCTGGCAGGTGATGGCGGCAATTTCCTCGGGGGACTCTTCGAACCCGTTGTGGATCCAGGCCCGGATCATTTGGGTGGTGGCACCGGCATAAAACTCCGCCTGATAGCGGTTGTTCCAGGCCCCCATCCGCTGGATTTGCAGCTTGCAATGTTCCATAATGGGTCCCTCCAACAGATGAAACAGCCCCCGCTGTTCGATGAGGCTCAGCCGTTCCCGGTGATTCCAGAAATAGGTGTTCACCGCTTCGATATGCTGGCGGATGCCGCTGTGGGCAATGGGAATATCCCGGGCGATCTGTTCAAACATGGTGATGCCGTATCGGCGGATCACATCCTCCGGCAGGTAGAAGTTCCGATAAAAGGAGGACCGGCACACGCCGGCTTTTTGAATAATCTCAGTGGTGGTGATGTTTACCAGTTCCTTGACCTTCAGCAGTTCAAACAGGGCATCGGTAATATAGGTGATCACTTTTCGTTCCGGCATGATACAAATTGCTCCTCTTTGTTTCATTTTCGGTGGCGGGCGTTGCATCCAATTGTGATTCTTGTTAGTATTTAACATAGAAAGTCTTGAATTTTGCCCAAATTGCACGATACATTTGTACCACAATTATATACGCATATGGAGCAAAATGCAAGTCAAACAAGGCAGATTCCACCCTTGCCACAGAGGGGCGGCCTCTGCCTTGCATCAAGAGGAGGTAACACATGAAACAGGAAAACAAACCCCATGCTCCCCGCAAGCACCTGGTCTTGTCCGTCATCTGCCTGGTGATGGTAGCGGTGTTCAGCTTTGGCCTGGTATTCGCCAACAGCTACGCCAAGATCATCAACCAGGCACTTGGTCTGAGCTCCACCAAGACCATTCGTCCCGCCGGTGCTGAGGAAGAAGAAAACCGCTTTGTCAGCGAATACGGCTCTCTGGAAGAGGCCAAGGAAGCTGACAAGGAACTGGCCGAGCGACTCACCGAAGAAGGCGTGGTACTTCTGAAGAACAACGGCGCTCTGCCCCTGGCCCAGGACGCCAAGGTCACCATTCTGGGCCACTCCAGCACCAACATTCTGGTCTGCGGCACCGGTTCTGCGGACATCAACGCCGCTCTGGACACAGAGAAGTACCCCAGCTCTCTGAAATCCGCCAACGGCTACCTGACCCTGAAGGCAGCCCTGGAAGAGCGCAGCGATGTGTCCGTCAACGACACCGTCTGGAAGACCTACATGGCCTGGACTGAGGCCGAAACCTACAAGACCAACCCTGCCAAGGGTGACAACTCCATCCGCGGCGGCGACGGCAGCGTGAAGGGCTCCTACAAGGTCAACGAAGTGCCCTGGGCCACCCTGACCCAGCAGCCCGGCGTCACCGATTCCTTCGCCAAGTTCTCCGATGCCGCCATCGTGGTGGTGTCCCGTCTGGGCGGCGAAATGTACGACCTGCCCTCCACCGTGGAAAGCCAGGGTAATGCCGAAGAGACCGTCAACGGCAGCGGCAACTCCCTGGAACTGACCATTCAGGAGCTGGAACTGATCAAGGAAGCCAAGGCCAAGTTCGGCTCCGTCATCGTGCTGATCAACTCCGCCAACCCCCTGGAATGCGATTTCCTGACCGACCCCAATTCCAATGTGGACGCCGCTCTGTGGATCGGCTATACCGGTCTGGTGGGCCTGTACGGTGTTGCTGACGTGCTGGTGGGCAACGAGAACCCCTCCGGCCGCCTGGTGGACACCTACTGCAACGACAACACCACCAACCCCGCCATGGTCAACTTCTACAGCCAGGTCTGGTCCAATGCCAAGGCCCTGGGCGCCACCTATGACGAAGCCACCGGCAAGTGGAAGGGCGGCAACCTGATGACCGGCTCCTCCGGCGGCGACCTGGACGGCAATATGTTCTTCAACGCCTACCAGGAAGGCATCTACGTGGGCTACCGCTACTATGAGACCCGCTACGCCGATGCCATTGCCGGCACCGGCAACACCGAAGGCTACAACTACCTGGCTGACGTGGCCTATCCCTTCGGCTACGGCCTCAGCTACACCACCTTCGCCTACTCCGACCTGAGCTTTGCTCCCTCTGCCGACGGCAAGAGCATTGTGGTCACCGTCACCGTCACCAACACCGGCGATGTGGCCGGCAAGGAAGTGGTGGAAGTCTACTTCCAGTCCGAATACACCGATTATGACCGCCAGTACGGCATTGAAAAGGCCGCTGTGGAACTGTGCGGCTTCGCCAAGACCGCTAAGCTGGAACCCGGCGCTTCCGAAACCGTCACCATCACCGTGGACAAGGAAGAGTTCCGTACCTATGACACCTACGGCGCAGGCACCTACATCATGGACGAGGGCGACTACTACCTGACCATCGGTACCGACGCCCATGACGCCCTGAACAACATCCTGGCCGCCCAGGGCCATACCGGCATGGTTGCTGCCGGTCACAAGACCGCCTCCACCGGAGATGCCTCCCTGGTGTACTCCTGGCATGAGGAAATGGACACCGAAACCTACTCCGTCTCCGCTGCCACCGGCGAACCCATTGTCAACCGCTTCCAGAGCGGTGAACTGTCCTACTACGGCGGCGAGAACATGACCTATGTGAGCCGCAGCGACTGGAAGGGCACCTTCCCCACCGTCAAGCTGGAGCTGGAGCTGACCAAGGAACTCCAGGCCGAAATGACCGGCATCAAGCAGTATGAAAAGATCGTTGTGGAAGGCGAGCAGATGCCCACCCTGGGCTCCACCGCCACCAACCACAAGCTCTCCGACATGGTGGGTCTTGACTATGACGATCCCAAGTGGGAGCAGCTGCTGGACCAGATCACCTATGAAGAACTGTGTAACCTGATCGGTGTGGGCTACCACGGCACCATTCACCTGGAATCCGTCTCCAAGCCCGAGACCCATGACGAGAACGGTCCCCAGGGCTTCTCCGCCAATCTGACTGACATTGCCGGCAATGCCGTTACCCTGTGCGCCTACACCGACGAGAACATCATGGCTGCCACCTGGAATGTGGAGCTGATGGAAGAAGTGGGCGAGCATATCGGTGAGGACGGTCTGTGGGCAGGCTACTCCGGTCTGTACGGACCCGCTATGAATACCCACCGTACTGCCTATGCCGGCCGTAACTTTGAGTATTATTCTGAG
>JAZSLC010000229.1:0-19230 GCA_045535175.1 Faecousia sp. | reverse complement strand
ACTGAGTTTCATGGGCATGGTGACCACATTTTCCTGGCCTACAACGGATGCCGCAGACGAAAGCACCTTCTCGGAGATCACAGGGTCATTCACAAGAGGCAGTGCCTTGGCATTTTCATGGAGCACCATGGTGCCACCGCGGCGTTTTGCTGCGTTTTCCGCCAGCGCCCGGATATTCTCCACAATACACGACTCCGTTTTGGTGTCGTAGGTTCTCAGAGAAACGGTCATTTCCGCATAGTCGGCTATCACATTGACGGTTGTTCCCGCCCGAAGGAGTCCCACAGAGCAAACATACTTTTCAAAGGGATTCATCTGGGTGGCTTTCATGGCGTTGATGCCGTTATAGGTTTCCACAGCCATGGCCAGTGCATCGGCACCGGTTTGGGGCAGGGTCGCATGGGCCGATTTACCAAAAAACTCAATGCGCATAGGGTGTGATGCAGCCATGGCCACACCGGGGCAAATGCCAACCGTACCGGATTCCAGCCAGTTTTCCACGTGCATACCCACGATCACATCCACCAGGTCCATGACGCCATCTTCCACCATCAGTTTGGCGCCGCTGAACTCGCCCTCTTCGCAGGCCTGGAAAATCAGCACCACTTTGCAGGTAAGCTGCGGTTCCAAAGCCTTCAGGGCCTTTGCGGTTCCCAGCAGCATGGCCGTATGGGCATCGTGACCACAGGCGTGCATTTTCCCGGGATGCTCTGAAGCAAAGGGCAGACCGGTCTTTTCCGTCATGGGCAGCGCATCGGTGTCCGCCCGAAAACCAATGGAAAAACCGGTGCAATCGGGGTTAATAAAGGCCACGATGCTGCTTTTGCCGTACTGCTCGGTATAGGGAATGCCCATGGCTTCCAGTTCCCGGCGGATCAGCGCCAATGTCTTGGGCAGATCAAAGGCAACTTCCGGAAATCTGTGAAGCTCTCTTCGAATCCGAAGGATGTATTCTTTATCAACCAGGTGATGCATTCTTACACCCCCAATTACAGTTCAAATTCAAAGTTCACCAGAGGTGCGTGCTGCTGGGCACCATATACATCCCGCTCACCCAATGCGCCCGAAGGAAGGGGCCGCACGATGGTTGCTTTGATGGCCTTTGCGTTGGGGAAATACACGATGCTCAGCACATCTTCTTCGGGAATCCGGTAGAGCTTTGCAATCATGGTCTTATTGATGATACCGGCCTCGCGAATCCGGTCAAACATCTCCTGCTCTTTCAGAAGCACATCCAATGTCAGCTCATAAGGTCCGGCATTTTTGGAACGAATCACCTGGGCAATATCTTTGAGTTTCATCCGTTTACCTCCTCATAGGTCCGCTTAAACAGTTCCACGGGGTGTTCGCTGCGCAGCAAAGCATACACACTGAACACATAGATGGGTCCCACCTTAATGTCGGAGGGAGAGAACGGGAATGCCAGGTTACCGGCGGTGGCAATTCTTCCGGGATAGCCATAGTGGAGCAGCGTAGAACGGGCCACGCTGCAAACCGCAGCAGAATGTTCCTGCGTGTCCGCCACCACATCAATGACGATACCGATTTCGTGGGAAGTAATGGTCTGGCTGGGCTCCAAAGCACCCATGACGCCGTTTTTGCCGTAGACAATAAACTCCAGCTGATAGTCAAAGTCCGCAGAAAGGTTTGCCGCCGTTCTCTTCTTCACATTTTCCAGAATATCATCGATCTGAGAAATAAAAATGGGATCCCGGTTGCCACAGATGGAAACGGTTCTGCAGCCGGCTTCCTTTGCACCTTCCAGCTTCACGGAAGGCACCACTTCGGGAACGAATCTAGAGCCGGTAACCCGTACTCTGCGATCGCTTTCTGCCGTAAAGACGCAGCCGGACAGGTCCAGATGCCCTCCGGGACCGGGCAGCAGATAAGGATTGCTCTTCTCGTAAAGAGTATGGGCAGACACGGAAGTGGGTGTACATTTCCGCTCGGGATTCAGAGGCTCCACACAGAAATAGTCCTCGCCCAGATAGCCCATAATGCAGTCAGATGCACTGCCGGGCGTGGCGCAAATGGCTGCACACTCCAGAATCTTACCCAGATGCAGTGCAAGGGCCTGGTCATAGCCCAGGCGAATGGGAGGTGCCGCAAAGGCAGCGGGGTCATAGCATCTGCCGCAAATCACTACCTGAGCCCCATCATCCAGTGCCTGAATAATGGGCTCAATGCCCATCTGGGCCACGATATGGGTGCTGGAGCGGATATCTTCCTCAGTAACTTCGGGAGCAGGACCCAGCTTTTCAATCTTCCCTTCTTTCAGATATTCCACCAGCACATCCTGCTGGAACTCCGAAGAAATCACAGCCATCTTAAAAGAAAGCTTTTGCTCCTTTGCAATCTGACGGATGATTTCCACTTCTCTTGCCACATGGACATCCGCACCGCTGCCACCGGCCGTGCCAACCACCAGAGGAATCTTCAGGTCGCAGGCTGCCTTCAGCATCAGGGTCAGGTCCCGCTTAACTGCGGTTGCATTGGTAAAGGGGATGCCGCTGCCCAGATAATAGGGGCCGGGGTCCGTGGAACCGCCGTCACAGGCGATCAGGTCCGGTTTCAGGGCAACTCCCGCCATAAAGGATTCCTCCGGGAATCCGTAACCCACAATGCCACTGGGGGATAAAATACGATATTCTTTCACAGAAAGTCCTCCAAATCAATAGAGTTTTGTGTACTTAAAGTCCGTTCCGATGCCCAGTTCTTCCAGAACCTGTTCTCTGCGGCGATCCACTTCCTGCTCATGGTTTTTGTATAGATTGTTACCATAGCAATCGATGTCCACCACAAAGGGGCCCAGATCACGGATTGTCATGTGCCAGGTAGCCTCAATGGTACCCAGCTCGTCAAATAGCTCCACATCGGTGATCTGAATATTCTGAATCCAGCTGTTGGGGCTGACGCACTGAGGAGAAACATGAACGCACTTCTTTTGGGCCATCATTTCCATGGTCTCTTCGCCCATGGTGGTCTTGCCGATGATCATGCGAAGACCCCATTCATCCACAGAACGGGCACCCCACTTTTCAAAGCGGATACTGGAAGTAGGCATAAAGGAAACCAGCTTAAAGCCGCCGTCTTCCCGCAGCACAATGGGTCCCACATGAATCAGCAGATCCCGCTGCTTACCGGCTTCAGGCAGAGGATGGTTTTCATCCAGCACCCAGCGATGGAGTCTGGAACGGCAGGTAAAGGCATCACCGGAAACATATACCACGTCACCGATGCGCAGCTTGGTCACATCTTCCTCAGAAAGAGGTGTCTTCAGATAATAAGTAGCCATTTTGTTACCTCCCCTCGAACCAGTTGGGCTGATCCAGCTCTACAACCGTACCGTCACCGCAGATGCGATAAGTGCCGCGGCGGGCCACCATACAGTTGCTGCTGATGGCTACACAGATGCCGGCAATATGGGTATAGGCGTATTCCACATGGACACCCAGAACGGAAGTATCGCCGCCGATACCCATGATGCCAACGCCAAGGCTGTTCAGGGCACGGTAGAGATCCTCTTCAATGCGGGCAAACTGAGGATCCGGGTTCCGGGAACCGATGGTTCTCAGACAAGCGGCCTCCTTGGCCAGGTTCGCCGCAATATTTGCGGTTCCGCCGATGCCGATGCCAAGAATGTTGGGCGGACAAATGCCGCCGGAACGGGTGGCTTCCACAAAGGAATCGATGACAAACTTTTCGATGCCTTTGATACCATCGGCAAAGGCAACCACACGATGCCTGGTGCCGCCAAAGCACTCGCTGCCGCCGCCCTTGGCCACATAGGTCACTTCCAGTGCATCACCGGTAACAAACTGATAAGTAAAATCCGGAACATTGTTTCCCACATTGTCACCGGGGTCATAACCCGTAAGAGGATGCTTCATGGTAGCACGCAGGAAGCCTTCCCGGGTTGCTCTGCGCACTGCATTACGGGTTGCCTCTTCCAGGGCCATCATACCGCCTTCCAGAACGCATTCGTTACCCACCTTAAAGTAGAAAATGGGCCAGCCTGTGTCAGGACAAGCAGGGTTTTTAAGCTTGGTGGACATACGGATGCTTTCCAGGGTTTTCTGAAGACCTTCCTTCGCAGCAGGATAGCCCTCCAGATTGATGGCCTTTTCAAAGGCCTGCTGCACGTCCGGAGCAATCCGGGTGGAGCCTTTACAAATGGCGTCAAAAATGACCTGTTCATAAGTTTCTTTTGTAATCAAGGTTTATCCCTCCTTCTGGGTTTATTTTACAACAATTGGTAAGATTCTGATTTGCAATTTGTCCACACAATCCTGCAATTCGTCCAAAGTCTTGCAATCTGTGCCCGCAAATGATATACTGGGCCATACAAAGGAGGGATCCCATGGCCCAGTTAGTAACCTTAAGGCAATTTGATGCCGAAAAGCGGCATTATCATATTTACAGGATACGCAGTACCGCCCTGGATCATCAGGAACATTACCACAATTATTACCAGGTCTGCTACGTGGTCAGCGGCGAACTGCACCACCGTCAGGGAGCTGAAACCGTTAAACTGATGGCCGGCGATGCGTTTATTGTTCCTCCTGGATTTGTGCATAGTCTGCATTTCAACAACGCTTATACTGAGATGTATTCCCTTTCTTTTGAGGACAGCCTGTTCTCTCCCGGGTTTCCCCAATCCAACGCTTACCGGTTCCTGACAGAACTGCAGACCCACCCTGAGGATGGCAACACCGGTGCACTCCGACTCCGGATCGCACTGAACAAAGCCCAGCAAACCATGACTGAAAGCTTGCTTTCCTGCCTGATGCTCCAGCAGCAAACCCCCTGTCAGCAGGGACTTTCCTGTGCCTCCAGCATCACCGCCGCAGTGCTGTGTCTGCTGTCCCAAAGCTACTACGGACAACCCCACAACGCCGACCGCTATGAGAGCAAAACGGAATACGGTGGAGCTATCATGGCCTGCATCGACTATATCGACCATCACTATAAGGAATCCTTGAACGCAACAGACCTTTCAAAGCGGTTCGGTATCTCCCGGTCGGTGCTTTTTGCGGTGTTCCCCCAGTTTGCAGGTATGCCTCTGCGCCAGTATATTGCCTCCAAGCGTATCAAGGAAGCCCAGATGCTGATCCGTGCCCATCCGGGCCGTATGCTTTCGCAAATCGCAACAGATGTGGGTTATGATGACGATTCCACCTTCTACCGCAATTTTCTGAAAATCGCAGGTGTTTCCCCCGCAAAATACAGGTCCGTCACCCAAAGTAACGCTGCCCAGGAATAATGCTTTATGTCGGAAAGAAACCCCATGGAATCCGGTTTCCGGAACCCATGGGGTTATTTACAGTTTCCAATCTTACGTGAGTAAACTGCGGAAGAATGCGCACTGTTCGTCGTTACACAGGTCCGCTTCTTTCAGATAGCAGTTCACATGGAACACATGGCCCACATTCTTTTGCTTCTTGGTACCGTAGATCTTCACCTTCGCCTTGACGCTCTTCATGCGCAGAAGAAGATACAGAGGATGCGCCATCCAGAGCAGGAAGTCATTGGCCGAGCTGGTCACAAAAGCAGGGGGAAAGTCCTTAGTAATGTACTTTCCTGCCTTCAGCTGAGGCACCACCGCCATATAATCCCCGGGGAAGTAGGCCTCAAACATAAGGCCCATCTTCTTGGGCGTCACAAACTTATTCAGAGGGATAAAATAGCAGCCGCAGTTCATGCCGCAGCCAAGCACCCGCACTCCCTCAGGGGCCGGGAAGGAAAACAGCCCCGCATAATCCTTGTTCGTCAGCATGGTCAAAACCTGATAGGCAATCTGACCGCCTGCAGAGTCCCCCACCACAAACAGCCGCTGAGCATCAATACAGTACTTCTCCCCCTCCCGGGCAATCCAGTTCAGTACCCGGCAAGCATCCTCCACCGGAGCCGGGTAGGGATGCTCCGGTGCCAGACGATAGTCAAAATTCACCACCGCAAAGCCCCGCTTGGCAAGGCGCATACAGTAATGGGAGTATAGCTCCTTATCTCCATAACACCATCCACCGCCGTGAATACTGACGATGGTTGGAAGGGAGCCCCCCGTTCCTTCCGGATAGTATACATCCGTAAGGTTTTCAGGGGCAGGTCCATAGGGAATGCTCAGATGCCGAACAAGGCCCTCAGGTACCGTAAGGCCTGCATCCCGCTTAGCGTCTCCTTCTGCCATTTTTCTACGCATCTGATTGATTGCTTCTAACATAAGTTTACCTCCTTAATCCCACTCAGCCCCTGAAATGCTGCTCAGATCAATCGTTGCTGAATCCTACTGTGCTAAAGTTCCTGGACTTTCTCTTTATCCTATCCAAACGCCCGGCTTCTGTTTTCGCCACGATGTACCCCTCTTTCGAATTGGTGATGCCTCGGCAGAATCATCCATGCAGGAAATGAACATGAGGGCGTGTGCGCGTCGAGAGCAAAAGGGATATCGTATTCATTATAACATGAATCTTAAAAACCGCAAGGAATCCTTTCATAAAAGAAAAAATACTCCTTGCCTGTCCAAAGCGAAAAGCAAAGAGCATTCTGATATAAGAAAAACGGCACCCTTTCGGATGCCGTCTTTTGGTGGGCGAGGCGGGACTTGAATTTTATGGATTGGTTGCTCTTTGGGGAATGCTGTTGATTTTGGGTGAAATACATCGCTTTAATGACATCCTCATGGCATTCTATTGCACAACTAAGAAGCACCGTATAACGTTATAAGGGAAAAATTAAGGGTAAAAGGACGGCGCCGATGTTTCTCGACCTCGGCCCAGTCAAAATGGTATGAAAAAAGCAACTATTTCCAAATCAGAAACAGTTGCTTCAATCAACAGGTATTTGGTTTGCGCAATAGAATCTATATCAAAAAACTATTGCAAATAATGATTGTTTTTGATATTATATTATTGAACTCCTCCTCGACCCTTTCTGGACGGGGTGGGAGTTCAGTAAGAACTTTTCTTCGACTGAAGGAAAGTTCTTATTTTTTATATCTCACAATCTTAATTACCTCCCCTTTAGAGACAATCATAATGTCAACAGAAGGAATATTTCCTTTTGGGCATGAAAAAACCACCAGCCAGAACGGTTGGTGGCTAAATTAACTGCTATAAACCTCGTACGGTTTCACGAATGCATCCATCTGTCAAACACTTAGCTTCACAGGAATTACCAACAGCATTAAAAACGATTTCTTCGCCGCAGCGAGGACAAAGCACAGTGGTCTCAGGATGCTCCATTTTCTCCTCAAGCGCATCCAATTCCGCTTTGCTATATTTATAATCCATAAATAATCCTCCTTGCTGTTTCATCATAACCTTCGAATGCGCCCGCTTCTTTCGCTCTATCGTACGCATCGATCATCAAATCTCTTCGTTCTTCAGGAGTAAGGTTAGGTGCATGAACTGCAGCATCATAGCTTGCTCGGAACTCATCGCGCCAATCACCAATTTCATATTCCGAGGGATGATTCTTATAATGGCCAAAATACTCATGTGCCAAAACAGCCCTTGTGGACATACGATCCCGCGCTGTAATTCCATTTGGATCTGGGAGAATATCTCCCCGAATATTGATACAGCCACGTCTATCAGAAAAACCTGTTTGGGCTCCCTTGTTAAACCTCAGCATCTTTTCATCAATCCCCAGATCTTGCGCATCTCTCAACACACTTTGGATCTCTTCATCAGTTAAAATGTGAGATTTTGGCTTTCTCAAAGACATAGCTAATCCTCTTGAGTCCATTATACCACGAGAATCGGACTTTGCAATTACTTTTTTAGATAATTGTGGCCCACCTGCTGCCTTTTCCGCCGCCTTACCATGTTTCCAGGTAAATCCGGCCACTTCGGCCCGTTCGTGCTGAGTTCGCAGGCCAGCTGCTTTGGAGAACCTTGCATATTCCTGCCGGAGTAAGGTAAGCCGGATCTGATCGGTTTCCAGTTTCCCCTTGTCTCCCAGTTTCTCGTCGATCAGGATATTCCGTTTCCGCTTGCGAATTCTCCGCTCGATATTCCGTTGCCGTTGACCGGCTTCGTACAGAGTGTAATGCTTGCCGTCTATGGTGACGCCTTCCGCATTTCTTCTCCGCATTGCCTCCAATTGTTCCTCCGTGTACTGAGGCTCAGTTACTCCTAATATAATACCAGATACATCGTGTCCACAGCCCAAAGTGCCGATCCGGCGCAGCAGGCTGTTATTCAGATTCTTATAGGTCTTATCGTCATACTGACGGCCCTGGAAAGGCTCATGGTCCGGGGCACTGCCCTCATGGGCATCAATCTCCCAACCATTACAGCCCAGCGCATCATGGTTATGCTGAGCAATCTGCTCCTGCATCAGGCCCAGACCGCCCATAATATTCCGGCGCACAGCCGCCTCGATGGAAGTGTGGACACCGGATGCATAGTCGATACTGACAATGCCTTGAGCTGCGAGCCCTCTGGTGGCGTTGCGCACCGCAGAAATATAATCTGTTGCGCCGGTTACGGATTTCATAAAGGCCTGATCACAGGCCTGCTGATAGGCTCTCGTCAGGGGCTGCGCCTGGCCTGCCCCATTGACAAAGCCCATAGTCTGGACGATGTTCGTGAGATTCTGCTGAGCCAGACTCACAGCCGCATCCACAATCTGCTGTACCCCGGAGTTGGCTTCAAAAGGTACCCCCCGCTTGTGGGGCAGCCGGGACAGGTCGAAATTGTACCCGGTCTTTGCCGCCTGCCGCATCAGCTGTTCCACCTGGGCAAGAGGAATCTTCAGCCGCTTGGCGATCTCCTTTTTCAGCTTCTTCTGGGACATTCCCAGCCGCTGCGCCCTCCATACCTGATATGCTGCCGTGCCGGTGAGCTGCCCCGCTTCGGAAACCCGCTCAGCAATGTCCTCAATCAGAAAATTGATCACCGGGTCCAGCAGAGTGGTGGCCTTGTCACGCAGCGCATCAATCTGGTAGGCTGTTAACATTTTGTACCATTCCTTTCCTCAAATCTTAAGTATCTGCATACCCATACTTCTCCAGAAGTTGGGCCTTTTCTTCCGGGGTCAATCTTGCGATCAATTCTTGCGCTGTCCGTTCCGCTCTTTCCAGAACATCCCAATACTCGCTGGGGTAAACCTTTTCACATTTCCGGGCTTCCCGCTCTTTCCGGCGTTGTTCTTCCCGTTCCTTGCGCTCTTCCATGAGGATCATGTACTTTTCCTGTATAGACATACCGGTGCTTTTGAAAGACCCCAGGCCGGTACCACAGTACAGGTCAAACTCATAGAATTCCCGCAAACGGCAAGCGGTCCGGGGCCGTCGCAGCAGCCGAATCCCCTTTGCTTCTTTCTGCTGTATTCGCGAAACCGATACGCCCTGTTCTGTCGCCACGTCTAAAAGGCTCTGGCCCTGATAATATCGCCGGCGAAGCACATTACTGTACTCTTCTGGAATTCCGTCCAAAGCCTCCTCCAGAGCCTCATGGAGCTGCTGCCGCCACATGATTTCGTCCCTTGTTTCCAGACCTTTTTCTCCGGCCGGATCTGCAATCACTTCCGCAAGTGTGCCGCTGTCAGGATCATCTGATAAGGGCGTATCTATGCTTATTGCGTAGTTTAACGGCTCGTTTCTCTCTCTTGTTGTGCGGTAGCCTGTAGCCTCTGTAAAGGCTTTTTTCAGGCACAGCATAAACCAGGTTGAAAAGGCTCCACGATCTGGGTTATAACCTTCCACGGCCCTCACAAGAGCCAAATAACCGGATTGGTAAAGATCATCAAACTCGACCCCGGGGGTGCTGCCGCTCAGATCCAGACCCGTCATGACCTGTTTTGCTTTCCACTTAACCAATCCCGCCACCTGTTCCCACAGCTCGCCCATGCGCTCAATTGCTCCGGCCTGGATCTCTGCCACCAATTCCTCGTTTGACATTTGAGTGACCCTCCTGTATAATCAACTCGGCTGGTCGCTGTCGGTTATCCTCCTGCTTGGAGGTGTGACGGTGTGTCAGCTACCGGGGCATTCCTCTGCCCAGTGGCGGGGGGGTGCCTCTTTCCTCAGTATAGCCGCAGCTTCTGGCCATCTGCCGGGGGCTGTGTTTTTCTTTTTGTGGCGGGACTTCGCCTGAACTCCACCTGGGGCATCATTTTAGTGCCCCAGGTCCCGCTGATCACGCCCCACAGCCGGTAATTACGGCTTGATTTCTTCTCGACGCAGTTTCTTTGCCATTTCCACGATCCGCCACTATTTAGGGTTTTTCGCTCTTTGTTCGATACAGCTTCAGCCAATCCACCAGCCGCATGGTCACAAGCCACGGTTTCCTGTTTCTCCGGTGGAACAGAGCGGGCATACCGTCCCGCATCCGCTCACTGTCCCGGATCGATTGCTCCATGGCCTCAGACACATTCAGCTTTTCCACCCGCTTGACCTCGATGTGGATACCAGGGAGGCCGGACAGATCCGGCACTTCCCCGAATGACAAGGACCCGCCACGGATACAATCATATCCATGGTCCTGGAGAATTGCGGCCAGCTCACGCTCTCCGGCTGCACCCTTGCGCTGTGATTTACTGCCCATCAGACCATCACCATGCTCTGCCCTCCGGGGGCCTCGTTTGTCATATCATTTCCCCCGCATCTTCATATATCGCTGAATATCAGCAACCATAGCAGGCCCCTCCGCAACAGAAAGGGCACGGTCCCACCGGGGACCGGCGGCGGGGTTCTTGCTTCGGTTATAGGTCAGGTTACGTGCCGTAATGATCTTCGTGCAACCCTTACGGGAACGCCATCCCTCAGGAGTCATAAAACCCGCGGCGTGGGTTTTCGGATCTACCCATACCTTGCCGTAAAACAGGTATTTTGCGTAAGGCGTATCCGTTACAATCTCCGGCCTGCTGATCACCGTTTGCGCAACCGTGATCTTATAGGTGGCTCCGCTGACGAAAGGCATATACTTCTTGATCCTTCGCAGGACATTCTGGGTGTGGAACATCTGCACATCCCCATGGGGGTCCAGACCCTTTTTGCGGATCAGCTGTGCAGGTGTAGGCAACTGCAACTTGATTTTTACTTCCTTCATTTCTTCATCTCCTCTATCAGCTGTTCCAGCTCGTCCAGTTTCTTCTGCTGTTCATCCACGCGGATTGCCCCCAGGATCACGTTCGCCGCATACAGGATCGCATTGGCGTCCTTCGCAGCCAGTTCTCCATTTAGGACTAAATTGGCAACCCTATTCATGGCTCGCCGTACTTCCTGGGCTGTGGACAGTTTTAATCGCTTCTTTGGCATGGAGTCACCTCCGGAAAATCATCCACAATAACCGTCAGATCCCGACTGTTGGGGTATTTATCCGCCATAACCCGGATATGATCCAGCGCTGCATCTTCCGTGAGATGAAAGCTTTCACAGATCTCCAGCTCTCTTCCCTGCTCTTTGTGGTCCAGATACACCTGAGCCTTCCACTGAGCCTC
The DNA here is from genome assembly GCA_045535175.1 of Faecousia sp. Lineage (GTDB taxonomy): Bacteria > Bacillota > Clostridia > Oscillospirales > Oscillospiraceae > Faecousia. The sequence goes on along the minus strand of JAZSLC010000229.1, from coordinate 7,785 downwards.
GCAGCGCTCCACATAAGCCAGGATCAACTCTGTGCCGATACTCTGCCTGGCCTTAATAATCAATCGGTCAATTCGCTTCATGTTTACCTCCTGCGAAAAAGGGGCGCACAAGCCACGCCTGTACGCCCCAGCCGGTTAAATCGTGTCGCCCAAGCCCATGAGGCTTAACATTCTGGTGAAATATGCATCCTCATAGTCATCAGAATTCACAGCGTTCATCATCTTCTTGAAGCTGCTGGACAGCTCCACACCCATATCCCAGGCGAATGCTTCCAGTTCCCTGGCCAGGTCAAAGGCGTGATTAATATTGGGCTGCTCCATCTTGCCCACAACCCGATCCACCTTGCCAATGCGATCGCGTACATGGAAGAGCAGACTGTGGCCGTATTTGCTCTTGAGAGCTTCTGCGTTGGGATTGCCGGTGCGCTCCATTGCGACCTTGATAATAGTCAAAGCCTTCTGCTGGCCGCGATAGGTATTTGCATAATCTGTCAGCGCACCCAGAATATCAACCACTGATTCGGTGGAAGCTGCAGCGCTGAGCAGGTTTGTGAGGGTGCCGATCGCGCTGAGATCCATGCTGTCCATCGGAGCCCTCTCAATGTAATAGGCAGCATCACGGATGACGTCGACCTGTCTGCGGATCTCTTCACAGATGGGTGCCACCTGATCCTTGAGCTTTGCTTCCAGCTCATTGATTTGGCGCAGCTTCTCTTCCTGGATATAGGGAGCTGCATTGACCTGCTGCACTGCCTTCTTGTGGTCCCGAATCATGCTGCTATAGCTTACCAGCGACCGGAAGCAACTTGTACAGGCCTGGTCGATATTCTGCCTGTTGTTCATAACATTCTCATTCATTCTCATTTCTCCTTTCATTTCGCCCCTTTTATCTGGCCTTGCCCGAGGTGAGGAAAAGGAGGCAAAACCTCACCCCGGGCAAAAAGAAAAACGGCACAGGAGCAGCATCAATGCTGTCTTCCCATGCCGTTAATGGCTAACCTCAAAGAGGCGGTACTGTGCCGTATTCTTTGAGATATATTATACCACAATGAGGGGGGGTAGTCAAGGTTTTACCATATAACTGTAATGAAAGTTTCAGATTTTCGTAGCATCAAATCAAAGTGTTTACAAGTAAAAATGTCACTATTTTGAACTATCTCCATTTGATGCAGAACCCTTCCTAGTGGTCAAATAGATGTGCGTAAAGGGGGCGTGACGGTCGCTTTTGCGGACCATAGCACCAGGGTGAATCCGGAGGAGGGCCACCACCGAAGCGGTGGCCTCATTCTCCTCCTCGGGCTTGTAGGAGATTCTAATCTTCATAGGCAAGCCCTCACCCAGCAATACAGCTCCGTATCATTCACCGGCTCACGACCATTGGCTTTCAGGAATGAACGCCGGTTAACTCTATCGGCCAGAGTATTCCAGCCGCCCTTGGCGTTGATGCTATTGGGACGATCCGCAGGAGTAAAGAGCGGAACTGCCTGCCCACCATTAATGTTATGGTGGGTAACCAGGCCTATGTATGCCGTACCCGGAATCTGAATCATGCTGCACCTCCCTTGCGGTACCCGTCCATGTAATAGATTCGAGCAAGGTCAGCCATCGTTTCTGCCATGGCGGCATCATCCAGGAACAAATTTATGCCCCATGTTTGGAACACATCATTGGACAACGCCGTCAATCCCTGAGAGGCATCCTCGTAGCCCTTGGCCTCAAACCTCTGTCCGACAGAATCCATCAATTCAGCAAGCCGAGCGACCTCAGGAGATACCTTCTCACCGGTCATGGCCTCATACTCTGGGATAAACTTCATAAATTTCACACTTGATTTCCTCCTGATTATTCGTTAAAATTGGAGGTGGATTGTGTGTCTGTCAATTCACTATCCACCTGACCGCTCTGGATGTTGGTAGCATCCGGGGCGGTTTCTTTGTTCCGGCAATCGCAGATCTCACCGGGATCCAGAGCGGCGCCACAGGCCGCGCATACTCTGTAGTAGGGCATTACTTTCCCTCCTTCTTTTTGACCGCCCAGACCTTCAGCAAAACCTCCCGCAGGCCATTCAGTGACAGGTTCCGGATTTGATCGGTAATCGAATCGATCAAATGCTGCCTGGCTGTATTCTTTGGCATTATACCTTCACCTCCTTCTGATCAAATACATGGACGATGCAGTGAACACCGGACTTGGGTCCGTTGTTTACGAAGTTCTTCAGCTCGTCCATCGAATTGACGCCTAGTACATTGATAATACACTGCACATCCTTGCCTTGGCTCTCTAAGTAATTCAAAATTGTGTAGACAGCGGTATTTTCATCGGGGGCCACGATCTCAAACCATTCGCATTTATCAATGCCCTCATGGATGTAATCCGCCGTCATATAGAATTGTTTTGCTTTCATAATATCCTCCTTGGTATGTCATTTCCTTTCAAAAGCCATTCTTTTTATTGATACCCATTCCACAATAAAGAAACAGAGGAATGGCTTTGAATAAAAAGAATGGGTTTTTCCGCTTTATGTCATGCCACGCACTAAAGCGGAAGTAGTTCCTGCTGGTCAGCTTCATCGGTCCAGTGCTGGAAGAAGAAATGGTGCTTGTTTCCGGCGTTCCCATGGCTTGCTTTCTGATGAACAATCCCATCTCGCTCCAGTAACTGTGCATCCAGTTCCCGCAGTTCATAACCCAGCTTCTGGGCACTGATTGAAATAGGCCTTTTGCAAATCCTTTTTCCTTCGGCAAGCAGATCCTTTGCGGTTCCCTTCCATTCCCCGTCCTTGCTCTGCCTGAGCAGTTCCCGAATGGTTTTCACGACAGGGCTACTTTCGTATTGCATCTCTGCCCGCTGGGCATCGATCAATGCAGCAGGTCCTACAGGTTTCCACCTGTGATCTCCCCTGTCGAAAGTGATAATCGTATCACTTTGCTCAACATCACGCCCGGTAATATGAAGGGTAGCTTCCTGATCCAGCCGCTTCTTTGTAATTACCCAGGCGGTGTCCGCAGCGCCCATGATACCGTTGGTTCCGGAGATCATGTTGAACGGGTCATTATCGTCTCCCATCTTCCGGACGTGATGTACAAATTTTGAGGAGATTCCCCGCTTGTCAAAGAACGCCTTCAGCGTCTCCATTTCCCGATAGTCCTGAGCATAAGCAGATTCTCTGGGCAATGCTTGGCCGCGTATCTTCTGGAGGGTATCGATAATTACAAGTTTAATATCCGGGTGTTTACGGAAGTAACCTTCCAGCATATCCAGCAGGCCATTATCCAGTTTGGGTGCCTCCGTTACAAAGTAAAATTGTTTTGGAGCAGCTTCTCCTTTCAAAATGGAATTCATTCGCTCTTGAAGGCGACTTAAACTATCTTCCAGAGCCAGATACAGAACACCACACTGGTGTGTCGGATGCTCCATAAACGGCTTGCCCGCTGCAATGCACAGCCCCAGATCCAAAACCATCCATGATTTACCGATCTTAGGTGCCGCAGTAATCAGGCTTGTACCCACCGGAAGAATACCTTCAATCAGAAACTGAATCGGAGGCAAATCGGCCTTTTGCAATTCCAGCGCAGAAATTATTATGAAACCCGGCCGATCCGGTTGTTTCTCCGCCAGCCGTTCTGCCTCCTTCTGTATCCTCTCCAGCAGCTCTGAGGGTGTCGAGGATGCATCACACTGGATCTGTGCTGCCAGTGCCTTAATCCGGCGTGTACGGGCATCCTCGGCCACGCGGCGGGCGTATTCAAGACAATTTGCGGCGGTGGGGGTGATCTCCATTAGCTGGGCCAGATAGTCGCTCGGAAGTTCGGTACCTTGGTGTCTAGCCATGGCCTGAATAGATGCAGGATCCACTTCCCCGTTCTCCGTAGAAATTGTGCTGGCAGCAACAAAGATCGCCCCACACAACGCATCCTCAAAGTCATCGGCGGTAACGAGATTACTGATCTTGGGGAACACCTTTTCATCGATCAGGACCGATCCGGCCAGATATTGCTCATTCAGGCTCACCGGCTTTCGCCTCCTGTTCTTTGTATAGCTCCTCCAGATCCACCGTCAACTGTACGCTGCGCCGCTTGCAGACCTCCAGGACCTCATAGCCCCTGACATTGTAGGCCCGGTAGATCATGTGCTTATCGTCGCAAATGTTTACACCCTCGCTGCCGCAGATCTGCAGCCACTCCTTAGGAAGCACGATCACATCATCAAACGTCTCACCGGTTCGCTGATCTTTGATGATCACAGGATAAGCATAAGCCTTGATTGTCGTTGTAGTTTTCATTGTGTCGTACCCTCCATTCTGTTCTGCTCCTGATTGCGTACCCATTCCCGGAGACCTTCACGGGATACCCGGATGCGCTTACCGATCCTGATTGTCGGGAAGTCTGCCCGGTGGGTCAACTGGTATACACCCCTTGTGCAAATCCCCAACTGCTGAGCAACTTCCGCTACGCTCATGGTTAACGTTTCGATTTTTGACATTGTTATACCTCCTTTTCCATGATTTCTGCTACATCTACACCCAGAGCCTTTGCAATACGGCCGATTGTAGCAGGGCGAATGCTGCGGCCCCTGATTACGCCGTTGACGGTCTGCGGGGGCATCTCTGCGGCTTTTGCTAGATCCTGGGTATTCATGCAGGCCCGAGCCATAGCAAGGTTCAGCTTTTCGCGGTTTGCTTTCATGTTCTCACCTCCTCGCACAGAACTATTTCGTTCTGCAATAGTATTGTAGCAGCATCATTCTGTTCTGTCAATACCCAAATAGAAAAAAATTGTTCTGGACTTTTCGCGTCTCCTGTGCTACCTTTATTATGAGGTGATAATCATGACAACTGGCGAGAAAATCAGGAATATTCGAATAGAAAAAAATCTGACCCAAAAACAGCTTGGCGACTTATGCGGAATGGCTGATTCTGCTATTCGTAGATATGAAATAGGCAACGGGCAACCAAAATTAGCGACACTACAAAAAATAGCCGACGCTCTGCAAGTAGATTTATTATTACTTCTTCCTGATGAAACAATCGAAAAAATGAAATTAGTCCCCAACGAAGATAAAGTTGTTGTTTTTGATGATCAAATATATGTTGCAAAGTGGTCTGCAACAGATCCATCCGTTAAGGAGCGGTATCTTCGGCGAGTTACTCCTGATAATATTAAAGCAATTTCCGCATATATCGAAAAAACACTAAATCCATGTGACGATTATGACAGAGAATCCGTTTGTCGTTTGATCGACTGTTATGTACAACTCAATGTTGGAGGGAAACATAAAGCCGTCGAGCGCGTCGAGGAGTTAACAGAGATCCCCAAATACAAAAAGAAACCGCCCCAGGAATAACCCGGAGCGGATAAAAAAAGAAAGCCGCCTGAGTGCGCCAACACCCAGACGGCCAATACACAAATACCACGACGATCAAATCATAGGCACCAGTGCGTCCTTATTATACCCTTTTTTAGGCGCACTGTCAAGAAAGGAGTATAAAAATGGCAAGAAAAGCAGCAGCCGGCACCGGAACGATCCGCAAGAAAACTATCACCCGCAACGGCAAAGAGTACACCTACTGGGAGGCCCGGTACACAACCGGCTATGATCCAGGAACCGGCAAACAGGTCCAGAGATCTATCACCGGCAAGACCCAGAAGGAGGTAGCCAAGAAGCTGAAGGAAGCCACCGCCGCCATCGATGCAGGGACCTACACGGCGCCCAGCAGGCTGACCGTAGGCCAATGGCTGGACATCTGGACCGCCGAATACCTACACGGCGTAAAGCCCAGGACAGCAGACAGCTACAAGGCCATCGTTAAAGCACATCTAAAGCCCGGTTTGGGTGCCATAAAGCTGGAGGCACTGGCAACGCATACCATCCAGAGCTTCTACAACAGCCTCTCAACACCCCGGAAAGGCGGCAATCCGCTGTCTGCGAAAACAATCAAGAACATCCACGGAATCCTCCACAAGGCCCTCCAGCAGGCTGTGGCAAACGGATATATCCGCTTTAATCCCACAGACCCCTGTGTGCTTCCCAAGGTGGTCAGGAAAGAGCTAAAGCCTTTGGACGAGGTGCAGATCACCGCCTTCCTGAAGGCCATCAGCGGCCACAGGTACGAGGATCTGTTCACTGTTACTCTGTTTACCGGAATGCGGGAGGGTGAGGTCCTGGGACTTCTATGGGATTGTGTGGACCTCAAAAAGGGCACCATTACCATCAACAAACAGCTGCAGAAGATCCGGAGCAGCAATGGAGCGTATTCCCTGGTACCCACCAAAAACAGCAAGGGCCGCACAATCACCATAGCCCCTTCTGTGGTAGCCGTCCTGAAGCGCACACGGGTTCGGCAGCTGGAGAACAAACTGCGGTATGGAGAATTGTGGGAGGATACCGGCTTTGTCTTTACGGACGAACTGGGCGGCCACCTGAAGCACCAGACGGTCTATCTGGACTTTAAGAAGGTCATGGAGGATATTGGATCCCCGGAAACCCGGTTCCACGATCTGCGGCACTCCTACGCCGTGGCATCCATCAGATCCGGTGACGATATTAAGACGGTGCAGGAGAATCTGGGCCATGCCACAGCAGCATTTACCCTTGACGTTTACGGCCACGTCACCGATCAGATGAAGCAAGCCAGCGCCGCCCGGATGGAGCAGTTTATAAAGGCTGTCAACAAATAAGGGAAACATAAAGGGAAACTCAATACTCCCCGCCCCACATTTTCCAACATTTCAGCCAACAAACAGCTCAATAAGCAGAAAAAGCCCGGTATTCATTAAGAATACCGGGTAATTTCTTTTGGTGGGCGAGGCGGGACTTGAACCCGCACGTCCGCAGTGAACACTAGAACCTGAATCTAGCGAGTCTACCAATTCCACCACTCGCCCATATATTGTTTGGTGAGCTGTCGCTCAACGCTTCAGTATATTAACACGCCACTCCCAATTTGTCAACACCTTTTTTCAAAAATTTTAATTTATTTTTGTCGAAATATGGGGCGCTATTTCAGCGCCCCATTATCGGTCATTTTTCGAAAGTGAAGTCCTCCCAGGGAAGATCCACTGCACCACCACTCAAGATTTCATCAATATGTATCAGGAGCGGAAAATCCTTCAAATCCACCAATCCGCGGACGGCCTTTATTTTGATGGCTCTTGCAACCCGCTCGGCCACAACAAGCGACTCCAGGGTCACGCCGTTGAGCTCCGCTTTGGCTTCATCAATGGTAAGACCTCTTCCCAGAAGGATTCCTACCAAACGAGTTCTGCCACCATATACCGTCACATACAGGTCACCGAAACCGATCACCTGATTATCCAGGGTCAATGCCCCCTGAAGCTCCAGCAAACGGCTCATTTCCCGAACGGCCTGACCAAACACAGCCGCCTGGGAATTATAATGCAGCGCACTGTCCAGGCCAAAAGCCCTCTGATTTAGGCCAATGGTCAGCGCAATACCCAACGCATAGCCGTTCTTCAACGCCACAGCACTTTCCACACCAATCACATCGGTAGAAAGGCTGATATGATAGTAATCCGTAGCCATCGCAGATTTGATCATCCGCAAAGTGTCCAGATCATTACCGCAGAACGCCACTTCCGTCTGATCATGGGCCACCAGCTCATAACTGGTGCAGGGACCGCCAATGGCGTTCAGGGATAGCTTCTTCCCCATTTCATCCAGCTTCTTCTGCCAGTAATCCAGATAGCAGATCAGGCTGCCGTCTTCCAGAACCATTAGTCCCTTGGTAACGGAAATCATGGGCACCTTTTCATCCAAAATGGGAAG
>JAZSLC010000051.1:0-17036 GCA_045535175.1 Faecousia sp. | reverse complement strand
GTCTCCTTGCACTTCTCTTCGGAGTAAGTGGGCCAGGCCTCGTATGCAATGGTAGTATCGTGGCCCAGCAGCTGCCACAGTTCTTCGCCCACATGGGGAGTGATGCAGGACATCATCTTGACGAAGCCCTCCGCAAACTCTCTGGGGCAAGTACCGTTCTTGTAGACCTCGTTGATGAAGGTCATCATCTGTGCAATGGCGGTGTTGAAGCCCAGAACTTCGAAGTCGTTGGTCACCTTCTTGACGGTCTGGTGGTAGACCTTGGTCAGCTTGCCGTCGTCGGTATCCACGATGTTACCGGGCTCGGTGAAGAAGTTCCAGACACGGTTGATGAACTTCTTGGCGCCGGCCACGGCGGTGGTGGACCAGGGCTTGCTGACTTCCAGGGGACCCATGAACATCTCGTAGAGCCGCAGGGTGTCAGCGCCGTACTGGCGGACCACATCACTGGGGTTCACCACGAACACGGGGAAGCGCTTGCCCATCTTGATGCCGTTTTCGCCCAGGATCATGCCCTGGTGCACCAGCTTCTTGAAGGGCTCCGCCACGGGACACAGGCCCTGCTCATGGAGGAACCGGGTCCAGATGCGGGAGTAGATCAGGTGGCCCACGGCGTGTTCCGGGCCGCCCACGTACAGGTCCACAGGCATCCAGTGCTTCAGCAGCTCCGGATCACAGAAGGCCTGATCGTTGTTGGGGTCGATGTAACGCATGAAGTACCAGGAAGAACCTGCGGAGCCGGGCATGGTGGAGGTTTCCCGGAGGCCCTTCAGGGTGCCGTTATCGTAGTGCTTCCACTCCTCGGCGTTTTCCAGGGGGGCCTTGCCGCCCTTGCCCTTGTAGTCTTCCAGCACCGGCAGCACCAGGGGCAGCTCGCTATCCGGCAGGAAGTGGGTCTCGCCGTCTTCGGTGTAGAAGCAGGGAACGGGCTCGCCCCAGTAGCGCTGACGGGCGAAGATCCATTCCCGGAAGTGGTAGTTGACCTTTCTTCTGGCAACGCCCAGGCCTTCCAGCTTCTGAGTGATGGCCTCCTTGGCCTCTTCCACCGTCAGGCCGGTGAATTCTTCGGAGTTCAGTAGTTTGCAGCCCTTGCCCAGGTAATCCTGCTTCTCAAAGGCCCGCTCGCTGACGTCCCGGCCTTCGATGACCTGGATCATGGGGATGTTATGGGCCACGGCGTACTCAAAGTCGCGCTGATCGTGGCTGGGAACCGCCATGACGGCGCCGGTGCCGTAGCTTCCCAGGACAAAGTCGCCGATGAACACGGGGACTTCCTTGCCGTTTACGGGGTTGATGGCGTAGATGCCCTTCAGGGGACAGCCGGTCTTGGTCTTGGTGGCGTCGGTGCGGTCGATTTCGCTCTTGGCAGCGGCGGCTGCGATATAGCTTTCCACCTCTTCCCGGTTTTCCACCCGGTCCAGCAGCGATGCGGTGATCTTGCCGTCAGGGGCCAGGACCATGAAGGTGATGCCGTAGATGGTTTCGATACAGGTGGTGTAGATGGAGAAGCTGCCGCCGCCCACCAGCTTAAAGTCCACTTCCACACCGGTGGACTTGCCGATCCAGTTGCGCTGGATCTCCTTGGTGGATTCGGGCCACTGGATCTGCTCCAGGCCCTCCAGAAGCTGCTCGGCGAAGGCAGGCTGGTCAATGACCCACTGCATCATCATTTTCTTCACAACGGGATAGCCGCCCCGCTCGGACTTGCCGTCGATGACTTCGTCGTTGGCAAGGACGGTGCCCAGTTCTTCGCACCAGTTGACGGGCATCTCGATGCGCTTGGCGTAGCCTGCTTCCCACAGCTTCTTGAAGATCCACTGGGTCCACTTGTAGAAACTGGGGTCGGAGGTGGCCAGGACCTTGGACCAGTCGTAGTCAAAGCCCAGCTCCTTCAGCTGGCCGGAGAAGGTGGCGATGTTCTTCTGGGTGAAGCCGTTGGGGTGGTTGCCGGTGTCCACCGCATACTGCTCCGCAGGCAGTCCGAAGGAGTCGTAGCCCATGGGGTGCAGCACGTTGAAGCCCTGCATCCGCTTCATGCGGGACATGATGTCGGTGGCGGTGTAGCCCTCGGGGTGGCCTGCGTGAAGGCCCACGCCGGAGGGGTAAGGGAACATATCCAGCACGTAGTACTTGGGCTTGCTGAAGTCCCAGACGTCGGTGCGGAAGGTCTGGTGTTCTTCCCACCAGGCCTGCCATTTTTTCTCTATGGCGCTGTGATCGTATTGCATGGCTTAATCCTCCTCAATGACAATCCCGGTCAGGTCCACCTGCTCGGCATCGGCCCAGAGCCGCTCCAGGGCGTAGAAGGATCTGGCTTCTTCGGTGAATACGTGGATCACGATGGTGCCGTAGTCCAGCAGCTCCCAGGTGTTGCCCCGGTGGCCTTCCCGGCCCAGAAGGGTCTCCCCCGCCTGCTCCATGGCGTACTCGGCATAGTCGCACAGGGTCTTGACGTGGGTGTTGGAGGTGCCGGTGCAGATCAGGAAATGGTCCGCCAGGCTGGAGACCCGGTCGATCCGCAGCAGCTTGATGTCATGGCCCTTCTTCTCGTCCAGGGCTTTGGCTGCAATGATGGCTACTTCTTTGGGACTTTTCATATTACTCTTCCTTTCTCAGCCAGGCCAGGGCTTCCCGGGATTCCGGGGAGATTTCCCTTCCCTGCTGCGTCAGCATTTGAATGGTCATGGTAAGGCCCAGCTCCAGGGCCTTGTCTATATCCTCATGGGCCAGACGGCGAAGCTCCTCCACCCCGGGGAAATCCCGGTTAGGCTCCATGTAGTCGGCCACATAGATGATTTTCTGCAGTAAGTTCATGTCTGCCTTGCCGGTGGTATGGTAGCGAATGGCCTCCACCACTTCCGGACATTCCCCGAAGATCCGCTCCGCCACCAGCGCGCCGGTGGTTTGATGGAGGGTTTTGGGGTTTTTCCGGTAAAACTCGCCTAAAATCATACCATGGCTGCGGCACAATGTCAATTGGAGAGGGCCGTCCAGGGCTTTGGTAATGTCGTGGAGCAAGGCCGCCCGGGCAGCGTGGGTTTCATCGGCCCCGTGAAGCCGGGCAAGCTCCACCGCCGCCTGGCGGCAGCCCAGCACATGGTTTACCCGGCTGGGCTTCAGCAGGGAAACAACCGTTTCCTGAAGCCGGTCCATAGGCAGGTTCCGAAGGTCCCGGCCGGTGCCGTAAAGGCCTTGATCGTAAATATATTGTTCCACTTTCGGGTCCAAAAACTCCCCTGCGCAGCGGAAATGGAGCATTCTGCGAAGATCTGTGGAAGAAATGGCGGTGACAGAGTTTTGGATCAGGAAGACCCGGATGCCGCGTTCTTCCATGCGGGCTTTCTCTGCCGCGATGGCCTCCCGCTCCCCTTTTTCCCCACGGCAGAACACCGCCAGGGCCGCATGGGCCGTGATGCGCTCCGGGTAACGCCAGGAGAGGAAGCTCAGGAACATATCGGTGCCCATCAGCAGGTACAGTTCATCCCCCGGATGCGCCTCGGCCAGGGCTTCCACCGTCAGGTAGGTGTAGCTGGGGCCTTCCCGGCGCAGTTCCAGGTCGGATGCTTCCATACCGCTGCAGGCGGCGGTGGCAAGCTGCACCATTTCCAGCCGCTGGTCAGGGCTGGGTGAGCCCTCCGGGATCACTTTATGGGGGGCGATCCGGTCCGGGATCACCAGAAGGCGGTCCAGATTCAGCGCCTCCAGGGCCTGAGCAGCAGCCCGGATATGCCCCAGGTGGGGCGGATTGAAGGTTCCTCCGTAAATACCAAGTCGCATCGTCAAACCTCCCCCCGCATGGCGGGGACCAAATTCGTGCATAGGTTGGTTATTATCGTTACGTGCCTGCGCCGCTCGACTTTGAGGTAATGTATAATTCCAAGCCGTCGGCATGGCGGGGACCAAATTCGTGGGCCGCAGTGCGGCCTTACAATTCGTGCATAGGTTGGGTTATAATCGTTACGTGCCTGCGCCGCTCGGTTCGGTACGCCTTGTAGGGACCGACGTCCTCGGCGGTCCTAAATAAAATCGGACCTCGATGGGCCGATTTTATTACATACACCGGCGTAGGGAAGGATTTTTGCCCATCGAGGTCAAAAATCCTTAAGGACCGCCCGGGAGGTCGGACCCTACAAGGGTGTGTCCGGTCGAGCGGCGTAGGTGGTGGGGTCGAATAGGCCACCCGGCGCACGGTAGGGGAACGGAACGATACCGAGCGAAGTGAACGCGTAACGACAAACGACCACCTGGGCACGCATTTGCTGCCCGCCATGCGGGCCTATTCTTCGCCGTGGAGCTGGCGTTCTCTGGCCCGCTCGATGGCACGGTCGATGGCCTGCTGGCGGAAGTATTCGTTGCGCTGCTCCCGCTGCTGCTTGGCCACCAGCCGGCGGGCCTTGGCGCCCTTGCGGACCGGGTTCTGCTTGGACACGGGAACGGGCTTGCGCTTGGCCCGGCCGGTCTGATTCCGCTGGGCCTGCAGCTTCTCGCTGAAGCGGTAAATGATAAACTTATTGCCCACCACGCCCACGCCGTCGGCGCCGGTGGCTTCACAAATGGCATCAGAGGCCTCCCGGGGGGTCAGAAAGGCCCCTTCCAGCACTTTGCCCTTCACCAGTTCCCGGGCGGTCAGCTGATTGTCCGCCTCGGCGATCAGGGTCTCGGTGATGCCGCCCTTGCCCACCATCAGGGTGGTGTCCAGGGTATTCGCGCGGGCACGCAGCTCCGCTCTTTCCTTACTTGTCAGCATATCCTGCCTCCTTAAGCTTCTCATACATCAGTTTCAGGGCATTGGCCCGGTGGGAAACCCGGTTTTTCACTTCCGGGGGCAGCTCCGCGGTGGTCATGCCCATGGGGGGATAGAAGAAAATGGGGTCATAGCCGAAGCCGTTCTCTCCCCGGGGCTCCCGGGTCAGGGTTCCGTGGACTTCGCCCCGGGCCTGGATGACCTCCCCTTCCGGAGTCACCAGGGTAATGACACAGACGAACTGGGCCTGGCGCTTGTCATCGGGCACCTGCTGGGTGTTTTTCAGCAGCAGCATCATGCGGCCGTGATCGTCCAGGCTGTCATCAAAGCCGTACCGGGCGGAATAGACCCCCGGCTCCCCATTCAGGGCATCCACAGCAATGCCGGAATCGTCCGCCAGGGCGGGCAGGCCGGTGGCCTCCATCACGGCCCGGGCCTTCAGAAGGGAGTTCTCCTCAAAGGTGGTGCCGGTCTCTTCCACATCGATGTCGATGCCCAGCTCGCTCTGGAGCACCAGTTCGATGTCCAGTTTTTCCAGAATTGCGGCAATTTCCACCAGTTTATGGCGGTTTTTACTGGCTAATACAACTTTCATTTGGGCACCTCATTACAGCAGGGCTTCCACAAAGTCCCGGGCCTGGAATTCCATCAGGTCGTCAGGCTGTTCGCCCACGCCCACAAACTTCACGGGGATCTGCAGGGCATCGGCCACGGCAATGACGATGCCGCCCTTGGCAGTACCGTCCAGCTTGGTCAGGGCGATGGCGGTAACGCCGGCGATTTCTTTGAAGGTCTTTGCCTGGATCAGGCCGTTCTGGCCGGTGGTGCCGTCCAGCACCAGCAGCACTTCCCGGGCTGCATCGGGCAGTTCCCGTTCCACGATGCGGCTGATCTTGCCCAGCTCGTTCATCAGGTTCTGCTTGTTGTGGAGCCGTCCGGCGGTATCCACCAGGATCACATCCACCCCTTTGGCCTTGGCGGACTGGATGCCGTCATAGACCACGGAAGCGGGGTCGGCCCCCTCATGCTGGCGGACGATGGCCGCACCGGAGCGCTTGGCCCAGATCTCCAGCTGGTCGGCAGCGGCAGCACGGAAGGTATCGCCGGCTACCAGCAGCACCTTCTTACCCTCATTTACCAGCCGGGTGGCCAGCTTGCCGATGGTGGTGGTCTTGCCCACGCCGTTGACGCCGATCACCAGGATCACCGCAGGGCTGGTGGACAGGTTCAGGGCCGTATCCCCCACCTGCAGCATCTCCACCAGGATCTCCTTCAGGGCGGTTTTGGCCTCCTCAGGAGTCTTCAGGTGCTGCTCCCGGACGGCTTTGCGCAGCCGCTCGGTGGCCTTGACAGCAGTATCCACGCCCAGGTCCGCCAGGATCAGGCTCTCCTCCAGCTCGTCATAAAAGTCGTCGTCAATCTGGCTGAAGCCGGAAAAAACGCCCCCCAGGGTACTGCTGATGGCCTCCCGGGTCTTGGCAAGTCCGGCCTTAATCTTATCAAAAAATCCCATAATGTACTCCTTTGGATTTGAGAATGTTAATGGAATAAAACGCCTTTGTAGGGACCGGCCTCCCGGACGGTCCTTAAGGATTTTTGACCTCGATGGGCAAAAATCCTTCTCTACGTGGTCGTTTAGGAATAAAATCTGCCCATCGAGGTCAGATTTTATTTAGGACCGCCGGGGACGTCGGTCCCTACAGAGAGGTTACTCGGTGATGCCCAGGTACTGCTCCATCTGGTTCAGGTCCAGGCGCAGCAGTTTGGAAACACCCTGCTCTTGCATGGTGACACCATAAAGCACATCGGATGCTTCCATGGTGCCGCGGCGGTGGGTAATGACGATGAACTGGGTCTTCCGGCTGAGGCTGCGCAGATACGTGGCGAAGCGCTCCACATTCCGGTCGTCCAGGGCCGCGTCAATTTCGTCCAGCATACAGAACGGCGTGGGCCGCACCTTCAAAATGGCGAAGTACAGCGCGATGGCCACAAAGGCCTTCTCGCCGCCGGAAAGGAGGGTAATGGTTTTCAGCTGCTTTCCGGGGGGCTGCACCCGGATCTCGATGCCGCAGGTCAGGGGCTCGTCCGGGTTTTCCAGCACCAGCTGGCCCTTGCCGCCTCCGAACATTTCCTGGAAGGTTTCCCCGAAAAACTGGTTGATTTTGGCGAATTCCGTCACAAAAATCCGGGTCATTTCCTGGGTAATGTTTCGGATGATGCTCTCCAGCTCCCGCTTGGCGGTGAGCACATCGTTCTGCTGCTCCACCAGGTAGGTATAGCGCTCGTTGACCCGGGCGTATTCCTCGATGGCACCCAGGTTGGGGGTGCCCAGGGCGGAGATCTTCCGCTTCAGCTCGGCAATGCGCCTGGTACCGGCAGCCACGGATTCGATTTGGCCGGCCTTCTCTCCGGCGGTGCCGGGGGTCAGCTCGTAACTGTCCCAGAGCTTGTCGATGATCTGCCGCTCTTCCATGGCGGTGGTGGCCTTCTTCTGTTCCAGCAAAGAGCAGGTTCTGGTCATAGTAACAATATCCTTGTTCTGCTCCTGGGCCTCCCGATCTGCTTTGGTCCGGGCCGCTTCCGTTTCGGAGCGCAGCTTCAGAATCCTGTCCAGCTCCTGCCGCATCCGGGCGGTTTCTTCCTCGTTTTCCTGACGGCGCCGGGTAACGGCATCGATTTCCAGTGTGAGGCGCTGATTGTCCTGGCGCACCATCTCCATCAGGGCCAGCTTCCGGTCCTTGTCCCCTTCCATGGCGCTGCGCAGCTGCTCCAGATCCCCGATGTGGGTCCGGGCGGTCTGACTTTCCGCATCCAGGGCCGCTTCTTCGGCCCGGAGGGCGGTGATTTGTCCGGTAATTTGGGCGGAGGCTTCGGCAGCTTCTGCCTGGGAGCCTTCCAATCGGGCAATGGAGGCCCGGACGGACTCCAATTCCCCGGTATAAACCTGAATTTTGGCCTGCTGGGCAGCAAAGCGCTCCCGGTCGGCCCGTTCCCGGGCCCGGAGGGCTTCCAGCTCCCGGCGGGCGGATTCTGCCGCCTCGCAGATGGCCTGCAGCAGAATCTCATGCTGCTTTTCACGGCCTTCCAGGGTCAGCACCTGATCCTGGGCCTGCCGCAGCTGATCGGAAACGGCGGTCATCTGGAAGGACACCTGGTCCACGGCCCGCTGGGCCTCCCGCAGATCCGTTTCCAGCCGCTGACGCCGTTCGGTCAGTTCCTGTTCCTGGGCAGTAAGCTTTTCCAGCTCGTTGGCCCGGGAGAGAATGCCGGCCTCCCGGCTGACGGAACCGCCGGTCATGGAACCGCCGGGATTCACCACCTGGCCGTCCAGAGTGACGATCTTAAAGCGGTTGGAGAATTTTCTGGCCATTTCAATGGCGCAGTCAATGTCCCGGACGATCACCGTGCGGCCCAGAAGGTTCTCCACGATCCCACGGTACCGCTCCTCAAAGGTCAGAAGCTCCGATGCCAGGCCCACAAAGCCCCGGCACCGGTCCAGCCCCTGCTCGCTGAGGGCCTTGCCACGAATCACCGAAAGGGGCAGGAAGGTGGCCCGTCCGCCGCCGGTGCGCTTCAGGTAGCCGATGGCGGCCTTGCCTTCAGCTTCGGAATCCACCACAATCTGCTGCATGGCGGCGCCCAGGGCGATCTCCATGGCCACGGTGTGCTCGTCGGCGGTGCGGATCAGCCGGGACACGGGGCCGTGAATGCCCCGAAGGGCGCCCCGCTGGGCTTCCTGCATCACCAGCTTCACGGACTTGTGATAGCTTTCAAAATCCCGCTCCATGGCCCGGTACACCCGGGCTTTCGCCTGGATGCCTTCCAGTTTGGCAGTGACGGCCCGCAGCTCCTCTGCCAGCTCGTCCCGGCGCTTTTCCCGGTTTTTGAGCCGCAGGGTGTAGCCTGCGATCATGTTGGAGGCGGAGGTCACCTCTTCCCGGGCAGCCGTCAGGTCCCGGATGCATTCCTCCAGCGCTTCCCGGGCAGCCTTTTCACGGGTTTCCCCGGCAGCCAGATCCTCGGTCAGCTGGGCGATCCGCTGGCCGGATTGGGCAATGCTCTCTTCCAGGGCCCGGATATCCGCCTCCCGGCCTGCCAGGTCGGCAGCCAGCGCGGTCTCACGGCCCCGCAGTTCCAAAAACTGCCGGGTCATGCCCTGGGCATTGGCGGTCATGGCCGCCAGTTCCTGTTGGAGCGCAGCAATGGTCTGCCGCTTTTCCGTCAGCAGGCGGGTAATCTCTTCAATACGCTGCCGGGCCTGGTCCATCTGGGCGGTGATGCCACCGCTGCGGTCCTCCTGGCCCCGGATTTCTTCTTCGATTCTGGCGATGGTCACCAGATTGTTCTCCACGTTGCCCCGCAGCACCGCCAGCTGGCCGTCCAGCTGCTGGGTGGTGGATTCCAGCATATTCACCTTGACCCGGACGGTTTCCAGGTCGGCATCCCGCTGGCGCAGCTGCTCCGTCAGCTCCTCGGAGCGCAGGTAAAGGCCATCCAGAGTCTCCTGGGCCTGCTGCAGCACAAAGGCGGCGCTGGCGTAGTCCTCCTCGGCCTTCTTGGCAGCGGCAGATATGCGCTGGAGCATTTCCAGCCACACGGCCACCTCTACCCCCTGCAGTTCTTCCCGCAGCTCCAGGTAGCGCACTGCCTTCTCGGACTGGACCTTCAAAGGCTCCAGCTGCATCTGCAGTTCCTGGATCTTGTCACCGATGCGCATCAGGTTGTCCTCGGTGTGCTGGAGCTTGCGCTCGGTTTCCTCCTTGCGGTGACGGTACTTGCTGATGCCGGCTGCTTCCTCAAAGATCTCCCGGCGGTCGGCACTCTTCAGGGAGAGGATCTCGTCAATGCGGCCCTGGCCGATGTTGGAGTAGCCTTCCCGCCCCAGACCGGTGTCCATGAACATCTCATGGATGTCCCGAAGCCGGGCGGATTGGCGGTTGATATAGTACTCACTGTCGCCGCTGCGATAATAGCGGCGGGTGACCATCACTTCGTCCGCATCATAAGGGAGGGCCCGGTCGGTATTGTCCAGGGTCAGGGTGGCCTCCGCAAAGCCCACGGGGGAGCGCTTCTGGGTACCGCCGAAGATCACGTCCTCCATCTTGGCGCCCCGGAGGGTTTTGGTGCTCTGCTCGCCCATGACCCACAAAATGGCGTCGGAAATATTCGATTTACCGGAGCCGTTGGGGCCCACAATGGCGGTGATATCGTCACCGAACCGAATCAGGGTCTTATCCGGAAAGGATTTGAAGCCCTGCACTTCCAAAGATTTAAGATACACGAATTCTACCTCATTGTAATATGTATAATCAATCAGCTTATTATACCCAGTTTTCGGGAGAAATGCAAGCAGTTTCTTTTGATTTCGCGCCGGCCGGCAGTGCCGGCTGACAATTCGTGCGCTATGTTGGCGGTATTCGCTACGCGTTAACTCTGCTCGGTATCGTTCCGTTACCGTACCGTGCGCCAGGTGGTCTAAATTCGATCCCCACCTGCGCCGCTCGATTCGCTCCGTTATACCGTGAGGACCGCCGAGGACGTCGGTCCCTACAAGAAACCAGCCAGGCTCCACCGTAGGGGCCAATGCCCACATTGGCCCGAAACGCCCCGGTTTTGAAGCCCTACCGATCCACGCAACCGCCTAAACTCCGCGTCATCCTGAGCAGCGGCGACCGCCGCGTGCCGAAGGATCTTGCACGTTCTTCCTTTTTGAAACGCAGAAGATCCTTCGGCTCCGCTTCGCTCCACTCAGGATGACGCGGGGGTGTTACCGAACCGAGCGGCACAGGCACGTAACAACGCCCCCCAACCCGGGCACGCATTGGCCGGCCGCCCTGCGGCCCTCAGGATGACGCGGGTGCTTAAAAGTCGAGCGGGGCAGACTCCTCTGCCCCGCTTTGCGGAATATTCTGTTCAGGCTTCCTGGAGCTGGGCCTGCTTGCGCTGGGCTTTGCGCTCCGCCGTCACGGCGAACAGCCGGATCAGCACCACCACACCCACAGCGCCCACCAGGGCGGTGGTCATGGTGCTGTAGCAGTACAGCGGCATATCGCCGTGGCGCTGCACATAGTACTCCATGTAGCCCGCCAGGCCCACCAGGCCCAGCACCGCAACCCACATCACCAGGAAGAACCACTTGAAGCCCCGGGCCTTCACCATGCGCACAGAGAACACCACCGCAGCGGTGACCAGACCCACGGCACCCAGGATCTGAACGATGCTGATGAAGCCGTTGCTGCGCATAAAGAGGGAGTCATACCGGGTGCTGTCCAGAATGATCTGGGAAGCGCCGTAGATCAGCAGAAACAGCAGACAGGTGTCGCCGTTCTTGCCGGTCTTGCGGATCTTACTCTGAATGAAGAAGATCGAAAGAATCACAAACAGGGCACCGGCCACCATAGCCTGGATCATAAAGGTAGCCAGACGGTACTCCGGCTCTCCGGTGACCGCGTTTTCCACCGGGAAGATCCAGGGCATATCGTAGTAGCCCTCAATGATAAAACCCCGGTCGGTGGTGGTGAACATATGGCTCATACGACCCACCGCAATGCCCAGGCTGCCGCCAAGGGCCATGGCATCCAGCATTTTGGGCAGGCTCTTGGTGATGCGCACCAATCGCAGCACGCAGGCCACCGCCAAACAGCTGAAGAACACACCCATCAGGGCGTATGCGCCGCTGGAAAAATTGGACATGGCAGACTCCATGCTCTCGTAGGAGTCGGCCCGGCAGTACCAGTGGATGAACCGGGACACCACCATGGAAAGCACCAGGCTCAGGGGCAGGCACAAAAAGCCTCCGATGCCGTCGCCGGTGGAGCCGATGTAGAAGGCCAGGAAGGCCAGCATGGCCGTCACCACCGCCAGGGACATGATGATGGGACTCCAGTAAATAAAGGTTTCTCCGTAAATAAAGGCAATTTTATCCATAATCCGTCACTCCATCCTTCCCGGTTCAGCCGGTGATGCCGCCCATCAGGGCCTTCAGCATGGCGTCGTCGAAGATCGCCTGCCACCGTCCGTCCCGGAACTCCAGGTTCACCGTCAGTTCCGTGGTTTTCTGAGAGAATTCCCGCTGCAGCACCTGCTCGGCAGCCTCCTGCAGCACTTCCATAACCACATCTTCCCGGTATTCACCGGCCTCGTTGTACACCTCGGAAGCATCCTTGGCATTCGCCACCCGTTCCTGCAGCAGGGTCCGGGAAGCCTCACGCAGGGGCTCCGTGGCTTCATTCAGGTCCATATAGCTGATGCGCACCATCTGGGCCAGGCCGTCCTTGGTCACATAGCACTCCCCCACCATCTCATAGCGGAAGCTCTGGACGTAGGCGGTCCAGAAGAGCTTGCCCACCTCGTCGGCAGGCTCCTGGTCCATGCCCAGGTCCGGATTTCCCACCATCAGAGAGGAGACCGTCTGATAGTCCTGCTGATCCAGGGCCACCATAATCTGCTCCACCACATTCCGGGCATCCTCGGCAGGGCCGATGAGCTGGGGCAGCGCGTCTTTGTTTTCAAAACTCAGTTTGACGGTGAAGGCAGCCGTCAGCAGCGATGCGATGCCGAACAGGATACCAACAATTAAGGCAATAATCTTGGAAACTTTCATGGTTACTCTCCTTTATTTCCCCCGTCGGGGATGGCGGTGGCAAAATAGAAAATGTCACTGACATGGCGCTGGAAGCCCCAGTCGGGACGGTTAATCAGTTTATCGTTCATAATGATGGCACCTGTCTGGCCGCCATCCAGGGTATAGGCGTGGCGCACACCCCAACCCATCACCATATTCTGCAGCTCGTAAATGTTCATCACCGTTTTGTAAGGGTCCTCGTAGTTGACGGTAGCCACTACGTAGTGCAGTTCATCCAGCTGGCACAGCACCGCACGGGAATAGCGCAGGTTCACCTCACCCACAGGATACCACTGCAGAATCTGCACAGCCTGACCGTTTTCCACCAGCACCGGGCCGAAGGACATACTGAAGCGGATGTTGTTTTCATCCACAAACTGCTGGGCCTCCTGTTTGCTTTTGAACCGGTTCATGTAAGTAAAGATCATGTCACCCTTGTCATCGATGTGGCAGGTTTCCACCACCGCATCGTTTTCCCTCCAGACGGTGCCTTTGTACACCACCAGACCCGGGTCCCGGTTGAAGTAAAAATCACCGGCGCAGCCCACCACCGCATTGACCTGGGTGGACATGGTGCTGGGCTCCCTTAAAATGCCGGAGCCATAGGCATCCCCGGTAAAGTACCGGCGGATCTGGCTGGGATGGGAAATCTTAACCTCGCTGATGGTGACGGCCCTGCCGTTGATGGCACTCTTCCAGGTGATGGCCATGATGCTGTCGTCCAGGTAATGGGTCACTCCGGTGCCGGGCATCAGAGATGTTTCGGTGGTAAAGAGGGTCCTTTGACCTTTCAGCACCTTCTGGGCATCGCTCAGGAAGCCCTCCAGTTCTTTGGGGTCTTTGGTGTATCCGAAGAGGGCCTGATTGGGCTCGGGAGCCACCACAGTATCATCGTTCAGCCAATAGACCTTGGGGAGGGCGTAAGCCTCATCCCGGGCACCGCTGAGCCTCAGGCCCACCAGTTCCGTCACCCCGGCAAAGGCCTCGTAGAACTTGCCGCTGGGGGGTGCGGCAGGCAGGCCGAAGCCGCTCTCGCCTGTTGCCACGGTCAGCAGCAGAGGAAGCAGCACCGCCAGGCTCACCGCTGCCGCAGCCAGGGTCAGCAGTGCTTTCAATATCCAAATGATGATGCGCTTCATAATCGGTCTCCTTTACGGGAGGGGTTATTGGTTCAGATGCTCCGGCAGGGCCGTGGCAAAGTAGAAAATGTCACTGATAAGCCGCTGCTCGTCCCAGTCCACCCGGTTGATGAGCTTATCGTTCATGACGAGGACAGCGGTCTGGCCGCCGTCCAGGGTGTAGGCATGGCGCACGCCGAACTTCATCAGCTCGTCCTGAAGCATCTTCAGGTTAGGCACGTTGCGGTAAACGCCTTCCCGGTTCACGGTGATCACCAGATAGTGCAGGTCATCCAGCTGGCACAGCACCGCACGGGAATACTTCTTGGTACCCTCGCCGATGGCATAGTTGGCAGGAAGGTCCCGGGCCACCCCGTCCTGGATCAGCACCGGGCCGAAGGACATACTGAAACGGATGTTGTTATCATCCACAAACTGCTGGATCTGGTCGTTGTTATCGAACTGCCCCCGGAAGCTAAAGAGCAGATTGCCCTTGTCGTCGATGTAGCAGGTGTCCACGGAATCATCGTTGCCGCGGCGCACCACGCCCTCATACACCGTCACACCCATGGGACGGAAGGCATAGAAGTCGCCGGAGGAAGCCACCACCGCGTTGACGATCTGGGCCATGTGGGTGGTGGAAAGCTGGATGCCGGAGCCGTAGGCACCGCCGGACAGGAACCGGCGGAACTGGCTGGGATGGGCGATCTTCACCTCGCTGATGGTGTAAACGCCCTCATGGAGCACCTGCTTCCAGGTGATGGCCATAATGGTTTCATCCAGATAGTAATTCACCTTACTGCCGGGCATCAGCGGGGTTTCGGTACTGAAAAGGGTCTTCTGGCCCCCCAGGATCTCCTGGGCATCCATCAGGAAATGGCCCATGTCGGAGGACTTGGCTGCAACACCGAACTTGCTCTGATTGGGTTCGGGAGCCACAATGTCCTGATCGTTGAGCCAGTAGAGCTTCTTCACAGCAAGAACGCCATCCAGTGCGCCGGCCACCCGGTTGTTGATGTACATATTGTAGCGGTCCACCATGCCCGCAGACTGGGGCGCACCCACCTCACTCTGGGAGGTAATGCCGGTGCCCGTCAGCAGTGTGATCATGGGATCCATCAGGCAGTACAAAGAACCTGCCGCCACCGCCAGCGTCAAAACCACATTGAAGATCTTCCAGAAGACCTTCCAAAACTTTTTCTTCATGGGGATTCTCCTTTGATAAACGAAAGCCTGCCGCCGCTCATTTCCCTTCGGAACTGGGGATCGCGGTTGCAAAATAGAAAATGTCACTGATGGGCCGCTGAACGCCCTTCTCCACCGCGTTGACCACCTGGCCGTTGTGGACGATCACCGCAGTCTGGCCGCCGTCCAGGCAGTAGGCGTTGTCGATGCCCATGTTCAGCAGATGTCGCTGGTACATTTCCAGGTTATCGGGCACCAGGCACACATTCAGCCGGTCGTCGTGGTTGGCGGTGATGATCAGGTAGTGCAGTTCCCCCAGCTGGCTGATGGAAGCCCGCACATGATCGTCCTTGATCTCACCCACGGGATAATACTCGGTTTTCACGGCCTTGCCGTCCTGAATGAGGATGGGACCGAAGGCCAGGCTGAACCGCACATCGTTCTCCCGGGCGAATTTCTGAACCTGGTCAATGCCCACCAAAGAACCTGCCTTGGTAAAGATCAGGTCGCCGCTTTCGGTGATGTGGCAGGTGTCCAGATACCGGTTGCCCCGGTAGGCCTGGCCGTTGTAGATGCACACGCCGTAGGGCCGGAAGGCGTAGAAGTCGCCGGAGGAAGCCACCACCGCATTGACGCTCTGGGCCATTTCGCTGGTGGTCTGCCGCAGCTCGGAGCCGTAGCGGTTGCCGGTGAGGAACCGGCGGAACTGGCTGGGGTGGGCAATCTTCACCTCGCAGAAGGTGTACATGATGTTGGCCACATTCTGCTTCCAGGTGATGGACATAATGGTTTCATCCAGATAGGTCAGCACCGGGGCCCGTTCATGGTCCGGCGTGGTGGTCTTGAAGAAGGTCTCCTGACCCTGCAGCAGCTCCCGGGCCGCCAGCAGGAAGTCCTCCATCTGGGATGCGGAATCGTAAGTACCGAATTTCTCGGGGTTGGGCTTGGGAGCCACAGGATCGTGGTCGCTGAGCCAGTAGGTCTTTTCCACCGTCAGCACCCCATCCAGGGCATCCGCCACCCGGTTTTGCATATGCATATTGAACCGCTCCACCACCACGGCCTGAACCGGGGCTTTGGCTTTGCCCTCCTGGGGCATTCCGGTTCCCATGGAGAGGCCGTAAAGCATCGGTCCCAGGGTGGCAAACACAAAAACCGCCACCAGTACCGTCAGTATTCCTTTGAAAATGCTTCTTAAAACCACGGTCGATCTCCTTTGTCGGGACTTTGGATACACATAGTATGCTGACTATGCATTATAGCAGGAATATGGCGATTTGTCAAACAAACAGGGGCTATTTGACATTATTTTTCATAGCTTGCAGAAATTTCCCCCGCCGCCCGGTAAACAGGGTCCCCTTCCCTGCCCCGCTCCACCGATTCCCGAAAAAATAGCAGAATTTTTCCACTTTCCCCCTTGTAAAATCCCGCCGTTTGGCGTATACTGGTAAATTATCAAACCAAGCAAGAGAGGTAACGCAAAATGGAACTGATTTCTGTTCGCGAACTGTACAAGAACACCGCAGCATATGCCGACCGGACCATCGAGATCGGCGGCTGGGTGCGTAACCGCCGTCCCTCCAAGCAGTTCGGCTTTATCATGCTGAACGACGGCACCTACTTCAATCCCGTACAGATCGTTTATAATGATACCATCGAAAACTTCCAGGAGATTTCCAAGATCAACATCGGCGCAGCGCTGATCATCAAGGGCACCGTGGTCCTGACTCCCGGCTCCAAGCAGCCCTTCGAGATCCAGGCTCAGACCGTTACCGTGGAAGGTCCTTCCACCGGCGACTACCCCCTGCAGCCCAAGCGCCACTCCATGGAGTTCCTGCGGACCATCACCCACCTGCGGCCCCGGTCCAACACCTTCCAGGCCGTGTTCCGTGTCCGCTCCCTGGCAGCTATGGCCATTCACCAGTTCTTCCAGGACCGGGACTTCGTCTATGTCCACACCCCCCTGATCACCGGTTCCGACTGTGAGGGTGCCGGCGAAATGTTCCAGGTCACCACCATGGACCTGCAGAACGTGCCCATGACCGAGGACGGCAAGATCGACTTCTCCCAGGACTTCTTTGGCAAGCCTACCAACCTGACCGTTTCCGGCCAGCTGAACGGCGAGACCTTCGCCATGGCCTTCCGCAACATCTACACCTTCGGCCCCACCTTCCGGGCGGAAAACTCCAACACCACCCGCCACGCTGCGGAATTCTGGATGATCGAGCCGGAGATCGCCTTCGCCGCCCTGTCCGATGACATGCGCATGGCGGAGGATATGCTCAAATACGTCATCGCCTACGTGCTGGAAAACGCACCGGAGGAAAAGTCGGAGGCCAAGCGGTCTTAGGAAGACAGTGTTAAC
>JAZSLC010000040.1:0-3773 GCA_045535175.1 Faecousia sp. | reverse complement strand
CCTCATGGCCCCCTTGTGTAAAGGGGGCTGTCGGCGCCAGCCGACTGGGGGATTGTACCGTTGTACATTCGTACCACAATCCCTAGACGGCAATCCCTCCACCGCTAACGCGGTCCCCCTCCCTTTAACAAGGGAGGCTTTGCGTCATGGCCCCCTTGTGCAAAGGAACCACGCACTCATGGCCCCCTTGTGTAAAGGGTAAGCGAAGCGCAGTCGCGGTAGTGAATGACAGTCCAGTGGACTGTCAGAGCCGCGACCGGGTCGCCCGCAGGCGAATGTCGGCGCCAGCCGACTGGGGGATTGTACCGTTGGTCCTTCGTACCACGAACCCTAGACAGCAATCCCTCCGTCAGCCTGTTCGGCTGACACCTCCCTTTACACAAGGGAGGCTTTGCGTTCCCCCTCGCCTGGGCGCAGCCTTTACACAAGGGAGGCTTTGCGTTTCCTATCATTCCTCCAATTTGTCATTGA
This sequence comes from Faecousia sp., assembly GCA_045535175.1. Classification (GTDB taxonomy): domain Bacteria; phylum Bacillota; class Clostridia; order Oscillospirales; family Oscillospiraceae; genus Faecousia. The sequence goes on along the minus strand of JAZSLC010000040.1, from coordinate 3,302 downwards.
AAAACCCCACCATCAATGAATGAATTATGAATTTTTCCCCCTACCCTCTTGCAATTTCAGGCAAAAAATGCTATGATTGCCATAATACATGAGGGAGTAATTCCGCGCGGCATCCCCGCGTGAGGTATTTCGTCAGCCGGTCCGGCTCCCCGGACCCGGAATACTTTGTCAGAATGAGACTCATGCACACCTCTCGGCTGTGCATGGGTCTTTTTTCAGTATAGATCCCCCTTCCGGAGTCTATACTGAAAAAAGACCAATGTACATGTCCCCTACTTTATAATAAAGGAGAAGACGTATGAAAAAACTCTACACCCAATCGGCCCGGGACGTCCTGGACGGCCTGGGGGTAACGGTTGAGGGCCTCAGTTCCCAGGAAGCCGCCGCCCGCCGGGAAAAGTATGGCCCCAACAAGCTGAAGGAGGCCCCCAAGCCCACCCTGATCCAGCGGTTCCTGGCCCAGCTGAAGGACCCCATGCTGATCATCCTCATGGTGGCCGCCGCCGTCAGCGCCATCACCGGCTTCATCTCCGGCGAGGAAGAGATTGCGGAAGTCATCATCATCCTGGCCGTGGTGCTGCTGAACGCCATCCTGGGCGTCATCCAGGAGAGCAAGGCCCACCCCGCCATTGAAGCCCAGCAAACCATGCCCGCCGCCACCTGTAAAGTGATGCGCGACGGCAAGCTGGTGGTGCTCCACTCCGACGAGCTGGTGCCCGGCGACATCGTGCTGCTGGAAGCCGGTGACTCCGTCCCCGCCGACGGCCGTATCATCGAGAACGCCTCCATGAAGATCGAGGAAGCCGCCCTCACCGGCGAATCCGTGCCCGTCAACAAGGTGCTGGAGGAGCTGGGCCTGGCAGAGGGCCAGGAGGAAATCCCCCTGGGCGACCGGAAGAATATGTGCTACATGGGCTCCACCGTGGTCTACGGCCGCGGCAAGGCCGTCATCACCCACACCGGTATGGACACCGAGATGGGCAAGATCGCCGGTGCCCTGGCCGCCACCGCTGACGAGGAGACTCCCCTGCAGCGCAAGCTGGATCAGCTGGGCAAGACCCTCAGCTGGATCGTCCTGGGCATCTGTATCTTCATTTTCATCTTCAACCTGCTGATGGAAGGTGACTTCCATCTGGCCGCCGTTCTGGAAACCTTCATGGTGGCCGTTTCCCTGGCGGTTGCCGCCATTCCCGAGGGTCTGGCCACTGTGGTTACCGTGGTGCTTTCCATCGGCGTCACCAAGATGTCCAAGCGCAACGCCGTGATCCGCCGGCTCACCGCCGTGGAGACTCTGGGCTGCACCCAGGTGATCTGCTCCGACAAGACCGGCACCCTGACCCAGAACAAGATGACCGTGGTGGAATCCACCGGGGAAGAAGCCCTGGTTGCCACCGCCATGGCCCTTTGCTCCGATGCCCACCTGAACGATCAGGACCAGGCCGAGGGCGAGCCCACCGAGTGCGCTCTGGTAAACTTTGCCTGCAAGCTGGGCCTTAAGAAGCAGGACCTGGAAGCCGCCACCCCCCGTGTGGACGAAGCCCCCTTCGACTCCGGCCGGAAAATGATGTCCACGGTCCACGCTGTGGACGGCGCCTTCATTCAGTACACCAAGGGCGGCCCCGACGTGGTGCTGGCCAAGTGTACCCACTACTACGAAAACGGCCAGATCCTCCCCATGACTCAGGAGAAGGTGGCCGCCATCATGGCCCAGAACAAGGCCATGGCCGACAAGGCTCTCCGGGTCCTGGCCGCCGCCAAGCGCCACTGGGCTGAGCGCCCCGCTGACAACACCCCCGAGTTCCTGGAGCAGAATCTGGTGTTCCTGGGCCTTTGCGGCATGATCGACCCGGTCCGTCCCGAGGTCAAGGCCGCCATTGAGGAGTGCCGCAGCGCCGGCATCCGTCCCGTGATGATCACCGGTGACCACAAGGATACCGCCGTGGCCATCGCCAAAGAGCTGGGCATCATCAGCGATGCCTCCCAGGCCATCACCGGCGCCGAGCTGGATGCTATTTCCGACGAAGACCTGGGCGAAGCCGTGAAGCAGTACGGCGTCTACGCCCGTGTCCAGCCCGAGCATAAGGTCCGCATCGTAGCCGCCTGGAAGCAGAACGGCTGCATCACCGCCATGACCGGTGACGGCGTCAACGACGCTCCCTCCATCAAAACCGCCGACATCGGCGTAGGCATGGGCATCACCGGCACCGACGTCACCAAGAACGTGGCCGACATGGTCCTGGCTGACGACAACTTCGCCACCATCGTAGCCGCCGTGGGCGAAGGCCGCCGGATCTACGACAACATCCGCAAGGCCATCCAGTTCCTGCTGGCCTCCAACATGAGCGAGGTACTGGGCGTGTTCTTCGCCACCCTCATGGGCTTTACCCTGCTGGAGCCCGTCCACCTGCTGTTCATCAACCTGGTCACCGACTGCTTCCCCGCCCTGGCTCTGGGCATGGAAGACGCCGAGCCCGACACCATGAACCGTCCTCCCAGAAACTCCAAGGACGGCATCTTCTCGGGTGGTCTGGGCATCGACGTGATCTACCAGGGCATCCTGGTCACCGCCCTGACCCTCATCAGCTACCTGATCGGCGCATTTATGGATCCCGAAATCGGTTCCTTCTCCGCACTGATTGCCGCCGGTGCTTCCGACCACGGCATGACCATGGCCTTCCTGACCATGAGTATGTGCGAGATCTTCCACTCCTTCAACCTGCGCTCCCAGCGCAAGAGCATCTTCAGCCTCCACAGCCACAACAAGGTCCTGTGGGCCGCCATGATCGGCTCCTTCCTGCTGACCACCGCCCTGCTGGAGATCCCCTTCCTGGCAAACGCCTTCGGCTTTACCGTCGTGGGCCTGATGGAGTACGCCATCGCCATTGCCCTGGCCATCACCGTAATCCCCATCGTGGAACTGGTGAAGCTGATCCAGAGATCCCTGAAGAAATAACCCCCAAAAACCGCCCTAAAAGGCTGAATAACACAAAAACCGCCCCAAAAGGGCGGTTTTTTGTCGGCATGGCCGACAAAGGGCTGTCCCGAAGGACAGCCCTTTTTATTGGGGTTATGTTCCGAAAAATCGGAGAGGATTACATATCGAAGGGTTCCATGCTGAGGACGGGGTGGCCCACTTCGCTCACGAAGCCCAGCAGTTCCAGGGGATCCTCGGTGCAGACGGTTTCGTCGGCGATCATGTCGGTGAAGTTCTCAACACCGTACAGCTCCAGAGCGGTGGCATCCAGGCGCTCGCGCATCTGATCCTTCAGCATCTTGGGCATCCAGACAATACGGCCGGGGCC
>JAZSLC010000203.1:0-32897 GCA_045535175.1 Faecousia sp. | reverse complement strand
TACATCCAAGTCGCAGTTAGTGTCAAAGTGAAAGGGTCGAATCATTCCTGCTGTGTCCCGAATACGGATAAGATACTTCCACCCCACCTTTTCGATGTGGGCAATTCCGTTGTAGGCTTCATAATTTCTGTCTGCAATGAGGATAGCCTTGGGAATAGAGGAACGGTCTGTCATCTGCACCAGGGCAGCATTTTCATTCGTTTTCCGGCCTTTCTGAATCAGAATATCCTGATATGTTCTGCTCAGCAGATCATATACCGCATTGATGTGGAGCATACTGTAATGCTTTTGACCGTTTGTTCCGGGATAGTAGGAATCGGCATCCTTGGAGTCAGCAAAGATTTGCAAATCGGAACCGTCAGCCGCAAGCAACCGGTATCCCTTATAAAAATGCTCTTTTGCGGTTGCTTCCGTGAACCGGTGAAACAGGTATTCCAACGCCTCCGGAAGAAGCTGTGCCTTTCTCTGCACAAAAGCCGGAGCAGATGCCATATCTGCTGCGCAATGAAAATGGTCGATCAGCTCATTTCGGAGCGATCCGCCTCCCATGGAAATCAGCATCGCCAATACCTTCTCAAATGGCAGTTTCCTATCCCGGCTAAAGTTTCTTCCCGGGTCTGATACGTAGAGCCAGTAATGCTCAGACATTTCGTGAATCAGATCGTACAATGTAGTTTTTATTTTCTCTATGTATGTTTCCATCGGACTAGCCTCCTTAAAAATGCTTACAAGGCGGCTTGTCCGATTTTTGGCACTTTGTCAAGTGCTTACTTGAAATTATTAAGAAAAAATACCCCTATGCCACTTTTCCTGTAGCATAGGGGTAAGGCCTATATTAACTTAATGGTATTGTCCGAATGGATGTCCTTTTTGTTTTGGAGAAACAGGACCGACAGATTTGAAGATGTAAATGCGGCGCGGATGAGCGCCGCTCGCGAGGGCTCGACCGAGCGACACAATAATTTTTACTTTCCAACGGAAAATAAAAATGCAACCAAATCTGGCCGGTGTTGCTCCGACGAGCAATATCTAAAGTGGGTATTAATCACAAAAGAAAAAGCACACCATGCGGTGTGCTTTTTTTGGAGAAATCAGGGACGGACAGTTTTGAACCATTAAATGCAATAGTCTGGTGGACTGTTGCTCGCCGGGCAGGACGTCGGCGACTCCATATAAATTCTTTCCAGAGAAAATATTTTTGTAACAAATCTGGCATGGCAAGTTATACAAACGATCAGATCATTCTTTAGTTGATGGTTTTTTCTATTATTCCGATTATATTGATTAAGTGCTCTATGTCGAATCTTCCGAAAGAAATATTTGTATGTTTTGAAGCAGGACGCCCTTTTTCTTCGTCCAAAGAGTGATATCTAAAGTGTACACTAATAACAAAAACCGGCAACCTTCGACGGAAGGTTGCCGGTTTTTACTTATTACTTCTTCGCGCTTCACAAATTACGGCGGGGCGAATTTGGGGAAGTTCGTTGATGGATAAGTCCAGGTGCGTTCCGGCACTGGTGTGAATATCTACTCTAATACGTTAGGGTCTATTTCAGAAGAAAGGTTTTACCCTTCGGAAAATACACTGCCATCATCTCCGACGGTGAACCGGAGTTTATCCAGCTCGCAGACAGTGCCTTCGGCATCGGAGCAGAACTCCAGATAGATCGCCTTTCGCCCCCGCAGGGCGCTTACGGGAACAACGATTTCACGGAATACATTGGTTCCGTCCAGTACGGCAGTACCGATGCGGGTTCTGGGCATTTCCGGCGAGAAACAGGATTCCTTTGGCTCCGCCGCGTAAATATGGATTGTACCGGCAGCGCAGTCCTTGAGGAAGAGCGTTAGGTAAAGCCGCTGTCCTTCTTTGATTCCCTCATGAAAGTGGAAATACTTGTATCCCAGCCAGCTTTGGTTTTGCAGATTGGTTACAGGATACCGGTCTTCACGGAGGCTGTCAGGATTGAAGTCCTGGGCAGGGTTGACGTCGAAGGTATAACTGCCCAGTCCAAAGCAAGCGCTGATGGCGTACTGACTTTCATAGGGATTCAATCCTGCCGTCCGAAACCCCTGAGAGGTGACCTCCGACTGTTCAATGATCAGTTTTTCCGCTTCGATACGCAGGTTGATTGCCTCTGCCATAGCCTGCCGCGTGGGGCCGACGCCGGTCCAGCGATGGTAAATCTGATACCACTGTCCGTTGACATCGATCATCCCGCCGTGGTTGTTTCCGCCTTTGTAGGTGGTGACGTTGCGGGAGGAATAGGGGTCCCGGATAAGCTCTCCCCGGTTATCTATGATCACACCGCCGAATTGCCATGGACTGCCCAGTCTGGGATCACCGTAAGGATTGTCACTGTAGGCGTAACCGATCTCAGCCAGACTGCCGTTGCCGGGGAGGTCGTCGGTTTTGGCATAAGACAGCACATAGAAGTCTCTAACCTTTCGGATGGAGGGTCCCTCGAAGAAATAGAAGGGAGCCAGATTTCTGTGGGGCATGGTGTCGTTTCCGCCTGCTGCGCTGCTGTGACCGATGGGCACATGGAGCGTACCTTCGATCTTTCTCAGGGTGATGGGATCCAGTTCACAGACATATGCCGAACGCTCACGCTCAACGGACCAGTATAGATAGACCCTCTGATTGCCGTGCTCATCTTTCTTGTCATCCACCAGGACGGCCGGATCAAAGCCGGGACCGATGTACCTGGGATTTGTGTATGGACCTTCCGGCCGTTTGCTTTCCGCCGCGAAGATGTGGTGGGAACCGGATGTAAAGACAAACATCAGGTAGGTTTTTCGCTGGGGATGATAGACAACATCGGGAGCGTAAAGGAGTTCCTGTCCGGGGTGGAAGGTGATCTGCGATCCGTTTTCCGGAGTGAAGGTCAGGCCGTCCAGTTGATTGATGTGGAATGCCACACCGTCATGGCGCCAGCTTGTCAGATCATCCACCGGCGCGGACCAGACCACATGATCATAACCGCAGAAACACCGGTCAATGGTATCGTGAGAACCGTAGACATACAGCCGTTTTTCTCCTGTAGCGGTATCGGTGAATACCCGGGGCTCACCATCGGGGATCCGCTCCCACGGCGCCAGAAACGGATTGCCGGAAGAGGCCTGTCCGGTAATGCGCTTGCTTACTTTTTTCTCCATAATGCTTTCTCCTGCCGATTGTTTTCCTCGATAGGTCAATTATAGCAGATTAACCGGAACGGTGTCAAAGGGATAACGAATAATTAGCGATGCAAACCGTAACATCTGCACCCGGAGATTCGTCCGGTTTTCTGAAAGGACTCGATTTACCGGAAGTATTTTTTAATAAAACAATGGGATCACAGTTTTGCTGCTCAGTTCATTTTGCAATCGGGATTTTTCTTGCCATTGCCGTTTGTCTTGGGATGTGGTAAAATAATATCAGCAACAAATCAACGTACATTTACAATTTGTAAAAAGGAGCGTGTAGTAAGATGCGGGAAATGTTCTTTGATGTAATTTTCACACACCCGGATGGTACAGAGAGCCGGATCGGCGGTTGGACCCGGGGGGAATCTATGGGATATCCCTATTTCGAGGCGGAACTGGGGGAGCTCAGGTTTTCTGTTCAGGCATACAGGGATAATCAGTGGATCCTGAAGGTGATCAATGGGGGCTCCCGGACCATAACCGGCTTTGCGGGAATCCGGTTCCCGTGGAAAAACGGGGAGGATGACTTTACCCTGATTCCCGGTCTTTATTACAACGGCAATTACCATGAATTCCAGAAGAATATCCCGGTAATCCATCTTCCGGAAAAGCCCGCCTTCGCCTGTTCGCTCTCCGGTGCCACGTTCCCCACAGCTTTGGTCAAAGAAGGGAAGACAGGTCACCATTATGCGGTTTCGCCGACTTCCTTTGCAGGCTGGAACGGAATCACACTGGATGCCGCAAACGGGCATCTTACGATTTACGCCCCTGCCCGGGAGAATAACTACTACACCCACAATTATTTTTCGGAGCATAGCCGCCCGCCCTATACATGGCAGCCCGGAGGGGTGGTGTGCGTGCGGTTTTCGAGAAATGAATTCGCCTGTGAAAGCATTTCCGACCTGTTTGCGTATCATTGGGAAGAAGCCATCCGCTCCGAGCGCTACATCGCGCACAATACCCCGAAGCTATGCGAAGAAGCAGCCGCCGGGCTGGTTCGCGACTGGGTTTACCGGAAGCATTGTGTGCTTACCGATAAAGGCGAACCTCTGATCCTGAATGCGTTTACGGATATTGAGAATGACCCGCCCCGTCCTTCCGCAGCAGAGTGGCACATTATGATCGGCTGGTGCTGCGGCACCATGACCGCTCTGCCGCTGCTGAAGTTCGGCGGCAAATACCGGGATTACGCCCTTCGGTTTATCGATTTTCTCTCCACCCACGGAGATTCTCCTTCCGGGGTGAAATACAGCGTCTATGACGGAAAGGCGTGGATGGATCCCCGGCATCCGGAGTATTATCCCGGCTATACCCATTGCCGCTTCTTCAGCGACTATCTTTATTATCTTGGCAGAGCCATCCGCCTGGAAAAGACGGAAAATAATTCCACCCATCCTTCCTGGGAAGCGGACTTTGCCAAGGGTCTGGAGATCCTTGCGGATCTTTGGCAGCGGGAAAAGGATTTCGGCATGTACTGGAATCTCGAGGGGGAGCGGGTTGCGCTGGACAGACCCGGTACCTGCGCGGGCGCCTTTTCCCTGCTGGCGCTGGCGGAAGGCTGCAGGCATGATCCCCAGAATACCCGGCTTGCCGAATGCTTCCGGGAGGCCTGCGATACTTATTACGAAAGATTCGTCCGGACCGGACGCTCCTTTGCGGGCCCCATTGACATTCTGCAGGCCGATGACTCGGAAAGCATTGCCGCCCTTGCTGATGCTCTGCTGCAGCGGTATCAGCTTTTCGGCGGCGGGGAAAACCTGAAAATGGCGCTGGATGCCGCAAGAATTTTTGCCACATGGTGCGTCAACTATCAGCCTGCATTCCCGGGCGGTTCCACCCTTGAGGGCATCAATGTATGCGGCGGCGTGATCGCGAATGTTCAGAACCGGCATATCGGCCCCGGAATCTGCACCAACTCCGCCCGCTTTGTTTACGATCTGGGGCAGATCACGGGCGACGAGCGCTGGACGCAGCTGTATTACCGGATCAAGGCGGCGGCTATCAACTGTGTTTCGACTTTCGACGGGGAATTCTGCGGAAACACCTTCGATCAGAACTTCGCCCAAGGTATGCTCAGCGAGCAGATCAACATGACCGACGCTTTGAACTCCGCGGGAGAAACGTGGCGTGTCAGCGCAAGCTGGCCTGCCACCGCGGTGCTGCTGGGCTGGCTGGATACGCCGTAATATGATGAGAATCATGCAAAAGGATCCGACTCCATCCGGGGTCGGATCCATTCTGCGTATTCATGGACGCTTCGCTGTTTTCTGAATAAATTATAGCAGAAAACCACCGTTTTTTCAAGCCTTGCGGTTATTCCTGTTTCATATATAATATTTTCAAAGGAGGAATGCGCAATGGCATATTATCACTGCTCTCCCGTACCGGGACTTCGGCTGCTTCGGCCGGGAACTCCCGAAACTTTTGATAAGCCTTCCCGGGTTTACATGACCACGCTGCTGCCTATGGCGTTGATGTACAGTATCAGAAACTATGAGTATACCTATGGCTACACGAAAGACGGGCGGATATATCTGGAAGAGTATTTTCCAGACGCACTGGAAACACTCTACCGGGGCAAAAGCGCCAGCCTTTACCTGTGCGCACCGGAACGCACAGAGACAACCAACATTCCCAACGAAGCGGTTTCGGAAAGAGAGGTGCCGGTGATTGGCGAAACCTTTATTCCGGACGCAATGGAAGCACTGCTGGAACAGGAGCGGATGGGCAGGCTGGTCATACACCGCTATCACGAGCTGACAGAATCCATGCTTCGCTGGATACATAAAGCGGAAGCTGACTGCATCCGAAAATATGATCTGCTGAATTCCCCCGGAGATATGGCTGATTACTACAGAATCCATTATCCGCAAAGCTGGAAAACGGTGGAGGAAGATAATTGTACAAAAAACCGCATTGCACAAATGTCCGGAATATGCGATAATGGACGCGAATCTAAATAAAGGAAGGTATTCCCATGGAACTGGTAAACGATAAAGCCAAGCACGCTGCCTGCCGGGAAAAAGCCCGGGAACTGGTGAGCCAAATGACGCTGGAAGAAAAGGTCTCCCAGACGCTCCATTACGCCGCTGCCATCGACCGGCTGGGCATCAAAGCCTACAACTGGTGGAATGAAGCCCTCCACGGCGTTGCCCGGGCCGGACAGGCCACGGTTTTCCCCCAGGCCATCGGCCTTGCGGCCACCTTTGACGAAGACTTTATTGAAAAGGTGGCGGACGCCATCTCCACCGAGGCTCGTGCCAAGTTCAACATGCAGCAGGACCACGGGGATACCGGCATCTACAAGGGCCTGACCTTCTGGTCTCCCAATGTCAACATTTTCCGGGATCCCCGGTGGGGCCGCGGTCACGAGACTTTCGGCGAGGATCCCTTCCTGACCTCCCGGATGGGTGTCCGCTTCATTCACGGTATTCAGGGTCACGATGAAAATTACCTGAAGGCAGCCGCCTGCGCCAAGCACCTTGCTGTTCACAGCGGCCCTGAGGGGCTGCGCCACAGCTTCAATGCCGTTGTAAGCCGACAGGACCTCTTTGAGACTTATTTGCCTGCCTTCAGGGCCTGCGTGCAGGAGGGTAAGGTGGAGGCCGTCATGGGCGCCTACAACCGCACCAACGGCGATCCCTGCTGCGGCCATAAGGAACTGCTGCAGGAGATTCTCCGGGAGCGCTGGGGCTTTGAGGGCCATGTGGTCTCCGACTGCGGCGCAGTTTCCAACTTCCATAATGATCACGGCGTGACCAAAACTCCCGCCGAATCCGCCGCCATGGCCATGAACAACGGCTGCGACCTGAACTGCGGCAACATGTTCCAGTATCTGCATCAGGCTATCAGCCGTGGGCTGGTGGACGAAAAACGGCTGGATGAGGCTGTGGTGAACCTTTACACCACCCGCATGAAGCTGGGAGGACTGGGCGGGGGCAGCGATAATCCCTTTGACGCTATCCCCTATACCGTGGTTCAGTCCGGGCCCATGCAGGCCCTGACCCAAAAGGCAGCGGAAAAGAGTGTCGTTCTGCTGAAAAATGCCGGAGGTCTTCTGCCGCTGGATAAGTCCAAACTGAAAACCGTGGGCGTCATCGGCCCCAATGCCAACAACCGGGCGGCCCTCTTCGGAAATTACGAGGGCACCGCGGGCAGATACGTCACCGTGCTGGAGGGTATTCAGGATTATCTGGGGGATGATGTGCGGGTGCTGGCCTCCGAGGGCTGCCACCTGTATAAGGACAATCTGCAGGGCAGCTTCAACGACCGGGAATCCGAGGTCCGGGAAATCTGCCGTCTCAGCGATGTGGTCGTTGCCTGTCTGGGTCTGGATCCCAGTTTGGAAGGTGAGGAGGGCGATGCTTTCAATGCCTTCGCCAGCGGCGACAAGCCCGACCTGAATCTTCCGGGTCTGCAGCAGCGGATTTTGGAACTGATCGTTGCCAGCGGCAAGCCTGTGGTGCTGGTGCTCCAGTCCGGCAGCGCCCTGGCGGTAAGCTGGGCACAGGAGCACGTGGGCGCCATCCTGCAGGCTTGGTATCCCGGCGCTCTGGGCGGACGCGCTGTTGCCCGGATCCTCTTCGGCGATGCGTCTCCCGAAGGCAAGCTGCCTGTGACCTTCTACAAGACCACGGAAGAACTGCCTGATTTTGCCGATTACGCCATGACGGGCAGAACCTACCGTTACATGACCCAGGATGCCCTGTATCCCTTCGGTTACGGCCTGTCCTACACCCGTTTCGGTTTGGAGAATGCCGCTCTGAGCGCCGCGGAGGTGACGGAGAACGGCATGGATGTCACCGTGACCATCCGCAATATCGGCCCTGTGCCCGGCGGCGAGACCGTGCAGGTCTATGTGGGGGCACAGCCCGAGGGCGACGTGAAGAATATTCCCAATCCCCAGCTCAAGGGCCTTGCCAAGGTGTTCCTGCAGCCCGGGGAGGAAAAGGTTGTCACCGTGCGTCTGCCCGGCGCCGCCTTCGGCCTGTATGACGAAGAAGGCCGCTGCGTGATCCACAAGGGCAGATTCAGCGTCTATGTGGGAACCCATGGCCCCGACGTCCGCAGCTGCGCACTTACCGGCACCGATGTGTGCCAATTGGTCGCAGAAGCAGCGGAAAGCATCATTCTGGAAGGTTAATATGGTTTCGGCCCCTGTGCTTTTTCGGCACAGGGGCTGTATATATACGGTTCGGCAGGAAAGTCCGACATGCACCTGCGGTCATTGACAAAGGCACGGGAATGGAGTATGCTAACAGAAAAACACAGGAGGAATACTATGAATCTGCAATTTGCCCGGGAACTGATGGAGAAAACCGGTTTTCCTGCTGAAGCGGCAGCGGAACTGCTTGTCCATGCCGAAAAACTGACCGGGGAGTGCTTCGCGCCTTCTTTTGAAGCCCTGATGGATGCCTACCGTGAATGCAATTTCGCGGCCCGCATGCTCAATGACAGGGTGGAGGCCCTTGCCGGGGATGCCGGGATGCACCCGTATACTCTTTGGCTGCTGGTGCTCATCGAGTCCGCCTGCCGGGTCAAGCCCCTGTATGAAAGCAAGGGCGTCAGCGGGCAGGTGTTCTGGGATACCTTCTGTGACCTGAAGTATAAACTTTGGGAATGCCGGAATAATTACGGCGTTTGGGGCAACTTTGTGTCCTTCTGGTACGGTATTTTCTTCCGGGCGGAAATTGTGAAACTGGGCCGTCTGGAGTATGAGTTGGATACTTACCCCATGGAAGAGCCCTATGTCTGCGGCGACAGGGTGGTGCGCAAGGGAGATATGGCGCTGAGCATCCACATTCCCTCCAGCGGAGAGCCCTTTGACCGGGAAGCGGTGCTGGATTCTCTGCGGAAAGCCCACGCGTTTTTCGGCAGGGATGTGCTGGTGTGCATCTGCGATTCGTGGCTGCTGTATCCCGGCTATGAGGATATCTGGCCCGAAAACGGCAATGTCCGGGCTTTCCGGGATGTTTTCGACATTATCCACGCGGGAGACTATCCGGATTTCAGCGACGGCTGGCGGGTATACGGCAGCGCATGGGGCTGCGACAGCGCCGACCTTCCCGAAAAGAGCACCATGCAGCGTGCTTTCAAGCAGTATATCCTCTCCGGCGGCAAGCATGGCGAAGGCTTCGGCGTGCTGCTCTTCAACGGCGAAAAGATCATCAACAAATAAAAGATGGGCTGCGGCAACTGCCGCAGCCCTTACTTTTACGGATTTACGAGAATTTTGGTGCCGTTGCTCAGCAGCAGATGGTCGATCTGGTCAAAGACAACGGGTGCGTCAAAAAGATAGTTGCAGTGGCCGTCTGTGTAAACGCCTGTTCCCCAGCCGCCCCAGATGCCTGCGCCCCGGGGATTTGCCATGACAACGCTTCCGTCCTTCATGACGATTTTGAAGGGACCAAAATCAGAGGCTTCCGCACGGACACCCTCGGCGAAGGTGTAGAAGCAGGATGCGCTCAATGCCCGCAGGTGCATGGAGGTCAGAATCATTTCAAATTCATCCCCCATCAGCCGGGTTCCCGTAACGGTGATGGGATGATCCAGCACCTGAATGGCTGCGACATCGTTGCCGGCGGTTTCGGAGCAGACGAAGCTGAACACCCATTCACCCTCTGCCAGAGTATACCTTGAATAAGGATACTCATCCAGATATGCTCCGAAATTCTCCAGTCTCAGTACCCGGGTCATGCCGTCGGCAAAGGTAAACGCGCTGTTGGGGGGAGGGGACACGTCGATGCGGAGCAGCATGGAAATGGTGTTATACTGCCCGTCGCCGTCGTCAATGGAGAGGAAGCCCGCAGACAGGGTTCCGACGCTGTGCCGGCCCGGATTCAAACCCTTTAATGTGTGCTGGAAACCCAGCCCGTGCCCGTTCAGCGCATCCAGATCCATTTCCGCCGGCCCTGCGATATCCATAAGAATATATGCTGCATGACCGTCGGTGATGGCGCTTTGGACGGTTACGGAAATTCCGTTGCAGGTGACACTCTGTCCGATGCCTACAGCGTTTTTGTCAATGTATTCTTTCTGCAGGGTGGTTAGGGTGGGGTCGGTATCATTGTGGAAATAGTTTTTGTACCAGTCGCCGAAATTCAGGTGGGCTGCCAGTACATACCACGTTCCCGCGGTGCCGAGGAAGCAGATGATGAGCACAACCACGGATATCGCTGTGCCTGCCCGCTGCAAAATTCTATGGCGCCGTGCCTGTTTTGCCCGGTATTCGTCCCGGCGGCGCAGGACATTTTCCGCCACTTCATGACAATTCTTCATAAGTAAAACCCTCCTTTTCGAGCTGGGCGCGCAGATTCTGCTTCGCCCGGTAGATCAGATTTTCGATCTGGCGTTTGCTTTTGCCCATGATGATCCCGATTTCGGCGTTGGAAAACCCCTCGAAAAAGCTCAGATGCAGCACCTGCCGGTATTCCGGATTCAGCTTTGACAGACACCGGCGGAGCTGAATCTTCTGCTCCTGACGCAGAAGCAGCCGCTCAAGGTCTGCTTCCTCCGCGGATTGCTCAGGCAGTTCTTCCTGCGATATTGTCCACAGGCGGCGGTGCCGCCGCAGATAGTCGCCTGCAGTGTTCCGGGCAATGGCGTAGAGCCATGTTTTGAAGCTTGAACGTCCGGAAAAATGGGGTTTCCGGATGGCAAGTTTTACGAAGGTGTCCTCCATCACCTCTTCGGCGGTGTGGATGTCCCCGGTGAACTGGTGCAGAAAGAGGATCAGTCCGTCCTTGTAATCATGTATGATCCGGACGAGGCCGCTGTCATCTCCGCTGAGGTAGCGGTGGTAGCTGCTTGCGCCATTGTCCATTGGTATGCTCCTTTCCGAAAGGAAACGCCTTTCACTCCTTGGTCGCGGGAAAAGGAAAATTCTCTCACAGGAATCAGACGATTATATGAAAAAATGTTTCTTCTGTCAAAAGCCCCGGGAAAATTTAAACATATCGTAAAGAATGCGCGGGAAAGCTTGAAATTTCGGCATAGAAAAATTATAATACATACCGAAAAATAACGGGCGTATACTTGTATGCCCCGGAGGGTTAAATCCGGTATATTCCGGCAAAAATGGAAACAGTTTATTTTCCCGATTCGCGGGTTGAGAAAGGGCGTAAGCCATGCTTCAAATCAAGGATATTCGAAAACAGTATGTTACCGGCGATCTGGTGCAGACGGCGCTGGACGGCGTCAGCCTGACGCTGCGGGACAATGAATTCGTGGCGATTCTGGGCCCCAGCGGTTCCGGCAAGACAACGCTGCTGAACGTCATCGGCGGTCTGGACCGCTATGACAGCGGCGATCTGGTCATCAACGGCATTTCCACCAAGAAATACTCCGACCGGGACTGGGACTCATACCGCAACCACACCATCGGTTTCGTGTTCCAGAGCTACAATCTGATTCCCCATCAGACAGTGCTTGCCAACGTGGAACTGGCCCTGACCATTTCCGGCATTTCCCGGTCTGAGCGCCGCAAACGGGCAAAGAAGGCGCTGGAGGATGTGGGCCTCGGAAACCAGCTTCACAAGCGGCCCAACCAGATGTCCGGCGGTCAGATGCAGCGTGTGGCCATTGCCCGTGCGCTGGTCAACAACCCCGACATTCTGCTGGCTGACGAACCCACCGGCGCGCTGGATTCCGATACCAGTGTGCAGATCATGGATCTGCTGAAGGAGGTTGCCCGGGACCGTCTGGTGGTCATGGTCACCCATAACCCGGAACTGGCGGAGGAATACGCCAACCGCATCGTCCGTGTCCGGGATGGCAAGGTCATCAACGACACCAACCCCTATGAGGTGAATGAGGAGGCGCTGGAACCCGCGAAGCACAAGAACATGGGCAAGGCTTCCATGTCCTTCTTTACCGCGCTGGCCCTGAGTTTCAACAATCTGAAAACCAAGAAGGCGAGAACTCTGCTGACGGCTTTTGCCGGTTCCATCGGCATCATTGGCATTGCGCTGATTCTGTCGCTGTCCACGGGCTTCCAGCTTTACATCGACAAGATTCAGGAGGATACCCTCTCCAATTACCCCCTGTCTATCCAGTCGGAGACGGCGGATATGGCAGCCGCCATGGCGGCTTTCGGTTCATCCCTGGCTCAGGCCGCGGAAGCTGAGGACGGCGTGGTGGTGGAGCAGCCCATGATCGCCCAGATGTTCGCCCAGATCGGTTCCAACGACCTTGGCGCCTTCAAGGCCCACATGGAAGAGAATATGGATGCTGTCCGGGATACCATCAACACGGTGCAGTACCGCTACGGCATTAAGCCGCTGATTTATTCCGCCGATACCTCCAAGGGTATCCTGCAGGTCAATCCCGGCGCCGTGTTCGGTGCGGCTACGGGCAGCAGCGCCATGTCCTCCTATATGGACAGCGATGTATTCAGGGAAATGATCGACAATCAGGAACTTCTGGAATCCCAGTATGAGGTGCTCCGGGGCCGCTGGCCGGAAAAATACGATGAGATGATCATTGTCCTTTCGGATCCCCATCAGCTTGCGGACTACATGGCCTACACCCTCGGCATGAAAGACCCTGCCCAGCTTCAGGAGATGATCCGGCAGATCATGACCGGAGAAGCGGTGGAGGAGAGCGCCGCCGAGCCAATGGAGTGGACTTACGATGACCTGATGGCGCTGGAATTCAAGCTTGTCAGCGCCCCGAAAAAATACCGCTTCAATGCCGAGTACAAGGTCTGGGAGGATATGTCCGGCGATGAGGTGTACATGAAACAGCTCCTTGAGGAAGGGGAGACCCTGAAAATCGTAGGCATCGTGGCTCCCATGGAAGGCGCCAATGCCACAACCCTTTCCGCCGGCGTTTCCTACCGCAGCGACCTGACCGACCGCGTGATCGACGCTGCCGCCGATTCCCTGATCGTTGCCAACCAGCTTGCCAAGCCGGAGATCAACGTGTTTACCGGCAAGGGCTTCGCGGAGGAAACGGAAAAGGAAGGTCTGGACTTCGAGAATATGATCAGCGTGGACACGGAAATGCTGGGCTCCGCCTTCGGCATGGAAGTGGATCAGGATGCCATTCTTTCCATGCTGGAGAGCTATATGTCCGGCATCAGCGGCAGCATTACCGGCATTCAGAATCAGGCCGCCAAGGCATTTTCCGATACGCTGGAGGAACTTGCCTCTGATATGCTGGAAAGCTATATCGCCGCCAATGCCGACCCTGAGACGGGGGAGGCAGAGCTTTCCATGGATCAGGCATCGGAAATCGTGTCGGATTATCTGGCGGGCGACATCGCTCAGAGCAGGCTGCGCACGCTGGCGAAAAAATACGGCGTTTCCGCCGGGGATATTCAGAGGGTCTGTGATCCTTTGCTGCTTGGTCTGGTGACGGGCTATATCGCCGCCGAACAGCCCCTGCCGGAAGTGCCTGAAACGCCCGAAGCTCCCGAAGCTACCGAAACCCCGGAGCCCGAAGTCACCGACCCGGTGGAAGAAGCCGTTGAGGAAGGTGAGGCGGGGGACGCGGGCGAACCCGGGGAGGATGGCACGGTTACCATCCCCGGTACCGATATCGAGGTGGATCTGCAGCAGTTCAAGGCAACCATTGACCGGGAACGGGCAGCGGAAGCGGTAAGCAAATTCGCTGAGACTTCGGTGGTAAAGGGTGCCTCCGCCGTCATGGGCGCAAGCCTTTCTCAGAACGCGGTGCGCCGTAAAATCGAGCAGAAGCTGGCGGGCTTCGGCGAGCTGCTCATGGGCTATATGGGCAGCCAGATTACCGTGGACGAAGAAAAAATCACCGGTGCCTTCCAGTTCAACATGAACGAGGAGGAGCTGCGCCGGCTGATGGAAGCCATGTCCGGGGAAAAGCAGGAGGTCAGCGCGGAAGCCAATCTGCGCAGCCTTGGCTACGCGGACCGGGGTAAGCCCACTTCCATCAACATCTATTTCACGGACTTTGCGGGCAAGGAGACTTTCCTCGAATTCCTCGACAGCTATAACGAGGATATGGAGGCCGCCGGAAAGGAAGAGCAGGTTATCAGCTACACGGACCTGACGGGCATCATGATGTCCTCGGTGCGCACCATCATCGACAGCGTCAGTTATGTGCTGATCGCCTTTGTTGCCGTGTCGCTGATCGTGTCTTCGATCATGATCGGTATTATCACGTATATTTCCGTCATGGAGCGCACCAAGGAGATCGGTGTCCTCCGTGCCATCGGCGCTTCCAAGCGCAATATCTCGCAGGTATTCAACGCGGAAACCTTTATCATCGGCCTGTGCTCCGGCCTGCTGGGTGTTGGCATTACCATTGCCCTGAACTATCCCATCAACATGGTCATCCACCATCTGACCGATAATCCCAACATCAATGCCCAGCTTCCTGCCATGAGCGGTCTGATCCTCGTGACGCTGAGCCTGATGCTGACCATCATCGGCGGTCTGATTCCCTCCAGACAGGCGGCGAAGAAAGACCCCGTCATCGCGCTTCGTACAGAATAAGAAAAGAGGTAGCAATATGGAATGCAACATCACCCGTCAGCAGGCGCTTGCGCTGCTGAAAAAGTACAACGCCGAACCTTTCCACATTCTCCACGGCCTGACCGTGGAGGGCACGATGGCTTGGTACGCCAAGGAACTGGGCTTCGGTGAGGATGCCGGCTTCTGGGCCCTTTGCGGCCTGCTCCACGATGTGGATTTTGAGATGTTCCCGGAGGAGCACTGTGTCAAGGCTCCCCAGCTTCTGGCTGAGATCGGCTGCCCTGAGGAAATGGTTCACGCAATCTGCTCCCACGCCTATGGCTCCTGCAGTAACGTGGAGCCTGTGCATATGATGGAGAAGGTCATGTTCGCCGCCGACGAACTGACGGGTCTTATCGGCGCCGCCGCCAGAATGCGCCCCAGCAAGAGCGTCATGGATATGGAGGTTTCCAGCCTCAAGAAGAAGTTCAAGGACAAGAAGTTCGCCGCCGGCTGCTCCCGGGATGTGATCCGTCAGGGCGCCGGGATGCTGGGCTGGACGCTGGATGAACAGATGGAAAAGACCATCCTCGCCATGCGAAGCTGCGAAGAAAGCGTCAACGCCGAAATGGCACAGATGTAAAAGAACAGGGCTGTCTCCCCATGGAGACGGCCCTTTGTGTATGTCGAAAAGACTGCCGGCGCGAATTGGGAAAGCTTCTGAAATGAAAATATTCAGTTGCTCCCTCGCCGGCAGTATGGTATGATAAATACAGAAAGCTTTATAAAAACAGGAGGCTGCTATGCTGCGAGATTTTACTAAGGAAACCTTTGACATCCTGATTCAGGCGGGACAGTCCAATTCCGAGGGCACCGGCTACGGCCCCGTGGAGAATCCCTATGAACCCAATGACCGTGTGTTCTACATGAACAGCGATCTGACAATTACACAGGCCTGCGAGCGGGTGGTGGGTAACCACATTCAGTCCAATTTCTCCCTGTCCTTCGCCCGGAAATATGTGGAGGAAGGCCGTCTGGCTGAGGGCAGAAAGCTGCTGATTCTCCGCTCTGCCGTGGGCGGCACCGGATTTCTGGACAAGCGGTGGGGTATGACTGACGATCTGTACCTGAAAATGATGGAAATGATCCGCGAGGCTCTGGCGCTGAACCCGGAAAACAGGTTGGTTGCCTTCCTGTGGCATCAGGGCGAAACGGACGCGATGTTTCAGGCCACATATGAACAGCATTACCGCCATCTGCTGACCATGCTCAGTTCCGTCCGGGAAACCTTTGGCGCTGCGGGCCTTCCCTTTGTAGCGGGCGACTTTGTGCAGCACTGGAAGGGCGACAACGCCGCCATTTCCGCGCCCGTGGTGGATGCCATGCGGGCATTGTGCGCAGAGCAGCCCTGCTGCGGCTTCGTGGAGACTGAGGGCCTGCTTTCCAACTCTCAGGAACAATGGCACAAGCCGGAGGAGATGGACGACTCCATTCACTTCTCCCGCCGCTCCATCTATAAGCTGGGAGAGCGGTATTACCGCTGCTTCAGGGAAATTCTCTCCCGTTAAGGCTTTTTCTTAAATAGCCCGTGGCGGTTACAGTACCAATAGAGCACCCCGGAGCCCCGAAGCTGAAACCGTGCGGCGGCATCGCCCTCCGGGTACAGCTTCACCATCTGCAGCCGGTCAGATGTGACAAAAGCTAGGAAGGAAATATAGTGCTGCTTGGTCATGGGATGGGATACGGTAACATAACGCTCATCTTCCACAGTTTCGATGCTGACGGCGTGATCGCTGTCAGCATCTTCTGCTTCCAGCGGCGGCAAGGTAATCCCGCAGCAGCTTACGACGGCGTTCCCGGTGCTGTGGAGCACATTGCCGCAGAGGGGACAGACGTAAAATTTGCTGCGCAGCATATTGGCGGAAACATTTTTGTTGAAGATGGGCTGACCGCTCATCAGTTCGATAAGGGAAATATTCAGCGCCTGCGCAAGGGGCTGCAGCAGGGAAATGTCCGGCAAACCCTTGGCGGTTTCCCACTTGGAAATCGTCTTGCTGCTGACGCCGATTTTCTCAGCCAGCTCCGCCTGGGAAAGATTCCGCTTTTCCCGCAGCATTCTGATGGCTGCGCTGGTTACATAAGTGTTCATTGTACGGCACATCCTTTCACTAACAGACTAGCACAAAGCGGCACGATGCGCAACCTACGCAAAGTAGATATCCGCGAATGCTTGCCGGATGGCTTCTTGTGAATTGACAGCAGGATTACTGCGTGCTATAGTAATAAAAAGTGCCTGCCGGAGCAGGCCGGGAAAGGAGATTTATAATATGATTGCTCGTGAGGTTGCTGCAAGCTAACTGAATATGGGCGCGAAGAGAGATGGGGGTTCAGACCTCTTGCATTGGTGCGCCGTTTTTAAGTAACTTTCGGATATGTGGACACCGCAGAGGGGAGCCATGACGGGGGCTGCTTTGCTGCGGTATTTTTGCGTCCATTTTCAGTTAAAACGGAAATGAAAAACTGAATCTGGAGGAAATAAAACTTGAATCTCAATGAATGGGGCAATGTGCCCGATACGAAAAATCTGCCGGGAATCCCCGCACGGGTCACGGCAGTCCATAAAGAGCGCTATGAAATCGTCTGCCGGCATGGATTGACCCATGCCCGGCTGAAAACCAAAGAATACTACGTGGACAATCAGGATTTTCCCACTGCCGGTGACTTCGTGATGATCAACTACATCGACAACGGTGACAGCCTGATCCTTGCGACGCTGCCCAGAACCGCCCTTTTCTCCCGCCGGGAACCGGGGAGCGTGCCCAGAGATCAGGCGGTGGCGGCGAACTTCGACTATGTTTTTATTATGCAGTCGCTGAATCTGGATTTCAATCCCAAACGGTTGGAGCGTTACCTGACCCTTGCGTGGCAGTCCGGTGCCACCCCCGTGATCCTGCTGACCAAAGCGGATCTGGTGGAGGATTACTGGGATTATCTGACCCGGGTGGAACGGGTCTGCGCCGGGGTGAATGTCCACGTGGTCAGTGCCCATACCGGCTTTGGCCTGCCCCGGCTGAATGCCTACCTGCAGCCGGGAAAGACTGTGGTATTCCTTGGCTCTTCCGGCGTCGGTAAATCCAGCCTTGTCAACGCGCTGGCTGGGGAGGATATCATGGCTGTAAACGCCATCCGGGAGGATGACAGCAGAGGCCGTCATACCACCACCCACCGGCAGCTCATCCGGCTGAAAAGCGGCGTCATGATCATCGATACCCCGGGTATGCGGGAACTGGGCATGTGGGATGTGTCTGAGGGCTTGCGCGATGCTTTTACGGATGTGGAGCAGTTTATCGGCAAGTGCCGGTTTTCCGACTGTCAGCATCAGAATGAACCCGGCTGCGCCATCCGGAAGGCCATCGATACCGGAGAACTGGACCCGGAGCGCTGGGCCAGTTATCAGAAACTGAAAGAAGAAGCGGTGGACAGAGATGAAATGCTCCGCCGCAAACGGGAATGGCAGAAGGGCGTGTCCAAATTTACGAAAAACAGAAAAAAGGAAATCTGGTAATGAGAATCATCAAATCTATGGAAGATAAGTATCTGCTTCCCGCTGCCCGGATGGTGGAAGCCGTGTTTACTGCGTCCGAAACAGCTGAGGAAGGCGCGCTGGTCCGCCGGCTGGTGGAGGAAATCCGCGGCAAGCGGTTTTACCTGCCCCAGCTGGAACTGATTATGGTGGACGAAAACGATGCCGTCATCGGCTATGTCATGTTCTCCCGATTCCATCTGGAAGGACGTTACGAGAATGAACTGCTGATTTTGACACCCGTGGCGGTGAAGACCGAACTGCAGCGTCAGCACATTTCCAGGGAACTCATCGAATACGGCTTCCGGAAGGCAGCGGAACTGGGCTACAAGGCGGTCATCGTGGAGGGCAATCCCATGAACTACCGCAGCCGGGGCTTTGTCACTTCCGCGCCTTACGGAATCATTGCCCATGAATCCGTGGGGCTGCCTGCCCCGGAGTGCCTGATGGTGAGAGAGCTGGTTCCCGGCGGTCTGGAGGGCATTCACGGTCAGCTTTGCTACTGCTTCGATTATGAGACGCTGCGCTAATAAAGCAGCGCAGGTTAATCTGTGCGGCGCGGTTTTCGGGGCAGAAATAGTACGCGGTAATTTTTGAAACCATTAAACCTATGACCGTATGGCTGACCGAAAATCCGGAAGCACTGAAAAACATCTGACAACGTGAGCCGGGAGCAATCCCGGCTCAATTTTTACCGTCTTTTGGAAATATACAATGCTTTACCATTGTGCTATAATGTGCGTAAATCAGAAAAAAGAGGTATGCGTTATGATTGGAAAGACTGTGCGGGTTGTGGTGGACAGACCCTTGGGAAGCTGCCATCCCAAACATGAGGATATATATTATTCCGTCAACTATGGCTATATTCCCGGCGTTATGGCAGCGGACGGGGAGGCGCAGGATGCCTACATTCTGGGCGTCAGCGAGCCGCTGAAGGAGTTCACGGGCAGAGTTATCGCCATTATCCACCGCCTTGACGATGTGGAAGACAAATGGGTGGTGGCACCGGAAAACGCCGTCTTTACGAAAGCGGAGATCATGGAGCGGGTTGCTTTTCAGGAGCGGTATTTCCGGACAGAGATCATCATAATGGCAATCCGACGGGCAGAAGCGGAGGACAAAGGGCAGATTTCGGAGTATGACCGCCACATTGGCGCTGCGCGTCTGGATGTGTGCATCCGGGAGGGGATGGTGGATGTGCTGTGTGTTGGCGGCAGGATTGCCGGTGTGCTGCGGTATAACCTCTTCTGGCAGTCGGTTCCGTTTCTCGATTTGCTGTACATCGATGAAGCCTTCCGCGGTCAGGGCTGGGGCACGAAAATGATGATCCATTGGGAAGAAGCCATGAAAGAAAAGGGCTATCCTTACGTGATGCTGTCGACCCAGGAAGACGAGACTGCCAAATTCTTCTACGGGAAGATCGGCTATCGAAGAATCGGCGCCTTCCTGCCTCCGGAGCAGGACGCGGATGAAATTATGTATCTGAAAATGCTGAATTGAAAAAATACCCATGGTAGGGTATTGCTTGTTACGCTGCGTAATGATGTACAATGGGCGGCGTAAGGAGGTGAAAGCTGTGTCAATGTACACAACGGGAGAAGTCGCGAAGCTCTGCGGCGTCTCTGTCAGAACGGTGCAGTATTACGATTCCCGGAACATCCTGGTTCCCAGCAGCCTGTCTGAAGGCGGACGGCGGCTGTATTCCGATGACGATCTGAAGCGGATGCGCATCATCTGTTTTCTGCGGGAAGCGGGGGTACCCATTAACAAAATCGGCGAGCTCTTTGCCGAGGCCCATCCTGAGAATGTGATATCCATTTTGCTGGATGAGCAGGCCCAGAGCCTGCGGGAGGAACTTGACGAAGCCCAGAAGAAACTGACTCTGACGGAGTCCATCATGCGTGAACTGAAGGAAATCCAAAACTTCTCCGTTGAATCCATCGGTGATATAGCAAATATCATGAAGCAGAAAAACAAACTGCGCAGAATGCGGGCACTGCTGATTGTTACAGGCATTCCCGTGGAGATTCTGGAACTGGTATCCGTTATCCTTTGGATCAAAGAGGGTGTCTGGTGGCTGTTTGCCCTCTGGCTTACCGTCGCGGCGGTTTACGGCGTCTGGACCTCCATCTATTATTTCCGGCGGGTTGCCTATATCTGCCCTGAATGCCATGAAGTGTTCAAATCCCCGTTCCGGGAGATGTTCTGGGCCTACCACACCCCCAGAATGCGCCGGCTGAAGTGTACCCATTGCGGACACAAAGGACTTTGCATTGAAATCTACGCTGAAAAGGAGAACAAAAAACATGAATGAAATCAAAGAATTTCTGCCCTTTCTGATTCCGATGGTGATCGCGCAGTTTGCGCTGCTTGGCTACACCCTTCACCACATTCTGACCCACAAGACCTATAAGCGGGGCAACCGTACAGTGTGGCTGGTGATTACCGTCGTGCTGATGAACTTTGTAGGCCCCATCCTCTACTTCCTGCTGGGCAAGGAGGATGTGTGATGGACATGCTGCGCATTTCCGGTCTGTGTAAGCGCTTTGGCGACAAGGTGGTTCTGGACGGATTGGAGCTGGCGGTTCCTGAACACAGCATTTTCGGTTTTATCGGCAAAAACGGCGCGGGCAAGACCACGACCATGAAAGCGGTGCTGGGACTTCTGCGGGCGGATGCCGGTGAGATCACGGTAAACGGCGAAAAGGTGGTCTACGGACAGACGGCGACCAACCGACACATCGGCTATCTTCCGGATGTTCCCGCGTTTTACCCCTTTATGACCGCCCGGGAATATCTGCGTTATTGCGGCGAGATCAGCGGCATTCCCAAAGCAGAGCTGGAGGCACGCTGCACGGAGCTTCTGAATCTGGTGGGGCTTGACGAAGAGCGCCACCGTATCAAGGGCTATTCCCGGGGCATGAAGCAGCGGCTGGGCATTGCGCAGGCACTGCTGAACCGCCCAAAGCTGCTGATCTGCGATGAGCCTACTTCCGCGCTGGATCCCGTGGGCAGAAAGGAAATTCTGGACATTCTTTCGGCTGTGCGGGAGCAGACCACGGTGCTGTTTTCCACCCATATTCTCTCGGATGTGGAGCGGATATGCACGGATGTGGCGTTTCTTGACGGCGGCGTGATTCAGCTTCAGGGAAAACTCTCTGAAATCAAGGGGAAGTACCGCCGGGAGGAATATCTGCTGGAAACCTGCCGGGAAGAAGATGCCCGGCGCCTTGCGGAGGCTTTTCCCACCATGGAGCGCAGAGAAGGGAATCAGCTTGTTTTCTGCGAAAAGGACGGCGCCATCTTTGATGTGATGCGTTTCGTGGCGGATCAGCGCATCTCTCTTGTGAGAATGGAGCACGCGGAGCCTACGCTGGAATCTCTCTTTATGGAGGTGGCGCGGCAATGAGCGTGATGTTTGCGTGTATTAAGAAAGAGTTTCTGGAGCAGCTTCGCTCAGGACGGCTGCTGTTTCTGGGGCTGCTGTTTACGCTGTTCGGAATCATGAATCCCGCCATTGCCAAGCTGACTCCGTGGCTGCTGGACACAATGGCGGAATCTCTGGCGGAAAGCGGCATGATCGTCACGGATGTGAAGGTGAGCGCCATGGATTCGTGGGTCCAGTTTTTTAAGAATGTACCCATGGCGCTGATCGCTTTTACCCTGCTGGAAAGCAGCGTGTTCACGAAGGAATACCAGTCGGGCACACTCCTGCTGTCGCTGACCAAGGGCCTTTCGAGAGTTAAGGTCATTGCCGCCAAAACCGTGGCTCTGGCGGTGCTCTGGAGCGCCGGCTACTGGCTGTGTTACGGCATTACTTATGCCTATAACGCCTACTTCTGGGACAACACTGTGGCTCAGAATCTGGTTTATTCGGTAATGTGCTGGTGGGTATTCGGCCTGTGGGTGATTGGCCTGCTGGTTCTATTCTCTGTGGTGGCGGACAACAATTCCGTGGTACTGGCCCTGACCGGCGGCACGGTTGCGGCTTCCTGGCTGCTTGAATTCCTGCCCAAAGCAAAGAACTGGCTGCCCACGATCCTTATGGACGGCAACTCCCTGATCTATGGCGTCCAGGGGACGGATGTATACCATAAGCCGCTTGCAGCGGCCTTGCTGACAACGGTGGCTTGCCTGATGATCAGCGTACCTGTATTCAATAAAAAGCAGCTATAATAAAACTTTAAAGTTAAGCAACAAGGCTCTCCCTGACAGGGGAGAGCCTTGTTAATGCGTAAACAATGCTGTGTTATGGGGTTATCCCAGCTTGAGCTGTACCAGCGCGATGCTGTGGGGCGGCAGAACGGCTTCCAGCGTGCTGCTGCTGCCCCGGAGGGGAAGTTCCTTTTCTTCAAATACTGTACAGGGCACCACGTCGTCGGAGGTGTAAAGCGTGGCTCTGACAGCTTCACCGGCTTCGGGGAAGCGGAAGACCTTATCATGGTCGAAGGAGCGGTTGATGAAGGTGAGGGTCAGCAGACCGTCCTTTCTCGTTGCCACGGCATCCTGCTCCAGGGCACAGATCTGACCGCCGGCGTGGCGGCTCATCACGGCAATGGCTCTGCCTGTGGGGCACATAATGACCTTATCCGGCGTCACCAGCAGTGCGCCTTCGTTGACGGACTCAAAGTGACAGGCCATGCTGACGCCGCAGCTTTCGGCATGGCGCAGGAGTTCGTTCAGAAAACCGGCGGCGTAGATGCCCTCGGCGACGCTGCCCCGCCGGTACCATGCGTACCAAGTGTTCCACTCGTCGTAGGAGATCTGAATGGAATCATTTTGCAGCAGTTCCCGGGTGCGCCGCAGCTTCACCATGGATTCGGTGTAGACCTTGTTGATGAAGCGGTAGTATTCCGCTTTGCGCAGAGCCGGATCGATAAACTCGGGATACTCTGCGTAATGGTGGAGGGACACCACGCCGGCCAGGTTCGCAAGGGGATTGGCGGCGTGTTCGGACCATGCCCGGTCGGGATATGGGCCGGAGGAGCAGATGGTAAGCCCGGGGGTTACTTCCAGCATTTTTTCGGCATAGACCCGCAGTCCCCTGGCGTAGTCATAGGGGGTGTTGGCGCCTTCCATATGTCCGTAGCCGAATTCATTGCCCAAAGACCAGAACTTTACGTTGTAGGGCTCCGGATGGCCCCGCTGGGCACGGAGACTGCCGTAGGGGGTGTCCACTGCGCCGTTGCAGTATTCCACCCATTGGGCGCTGTCTTCCGGGGTGTTCCATGTGGGATTGAGGGTGATGAAAGGCTCAGCACCGATTTCCGCGCAGAGGGCGAGGAAATCATCGGTGTTGATCTCGTGGAAATCGTAGCCCATGGTGTGGGGCTGAGTCTCCAGCCACAGCCAGGACTGGAAGGGCGCCCGCTGATCCCGGGGCAGGAAACCGTCCTTCCAGTGGTATTCCCCGGCAAAATTGCCGCCGGGCCAGCGCAGAAGCCGGGTGCCCATTTCCTTCATCTTTTCGATGACATCCCAACGCATGCCGTGGAAATTGTGGCTGGGCATCAGGGATACGGCGCCGACGGTAATTGTGGTTTTGGCGCTGAAGGTGATTTCAAGATGGGCGGCGGCGTCATCGGCTGTGGGATGCAGAATGGCGCTGTAGGCGGTGAAGCTGTCTGCTTCAACACGGAACACCGCACTGTCATAGACGCTTCCCTGAGCGCTTCTCAGGGTCACGGTGACATCGGTGGGGGTGAAGGCTTTTGCCACAAAGGTGAAATCGTAGCTTTTGCCGCCGCGCAGGAAAATGTCCTTTTGTCCGATGCCGGCGGTTTCGTCAAAATAGTTGGTGATGACCTGAGAATTGCACTCGTGTACCCGGGACATACGGTAGCCTTCGCCGTGGCGGGTGTAGGGTCTTCCGAAGAAGAAAGAGGTTCGGCTGCCGATGGGATACCACTGCATGGCGCAGCCGCAGCGGGTGGGCTTGCTTACAAATTTCCGGTTCTTAAGCATCTGAGCGGAGATGCCGCTGTTGACGCAGTCCCGGGTGTGCTCCAAATTGTCGCCAAAGAGCAGAGCGGACACGGTTTTTTCACTGCTCAGGTCCAGCTTGAGGTCCACGGCCGCGTGATAGCTTTCCTCGGGAATGACAATTTCCTTATGGAGATTGGGCCAGTATTTGTTCCAGAAAGTTTCGTCGGAAAGAACGCCGTTGAGAATGTCCGATACCGGGCAGCCGAAGATTTCGGCCATCTGCCGGATATGTCCGATGGAAGGGGACTCTTTGCCATTTTCCCACAGTGAAAGGACTTCGGTGCTGACGGACAGTTTTTCGGCAAGGGCTTCGGGGGAAAGCTGCCGGAAGGAACGGGCGGCACGGATGAATTTGCCGGTTTTTTGCATGGACATGGCGGTCACCTCTGCTTTTTTCTTTCAGTATACTGGAACGGATGTTAAAAAGCAATGGGATTGGGAAATAAAGCAAACCCACACTTGTGCATAAGGCAAAACCATTGTAAAATGAAGAAAACCAATGCAGGAGGCGCTTTAATGGAAAACTGGCGTTATTATTCCACCAAGGAAATAAAACCCGAAGGCTGGCTGCGGCGGCAGCTTGAGATTCAGGCAGCGGGTCTGAGCGGCAATCTGGACAAGGTCTGGCCCGATATCCGCGACAGCGCGTGGATCGGCGGCAGCCGGGAGGGCTGGGAGCGTGTGCCTTACTGGCTGGACGGATTTGTTCCGCTGGCTTACCTGCTGGAAGACAAAGACATGATCGCACGGGCGAAAAGGTACATCGATGCCATTCTCGCCGGACAGCAGCCTGACGGCTGGATCTGTCCCTGTGATGCGGACACGCGACCCAGATATGACAGTTGGGCGGTGCAGCTTATCTCAAAGGTGCTGGTGGTCTACTATGAATGCTCCGGCGATGAGAGAATTCCCGATGCCGTGTACCGGGTGATGAAGAATTATTACGAACTCCTCCGGGACGGCACCATTCACCTGTTCGACTGGGGCAAGAGCCGCTGGTTCGAAGCCATGATCGCCATTGATTTTCTCAGCAAGCGCTGCGGGGAAGGCTGGCTGAAGGAACTGGCTGCCATTCTGAAGGCTCAGGGCATGGACTATGAAGCCCTGACGGAGCTTTGGAAGCGCCCTCTGAACCGCTGGCGTTTTGAAACCCACATTGTCAACCTGTGCATGATGCTCAAGTCTGAAGCGGTCTCCTGCGGGCTGCTGGGAGAAGACTATACAGGGCTTGCTGACCGGCTTCACGAAGTTCTGGACCGCTGGAACGGCACGGCCTACGGAAGCTATACCGGTGACGAGTGCCTTGCGGGTCTGAGCCCAATTCAGGGCACGGAGCTTTGCGCCATCGTGGAGCAGATGTATTCCTGTGAGCTGCTATACGCCGCTACGGGGGAGGACCGGTGGGCCCAGAGACTGGAGGTGCTGGCGTTCAATGCTTTGCCCGCTGCCATCAGCGAGGATATGTGGACCCACCAGTATGACCAGCAGAGCAATCAGATTGCCTGTATCGCTTTTCCGGGAAAGCCTGTTTTCCGTACCAATAACCATGAATCCCACCTGTTTGGCTTGGAACCCGGTTTTGGATGCTGTACCGCCAATTTCAATCAGGGCTGGCCCAAATTCGCCCTGTCCGGCTTTTTGCACCGGGAGGGGGAGATCAAGAGCGGTGTGATGCTCCCCTGCAGACTGTCCGCCGGGGAAGCGGATATTCTGCTGGAAACCAGCTATCCCTTTGAACACAGAGCAAAATATACCGTTCATGCCCGGAAACCCTTTACTTTCCGGGTGCGGATCCCGGAATTTGCCGAAAATCTGACGGTAAACGGAGAGCAGCGGGAAGAAAAGGAACTTGTTTATGCGCTGGAACCCGGAACCACGGTGATCGAGGTGGCATTTACCGCCAAACCCCGGTTTGAAGCCCGGCCCTATGGCCTGCGGGCGGTGCGCTGGGGCTCGCTGGTGTTCTCTCTGCCTGTCCGGTACGAGAAGAAAATGCACGAATACGAGCGGGACGGTGTGCCCAGAAAGTATCCCTACTGCGACTATGAGCTGATCCCTGTCTCCGAATGGGGTTACGCCTACAGCGCTGAGGATCTGGAAGTTAGCCTGAAGGGCTTGGGAGATGTGCCCTTCTCCGTAACCGAGCCTCCCGTTACGGTCCGGGCAAAGGTCAAGCCCATCGACTGGGGCTTTGAGGACGGTTATGACACAGTCTGCGCCAAGGTGCCCCAGTCCGTGGTGCCCATTTCCGAAGAAGAGGAAGTGGAGCTGTATCCCTATGGCTGCGCCAAGCTGCGCATGACGGAGCTGCCCTTCACGGAATTATGAACCTGCCCGGTTAACCGCGGTCCGCAGGGACACCCGTCTCTGGGTGTCCGAATCCATGAACCGGAAATCGTGGGATAACTCTCAGAGAGATCCCCACGAAAAGGAGAAGGGATGCCGCAAGCGCCGGTATACCGGGCATGAATCTGCAGGTTGATATTCCAATATTCCGAACAGTTAACCGCAGCACCTTTTTGGAGGTGCTGCGGTTGCTGTTTTGGTAGGGGAGGGAGCGAGCTCCCGTTCTGCGGTGATTCGCTTTGCTTTTCCGTTAAGGGCATGCGCCGAATAAGTGGGCAGCTTTTCATCATTGGTTTTCTTCGTGATCAAGCGCGATATAGCTGAGCAGACCGCCCCAATGGTAGAACTTGTCGCTGTTTTTCAGTCCGCAGCCCATGCCGGTGCCGCAGTCGTAGTTTTCGTGGACATGGCCGTGGAGCCGCCATTCCTTCAGAATCAGCTCCTCGGATTTCCGGGCAAGGTCACCGCATTCGGCCTTCAGTCCCGCGTGTTTCATGGCGGCGTAGCAGAGGAAATTGGTGGGCGCCCAGATGCGGCCCCGCCAGTAGTCGTTGTCGGGGTAGCCGGGGTCATTGCGGGCGATGGTGGGCAGGATGTATTCGCCCCAGAATTCCTCCGGGTTATAGAAATGCTCCGCCATCATCCGCTTTTTTCTGTCTTCGCTGATACGGTCAGAGTGAAGGGCGTAGAAATTGGTGGGGGAGATTCGGCGGGAGAGGGTGCCGTCGGAGAGATTTCGGTTCAGGTACAATCCGAATTCCTCGTCCCAGAGTGTGTCCATTGCCTGCTCTACCTGATATTTGCGGGCTTCCAGTTCTCCGATCGCGGCTTCGTCACCCACAATACGGGCCATCTGGGCCAGATTCCGGCAGTCCATGATATAAAGCCCCATCAGACCCACGTCCGCAAGAAGCATCAGATGGGTATTCTCGTTGAAGGCCATGCCGTCATACATGGGGGAATTGTCCAGTCCGCTCTCGAAGGCGGCGCCCTGCCAGTCGTGGACGTTGTTGCATTCTACCCACATATCATTGACGGGTTCATAGGGGTCAGAACCCCAGCAAAGGTAGCCTTCCCCGGTCATCCGGTTATCCGCGAACCACCGGTTCCAGCCCAGCAGCGTGGGGTATACCCGCTGAAGAAACCATTTTTCCGGCCACTTTTTGTAGATCTCCATGCACACGAAACTTCCCACAGGGGGTTGGGAGCGGTCCCGGGATTTCAGACCATTGGCGGCACCGAAATTGGGAATGAAGCCTCTTTCCGTAACTTCGTCGGTGATGGCGATGGCGTTGAGCTGGGCCAGTTCCTTGTTTTCCACCGATGCCATCAGGGCGGCAAAATAGGTATCCCAGTCGAAAAGAACGTAGCCGCCCCAGTTGTTGTTCCAGATCCGGGAAACGGGGGAGCAGACCCGATTGTGCTCCGGTTCGTAGATGGTATCCCACGCAAGGCAGGTCTTCATGGCGGTGTTGCTTTCCCAATGGACACCGAAGCGCCGGTTTTCTTCATCCAGCTTTTCACTGGCGGCCTGATAAAGGTTTTCCGCGTCTTCTATGGTACAGGGCCGGGTGGAAATCACAATGGGGTTGTCCAGCGGCACGGCAATGTAGGGTCCGAGAGAAGCGGTGTGCTGCAGCGGCATGGGAGTGCCGTTGGTGTAGATTTCAAAATGCTGCCCGCCGCAGTCGCCGAAGAGCCGGTTTCCCTGCTTGCCCACACTGCCGTCCTTGCCCCAGAGCAGGCAGGCTTCGATGATCAGGGCAGGGGTCTTCCTGCCGGTTTTCAGCGGCGTAAGCAAAATGTATTGTTCATCCTCAGCCACAACGGTTCTGACGTCTATGGAAAGATCGAGATATTTCAGAGTCAGCCGGGTACTGCTGCCGTCATAGCTGCGCTGCCCCGGGAAGATCACTTCTTCGTTTTCTCCGTGTCTGCCCACGAGACTTTCCCGCAGCGTATCGGTGCCACGGAAATCCTTGATGCACAGGTTGATGGTGAAACCCTCCGGAAGATGGGAGTATGACAGTACGTTGCGGGTATTCCAGGTGTTCCAGCCGAAGTTGGTACGCTGTCTGAGCAGGTCGTAGTTCATAGATAATCCCCCTCTTTTGCAAAAATGGGCTTCAGTTTCCTGAAGCCCATTCCGGTATGTATGGATCAGCCCAGCAGCTTGCGGATGAAAGCGGTCTCCTCCCGGGAGATCTTCTCGTCGCAGGCGCAGATGCAGATGATCAGCATGGCGGTGTCTGCCTTGATGTCGGTGGACAGGCTGTCGGCAAAGTGGTCAGCCAGGTCAGCCATTCTGCTGTTGTACATCTTGATGTAAGCGCTGATGTTCTCGTCGCTCAGGCCCATGGTGTCCCGCAGGAACTTGCGCTCCAGAGCGGTCAGGGTGCCGTCAGCGCCGATGGCGGACAGAACCAGGCTGGACAGCATCATGAAGCCGTCGTTGTCAGCATCGACCTTCTTGCAGACGGGCAGCAGGTTGCTCATAGCCTTCTGAGCCATGCCCACCAGAACGGAATAATCCTCGTTGACGTACTTCTGCATCAGTTCGTTAAAAGTTGCCATGTGTATTTCTCCTCTGCTATTCAAAAAATGTGGCAAATGGAAACATTTGCCCTGATAACAAAAATAATTCTACCATAATGAACCAAACCTGTCAACTAACAACTGAAAATAGCCGCCGGAAGTTTCCGGCGGCTGCGGGTGTTAACGGTAGGGCGCTGCCCTGCGGGGCAATCCCGGTGTGTTTCGTGAGGTTTATTCGAATCTGACGGTGAAATGGGGATTAACCTTGGCGGCGTCGGTGAGCACGCTGTAAAACGCCAAAGAGAAGTGGGCCTGGGGGGCCAGATCCCGCAGCGTCAGGCGGGTATCCCGGGAAATGGCGCAAAGACAGTCGTATAGTCCGTCCAGATTGTGGCCGTACCACTCAGGAAAATCCAGTGTTTGGGCGATCCGGCGATGGAGCTCGTGAGGTGTGCCGATGTTTGCGCAGTCAATAAAATAGTCCACAGGCTCATTCCTCCCCGTATAGGAACTCAAAGCTCTCGTAATGGTCGTCGGTATAATAGATCAGTCCGTCGTTGGAGAATACAATGCGCTTGGCTCCACGGCCGGTACCCAAAGTGTCGATATCGCATTCCGTCCAGCGCCGTCCGTCGGCCTCAGGGAGCAGGCCTTCGTAATTGCCGAACCGGTCACCGCCGATGCACATTCCCGGGGCGTAGGGCTCCAGACTGCCGCCTTCCCAGCCCAGTTCCCGGGCTTCATTTTTGGTCATGAAGTTGCCGGGAAGCTCACCGTAAAGATGAATATAGAGTGCCACATCCTCTTTGGATGTGTAGCTGCCATCGGGGTCCGGCCATAGGATGTCCTCCGGGGCGGTGGTATCCGAAAGAAGCTCTGTTTCGGATTCTTCCGCGCCGAATTCCGTCAGATCTTCCGGGATAATATCCGTTACGCCGCAGGCAGCGAGACTCAGCAGCAGCGCCGCGGCCAGCAGCAGGGAAAGCAGTTTTTTCATGGGTTACCTCCCTATACAGCCCCGGAAGAAATCTGCGGCATCGTCGTTGCACCGCTGGGCTTCCGGCAGCAGGATGTTGACGTGGAACACGTGGCCGATGGATTTATCTTCCTCGCTGCCGTAGCACTTGCCTGCGCATTTTATGCGGCGGCTGCAAAGGAAATCGTACATGGGACGGGCACAGGGCCGCAGAAAATCGTGGTAAGCGGTAGTAATGTAGGCGGGGGGATAGCGGTCGGTGACGGCTTCCAGAATTTTCAGCCTGGGGTCAGTCCAGTCGGGTTTTGCGCCGAAGTAGTCTTTCATCAGCCCGGAGAGCTTTTCTCTGGATGCAGTACCAAACTCATAGCAGCCGCAGTTGAGACCCAGGGCGCGGATGGTGATTTCCGGAACGGAGAAATCAAAGTGTTTGGCGTAGTCGGCGTTGGTTGCGATGGCGGCATACTGGCTGGCAAGCTGTGCGCCTGCGGAATCGCCCACCAGAATGATGCTGCCGGGGTCGAGATGGTATTTTTCCGCGTTGGCGCAGATCCACCGCATGACATCGTTGGTATCTTCCAGCGGAGCGGGGAATTTCCAGCGGGGAGCAAGGCGGTAGTTGAAGTTCACAAAGGCAAAGCCCCGGCGGGCCATGTCCATGCCGTATCGGCGGTAGATTTCCTTGCTGCCGTAAACATAGCCGCCGCCATGGATGCTGACGATGGTGGGCAGGGGCTGGCGGGTGCCGTTGGGAAAATAAATGTCGAGAAGACCGAACCGTCCGTGTCCGCCGTAGCGGATGTTGCGGCACTGGCTGACGCCTTCGGGCAAAGGAATTACCTTGTCCCGGGCGTGGTCGGATCTTGCGGCGTTGATGTTAAAGAGAATGCTTTGGATCGACATAAATAATGCCTCCTCCATAGGTGATGGTAATTCATTATACCATGCGGAAGGGAATAATTGCAAACAAATCAAAAACAAAAAGGAATTCTTATTGGTTTTTATCCGTAGAGCCTGCGGATGAGCCAGGGCAGGGCGGTTTCGAACTTGGTTCCGTACCAATGCGCTTCGTCACCGGCGGTGCCGCGGATGCATTCACACACAAAATCCGCCGCGGTCACGGCGGAATCCTCCAGCGTCCTTCCGCCAAGCCAGCTTCCCGTGAACACGGAGGCGAAGATATCGCCGGTGCCGTGGTAGGCCCGGGCGATTTTGGGGTGGGCATAATGGAACCTGCTGTCCGGGGTGGAGATCAGGATGCCGGTTTCGCCGGGCCTGTAACCCACGCCGGTGAGAATGACACAGGGGATGCCCTGTGCGTGAAGCTTGTCTGCAAGGCTGTGAATGAAGCTTTCGTCATAGTCTTCCCGATAGGGGGTTCCGGTGAGCATGCAGCTTTCTGTTATGTTGGGCAGGATCACGTCAGCCCGCCGGCAAAGTTCGCCCATTGCCTCCGCGTAGGCCCGGTCAAATCCTTTATATAGTCTGCCGTGGTCTGCCATGGCGGGGTCGACGATGATTCTGCCGCCGGGACGGAGCAGGCTGCCCAGATTTTCTTCCACAAGCCGGATCTGACCGATGCTGCCCAGATACCCGGTGTACACGGCATCGAAGCGGATGCCTTCCCTCTGCCAGTGGCCGCAGATATGGGCGGTGTGGCCGGTCAGGTCCTGGATGGCGGGGGAGGTGAAACCGCCTGTGTGGGTGGACAGAACCGCGGAGGGGAGAATGACGGTTTCCTGTCCGCAGGCGGAGAGAATGGGCAGAGCCACGGTCATGGAGCATTGCCCGATGCAGGAAATATCCTGTATGGTAAGAATCCGTTTGTATTCCATGGAAATCTCCTTACCGTCAGTCCGTGATGATATGGCTGCGTTTCAGGGCACTGCGCACAGCAATGGCAAGCACGGGCGCACAGATGATGGCGATTGCGGCGTTGAAGACGGTGGCGGGAAGCTTACCCAGCAGGTTCAGCAGAGCCGCTTCGTGGGTCAGGCCGTAAAGCAGCCGCCCGTCGTAGAAATAGCCTTTGGAAAGATAAAGAACGGCGTAGGAAA
The DNA here is from genome assembly GCA_045535175.1 of Faecousia sp. GTDB lineage: Bacteria > Bacillota > Clostridia > Oscillospirales > Oscillospiraceae > Faecousia. Next base: position 800 of record JAZSLC010000203.1, on the reverse strand, counting down.
CAGCGCCTGCGGCAGAGGCGATGAGGGCTTTGCCGTAGCCCCAGTTCTTTCGCCCCGCGGCGATCACAAGACCGGCAACCAGACCGTAGACACCTTTGGTGATGAAGGTGATCCAGCATTCGGAGATGTAGAGGGGATGGAGAATATCAAAGATGGCGGAGCCGAGGCCCGCTGCCAGACCACCCAGCCACGGGCCCAGCAGGATGCCGGACAGAGCACACATGATGTTGCCCAGATGGAAAGCGGTAGTGCCCGCAATATCCAGCGGCAGGACGATCCGCATATAGGAACCTGCCACAGTCAGTGCTGCCAGAAGGGCGGTGAGAACCATTTTGCGTGTAGAGAGGTTGTTTTTCATATTATAGTCCTCCATATGATGGGATACCATCATTATATCCGCAACTGGCAATAAAAACAGAACCAAAATACGAATATAAAACAAGGCCAGAAGGAAACGAAGAGACGAAAGCCGAAAATGAAAAATTAACGGAAAAAGGAAAATACATACTGTACACGGCATTGGAAAAGTGGTATAATATGGTTGCACATATAATTTGAAAGGAGTTCTTCCCCATGAGAATCATCCGCGCGAAAGACTACGCTGACGTCAGCCGCAAGGCTGCGAATATTATCGCCTCCGTTGTCCAGCTCAAGCCCGACTGTGTTCTGGGTCTGGCCACCGGCAGCAGCCCCGTGGGCACCTATCAGGAGCTGATCGCCAAGTATCAGGCCGGTGATCTGGACTTCTCCAAGGTCAGCACCGTGAATCTGGACGAGTATGTGGGCCTTGACAAGGATCA
>JAZSLC010000141.1:0-47228 GCA_045535175.1 Faecousia sp. | reverse complement strand
GGTTCCAACGGTTCTGTTATCCCCCTGTTCAAAAAGCAGATTGAGGCCGGTGGTCCTGTGACGGTTACCCACCCGGATATCATCCGCTATTTCATGACGATTCCGGAAGCGGTCAGTTTGGTGCTGCAGGCGGGATATTATGCCAAGGGCGGCGAAATCTTCGTTTTGGACATGGGTGAGCCGGTGAAGATCGACACCATGGCACGGAACTTGATTCGTCTGTCAGGCTATGAGCCGGATGTGGATATCAAGGTTGTATATACCGGCCTGCGCCCCGGCGAGAAGAAGTTCGAGGAGCTTCTGATGGAGGAAGAGGGTCTGCGCAGCACAGCAAGCCAGCTGATCCATATCGGAAAGCCCATCGAAATGGACGACGCGCGATTCAAAGAGCAGCTGGAGCAGTTGGAGACCGCTCACCGGCTGGAGGATTCTCATGTGAAGGAACTTGTTGCGCAAATCGTTCCGACTTATCGGCCAACGGCGAACGTATAATTTCTATGTAATTGTACATTGGCGCATCTGGGCATTCCTGCGCCAGTCTCCCCATTTAACGCCAAAACGGCCCCAGAATGTGACCATAACAATCAGCGCCCCGGAGGTCCTCCCGCCCCCCGGGGCGCCGCTGTTTTTGCCCGGGTGAAATCTATCTGCAATTTTGCCGCCGATATTTCCTCTAACAGTTTACAAACAACAAAAAATATACTATAATTAATCAGTTAAAAGGGTCAATATGCCCTCTTGTACACTTTCATTTTCAGAACAGGAATTTGCTTATGACGAAGTTACTTGTGGTTTTTGCCGCCGCGCTGGTCCTGGCCTATATCTCCGAACAGAATACCCGGGCCACCATCGCCGCCGGCCACCGCTACTCCGTCTGGGGCGACTGGGCGTATATTCTGCTCGTTGTGGTGCTGGTCCTCTTCGCAGGCCTGAGAACGAGCTATAATGATACATGGAATTATGTCACCGGCTTTAATAACTGCGCTGAATTCTCTGAATGGAGCGCAAATCCGAAAAATTGGAATCCGTTTATGAATCCCCTTTTTTACGGCTATCAGAGCCTGTTGAAAAGCCAGACACACAATCCCTATTTGTTGATTTTTACTACATCGGCGTTTTCACAAATCTGTTTGGTTCGGTTTGTTAAGCGTTATTCCGATCATTTCACATTCAGCATTTTTGTTTACTTTACATTGGGCACCTTTGTGTTCTCTCTTGCCGCCATTAAGCAAATCACTGCCATGGCAATCCTTACGCTCGCTTTTCCTTATCTGGAGAAGAAAAAGTGGGTGCATTACTATCTTATTGTCTTCATCGCCATGTTGATGCACACTTACGCCATTGCCTTTGCTATTCTTCCCTTCTTTAGAGCAAAACCCTGGAGTTTGTTCACATTTCTCTTCATCGCAGTGGTTGCAGCCGTGATGATGACTTTCGAAGAAACCATTACCGCATTTATGGAACAGGCGAATGATCTTGGAAAGACGCTTGCGGATTTCGAAGTTTTTTCCGATACGACCATTAACATCTTCCGGCTCGCTGTGTACGCAGTTCCTCCTTTAATTAGTCTAATTTTCAAAAAATGGGTATTGCATGATACAAACGGAATGGAGAACACCCTCATTCACATGAGCATTATCAGTCTGGCCTTTATGACCATGGGTACCCAGGCCGGTGCCAATATGTTCGGTCGTATGGGAAACTATTTTGAGCTTGGAACCATTTGCTACTTGCCCACCATGCTTAAGAAAACCTTTAATACCCGTTCTTACCAATTGATTTCTGTGTTGGCCTGTGTCTGCTTTATGGGTTTTTTCGTATACGCGAATGCCATCAACATGGACTTCGGCACACAATACAAAGCAATGAGCCTTTGGGATTTCATTTCCAGATTGTTTGGTGCCTAACCGGGAGAAATATTTATGACACCTACCATTTCAATAATTTCCGGAATCTACAACTGTGCCACTACACTGCCCGATGCCATTGAATCCATCCTGGCCCAGACGGTTACTGACTGGGAATGGATCCTCTGCGACGACGCCTCCAGTGACGATACATACACTGTCGCAAAAGAATACGCGGACAAGTATCCCGGCAAGTTCGTGCTGATCCGCAACGAACAGAACATGGGCTTGAACTATACCCTCAACCGCTGCCTGGAGCGTGCAAAGGGCAAGTACATCGCCCGGATGGACGGCGATGATCTGTGTTCGCCTAACCGTTTTGAAGAAGAGCTCCGCTGTCTGGAAAACAATCCAGATATTACCATTGTCAGCACCGATATGGAATTCTTCGACGAAACGGGAACTTGGGGCCGAATCAGCCATCCGGAATTCCCGGAGAGCAAAGACTTCCTTGCGGGGTCTCCTTTCTGTCATGCACCCTGCATGGTTCGAAAGAGGGCTTATGAGGCCGTAGGCGGCTATAGCGTGGATAAAAAGCTGCTGCGGGTAGAAGATTATCACCTATGGATAAAGATGTACGCACAGGGTTTTAAGGGGCGAAACATCCCCAAGTCCCTCTACCAGATGCGGGATGACCGCAACGCCTACAGCCGCCGGAAGTTCCGCTATCGCCTGAATGAGGCCTATGTTCGGTTGCTGGTTGTCAAGGAACTAAAGCTTCCCTTCCATACAGCCATTTACGCCCTGCGACCCATTATCGTCGGCCTGTTACCTAAAAAACTTTACGATATTTTACACAAGCGCAATCTGCGCCGGTAAATTCACATTTCGGAGGTCGGATATTTTGAAAAAGCTGATTCTTGTGGCCAATGTGTCGAAAGAACATATCCGAAAATTCTATATTCCTTTCATCAAACTGATGCAGAAGCATGGCTGGTTGGTGGATATCGCCTGCCGCATGGACGTCCCTGTCCCGGAATGCGACAAGGCCTACGACCTCCCTTGTGACCGGAACCCTTTCCGTGGCGGCATATCCAAGAGTGTTCACATCCTGAAGGGAATCCTGCAGGAGAACAATTATGACCTTCTTGTGTGCAGCACGGTAGTTGGCTCCATCGTCGCCCGCTTGGCTGCGGCCGCTTTCCGGAAGAAGGGTTTGAAGGTTATTTACATGTGCCACGGACTGCATTTTTTTCCGGGTGCTCCCGTAAGCCGCTGGGCCATGGGATATCCCATGGAGAAGCTGCTTGCATCCAGAACTGATGTGATGATCATCACCAATGATACCGATTTTGCCACAGCGAAGAAACATCTCAGCATTCCAATCATCGAAAAAAGCCACAGTATGGGTGTGAACCTGAGCCGTTTCCGGGATGCTGCTCTTACTGCCGAAGAACGGGCAGAAAAGAGAAGTGAGCTCGGCCTCGCAACCGACGACTTTGTGCTGACCTATGTGGCAGAGATTATCGACAACAAGAATCAGTTGATGCTTTTGAACGCTTTGGAAATCATCCGCAAGTCGGTTCCCAACGCCAAGCTGATGCTGATTGGCCCGGAGCATGACGGCGGTTCGTTGCGTAAAGTTATTGAAAATAAGGGCCTGCAAAACGACGTTCTTCTCCTCGGCTGGAGAAGCGATGTGCCGATGCTGCTTCACCTTGCCGATATCTATGTAGCTTCCAGCAAGTCCGAAGGCCTTGGCCTCAACCTGATCGAAGCCATGGCCTGCAATCTGCCCGTCATTGCGACCCAAAACCGTGGGCACGCAGAGTCAGTTTGCCATGGGCGAAACGGCTTCCTTGTAGACCTGAATGACAGCGAAGCAATGGCAAACTATGTGCTGCAGCTTCACGGCGATGCCGCGCTGAGCACGAAGATCACAGCCCAGGCCCAGTTGGACATTGAACCCTTCGGAACCGAAGCGGCCATGAAAGAGCTGGTCGAAATGGTTACCAAACATGCTTAACTTTCTATGAAGAAAATTCTGTTTTTCATCCATGATCTTGGCCATGGCGGCGCCGAAAAGGTGCTGGTGAATCTGGTCAACAACATGGATCCTACACAATTTGATATTACCGTCATGGCGCTCTTTGGCGGCGGCGTGAACGAGCAGTTTCTGAAACCGCACATCCGTTACCAAACGGTTTTCAAAAAATCGTTCCCCGGCAACAGTCATATTATGAAGCTGTTCCCTCCTGAGCAGCTGCACAAGTGGTTCATCAAGGAACGCTATGACATCGAGGTTGCTTACCTGGAAGGTCCGGATTCCCGTATCATCAGCGGCTGCCCCAATAAGGATACCAAACTGATTTCCTGGATCCACTGCACCATGAAGACTCCGGAAGAAACCGCCCTTGGTTTCCGTTCTCCAGCGGAAGCGCAAAAGCGCTACGGTAAGATGAACACCATGGTGTTTGTCAGCCAGACCAACCGGGACGCTTTCCTTTCCGTCTGTCCCTATTCCGGTCGCACCAAGGTGCTTTACAACACCAACGAAACCAACGAGATCCTTGCATTGGCCCAGGAAGAAGCCGAGCTTCCGCAGGGTACTTTCTGCTGGTGCGGCATAGGCAAAGTGGTTCCTGTCAAGGGTTTTGACCGCATGATCCGGATTCAGAAGCGGCTGGTCGATCATGGCTATCAAACCCATTTGTGCATTCTTGGCGAAGGCGGTCAGAAAGCCGAACTGGAAAAACTCGTTGCGGCTTGCGGTGTCACGGATAGCGTGCGCTTCCTTGGATACCAAACGAACCCCTACAAGTATGTGGCCAAGTGTGATCTGTTTGTCTGCGCAAGCCACTCAGAAGGCTTTTCCACCGCAGCAACGGAAGCCTTGATTGTCGGCACGCCGGTGGTTACAACTCTGGTTTCCGGCATGAAGGAAATGCTGGGAGAGAATGATGAATGGGGCATCGTCACGCAAAATGATGAAGAGGCCCTCTATCAGGGCGTAAAGCGAGTTTTGGATGATCCGAAACTCCTGGCCCACTATAAAGAAAAAGCCGCCCAGCGCGGTAAGACATTCAGCACGGAAAACACGGTGAAAGCCGTAGAGGAGATGCTGCTGAGTTTATAAGAGGTATGTTATGACAGTCTTGCAAGTATGTGCATTCGGAGCGGAGCATCCGGGTAATTTTATCGCTTCCTTGGAGGCCTTGGAACATGCTTTGGCCAGCAAGGGTGTTAAGACAATCTACGCATTTGTTGAACGTGCCGCAGATAAAGCTTGGTGCAAAGAGATCTGCAAGCGCACAAAAGTATACTATCTGCCAGAAGCAAAGGCACGGATCCTGCCGAAAACTTATCAGGTAATGCGAAGAATTTATACAGAAAACAACGTGGACATTGTACATACCCACTTTGAACTCTATGACATTCCAGCAACAGTAACCGCCTCTAAAAACACAAAAGTTTTCTGGCATCTGCATGATCCCATTGTGCCAGGAAGGGGCTTGAGAAGTATTCTCTGGAAGTTCCAATATGGTCATGTCGGCAAGCGCGCAACTTTACTTTCCGTAGCAGACTACTATCGAAATGTTGTGGTTGAACTTGGTTTTCCGAAAGATCAAACGGAGCTTGTTCTGAACGGAATCGACCTTAACCGAGTTTCGCGAAAAGAAACAGGAAAGAACCAGGAGTATGATTTTCTGACGTTTGGTTGGGACTTCGAGAGAAAAGGCGATGATTTAATTATTCGTGCTTGCGATAAATTGGAGCAAGACGGGTATCAATTCAAGCTTCTTCTAAACGGAAATGATGCCACTTGGGTCAAACTGGATGCGTTTTTAAATGGCCGAGAACCGTCCTATCTTGTTAAAGGCTATCCCACAAAAGATGTGCGCAAGCTTTTCGAAAAATCGAAAGTGTTCATCCAGGCAAGCCGCCGGGAGACCTTTTCCTATGCCGTCTGCGAGGCCGCCTATGCTGGACTTCCTGTGATCAGCAGCAATATCGCCGGTTTAGAGTGGGCGCATGCGCTGCCGATGGTCAGCTTTTTTGAGAATGAGGATGTAAACGGCCTGTATACCCATATGAAGGCATTCCTGGATGGAAAATGCATCCCCGACTGCGATGTGCACAGAAGTCAGGAACACATCAAAGAAAAGCTGAGTATAGATGCCTGGGTTCAAAATATCATCAGCTATTACGGTCTTGAGGTATAAAATGAAGATATCAGTTATTGTCCCGGTGTATAACTGCGAGCCATATATTGAGCGTTGTATCTATAGCATCTTGGGGCAAACATATGCAAATCTTGAAATCATCTGTGTCAATGACGGTTCCCATGATAATAGTGGAAAGATTCTAGATAAACTTGCTTGTGAAGATTCAAGAATTCGAGTTATTCATCAAACCAATGCTGGTGTTTCGGCTGCAAGAAACACAGGCATTGACGCAGCTACTGGAGATCTTATTACCTTTGTTGACAGCGATGATGCTATCGAACCGGATATGTATGAGATCCTGTTGCCTTACTTCGCAGATGATACCGTTGATATCGTCCATTGCGGCTACAAGCGGATGTATCTTGATGGTTCCAGCAAAGAAGTAAACGGCACAGGAAAGCAGGTTCGTCAAACGAGGTACGAAGCTGCTGAATACCTTCTTTCCGGAAAGATGTTTGTGGGAAGTTTATGCAACAAGCTGTTTAGAGCGCATTTATTGGCTGGAGTCAGATTTGACACCACATTAGCGATTAACGAAGATGTACTGGCTAATGCAGTTTTGTTCAGTAAATCCAATGAAAGTGTGTTCCTGGATGTCGGTAAGTATTTGGTGTATGAACGGATTGGTTCAGCATCTTCCGTAACCAAAGAACTTAAGAAGCTGTCTGACAGTGTTCTTGCCGCGGAAAAAATGCTTCAGGTTTACAAAGACACTCCTGCAGAACAAGCTGCGGAAGAAAGATTGCTGAACATGCAAATCAGCTTATACCGCTGGTATGTGATGAACTCTCTGGCAGATAGCCGCCAGAATCGCAAGGATTTAGCAAAGAAAATTGAACTGATCTTAAAAAACAGACCAGATATCCCATCTCGCCAGCGCATCAATTATGCATTGATGCGGTATGCGCCGGTTTTATATAAAATAGCGTATACACTTTATGACAAAGTCCGTGTTCCTAACTGGGATGTGGAATAATATTTATTTGGTGGTAGACAATGAAGAAGATTCTGTATATGACCATGCTGTGGGGATACGGCGGAATTGAAAAGTATATGCTTAATATTTTCGATCGTATTGACCGTACCAAATATACTTTTGATGTTGCTTTACCCGGAAACTTCAAACAACAAAATGAAGATGCATTGCTTGAAAGAGGAATCAATGTAATCCACTATTCTATTGACAGCATTGGTCAGCAGGTAAATGAAATTAAGCGGATTCTTAATGATGGCGATTATGATATTGTTCATATCATGCAGAGCTATGTTACATTGGAAACCTATGCTGTTTTCGCACTAGTTGCTATTGCAGAACAAAAACACTATCGTTACAAAGTCATCTGCCACTCACATGGGACAGAGGACAAAACAAAACCGATAAGGCCACTCAAAAAAGCTCTGCGTTCAGTCTATCGCACATTATTGCGAAAAGGGTTCTCAAATGCCGATCTGGTAGCTGGTTGTTCCCGCGAAGCCGGAGAGTTCCTTTATGGAAAAGATGCGGACATTAAGATCTTTTACAACGGCATAAATCTAGATAGATTTACGACACGCTTTTCTAACAGTGAGATAACGGAGATTAAGGGCAAATATGGGATACGAACTGGATCGCACAATTTTGCCATAGTAGCAAGAATGTCGGACGAGAAAAATCCGATATTCGTGTTAGATGTGATAAAGTGTTTATACCGGTATTATCCCGACCTTAATTTTGTTTGGGTTGGTGACGGAGAAATGCGGAATAAGGTCGAACAGTGCATTGACGATCGTGATCTTTCCCGAAATGTTCAGTTATTGGGTAAGCAAAATAATGTTGAGGAGATTTTGGCTTGCTGTGACTATTTTCTTCTGCCATCCAAATTAGAAGGTGCCCCTTTGGTACTAATCGAAGCACAGGCTGCCGGATTAAAGTGTTTTGCATCTGATCGAGTGCCAAATATAATCGATTGCGGTGGAGTATCCTTTATTGAGCTAGACAAAACCGCAGACGAGTGGGCTGCCGAAATTCACAGACAAATCCAGTGTGAACCAAAAGCAAAGATCGACATGGATTTGCTCAAGAGATTCAATGCCAACGAAACCGTTAAAGCTTTGTGCGAAGTATATGACAGATTGGTGGAGACATAATTATGAACAATAATGCATTGGTCAGCATCATCGTTCCTATTTATAAAGTCGAAAAATATCTGGATGAATGCGTGTCGTCACTGGTAAATCAGACTTATGCAAATTTGGAAATTATTTTGGTGGATGATGGCTCTCCTGATAATTGTCCAGCTATGTGTGATGCATGGAAAATGCGTGACAGCAGAATTAAAGTAGTACACAAAATAAATGGCGGCGTATCTGATGCGCGAAACGCAGGCATTTGCAATGCAACCGGACAGTTCTTGCTATTTATCGATTCAGATGATGTGATCGTCTCTTGTTTTATTGAAAACCTGGTAAAGTACTCGCACAAGGGGCAGTTTCTGGTAGTTTCCAGTGTGGTTAGATTTCGGGATGAATTACCCGCCAAAAACACGGGGTTACTTTCCTCCAAATGCACCAAAAACTTAGCTGCAGTGCGCGGCGGCATGTACGCATGTGGTGTGTTATACAGCCGGGAATTAGTGGACTCGATAGACCTTCGCTTTGATGTATCACTGCGAAATCTTGAAGATGTTACTTGGAATGCTATCTACCTACGGTATATTTCTGAAGTCATACATGTGAATGTGCCCTATTTCTATCGAACGAATCCGACTTCAATTACAAGTAAATGCGGTGACTACAAATGGCAAATCGTATCCTGGATCGCAGCAAGACGGTCAATTATAAATTGGTTCGCCAACAAGCCTTTGACCGCGGAGCAACGGAAAGAAGTCGCAGGAATGTACAGACACTGCCAAAACAACATCCACGCTGAGTGTGTGGCTGGCAACATTTCCTATTCGGAGCTGCATGCTATGGAATGCGAGCCTTCTGCTTTGTTCGACCAGTCACTAATTTCTGCACCGGAGAGATTCTTGAGAACTCATTGCCCAAAGTTGTATTATAGTATTTATACATTTTTGCTACGCACTAAAAATGCTATTCGCAAGTGAGAAACAGCTATGAAAAACATCTTATTTATGCACGGAGGCAGTGCCAACCACGGTTGCGAAGCACTGGTGCGCACCACTGCACAGGTTCTTGGGGGACCGGAAAATGTTACTCTCTGGTCCTTGGCTAAAAAAGAAGATGAACAGTATGGCTCTGCAGAAACGGTGGAATGTATCGTCGAGTCCGAGCAGTTGCGCCGATTTAGCCTGCCTTATTTTGAGGCGTTGATCCGACGCAAGTTACTTGGTCATCCGGAAGCCAATATGGACGTATTTTTGAGGGAAACTTTCAAGAATAATATCGCCTTTTCCATCGGTGGCGACAACTACTGCTATCCCTGGTCTGCAAAGCAGGGCATCGAGTTGGATAAAAAGATTCGCAAGTACGCAAAAGCTACTGTTCTGTGGGGCTGCTCCATCGACCCGGAGGCAATTACGCCTGAAATGGCCGAGGATCTTGCCGGCTTTGATCTGATCACTGCCCGTGAGTCTATCACATACGAACTACTCAAACCCATCAATCCAAATACAATTTTGGTGGCCGATACTGCATTTCTCCTGGAAAAGACGGAACTGCCCCTGCCGGAGAACTTCATTGAGAATAACACCGTGGGCATCAACGTCAGCCCTCTGATCATGAAGTACGGAACGGAGGAAAACAGCATCCTGGCAAACTATGAGGAAATGATCCGCTATATCCTGTCAGAGACGGACATGAATGTCTGCCTGATTCCCCATGTGGTGTGGGAATACAACGATGACCGTGTTCCGCTGCGTTATCTGTTCGATAAATTCAAGGACAGCGGCCGTGTGTGCATGATCGAGGACGGAAACTGCTGTGAACTGAAGGGGTACATTGCCCGCTGCCGGTTCTTCGTGGGTGCCCGAACCCATGCAACCATTGCGGCCTATTCCACCGGTGTTCCTACGTTGGTGGTTGGCTACTCTGTTAAATCCCGGGGCATTGCCAGGGATCTGTTTGGCACGGAAGAGAATTATGTGCTTCCGGTGCAGAATCTTAAAACAGAGACGGATTTGAAAAATGCATTTTGTTGGCTTGCTGAACATGAGATGGATATTTGTACTCAGCTACAGCAAGTAATTCCGGAATGTATCCACAAAGCATGGTCCACAAAGGAATTCATTAATAAACTAAATTGAAGGTGTGAGTTGATGTCGAGAATCGAAAATACAAGTAAAAACTTTGCGTTCTCGCTGCTTGCAACGATTGTAACATCCGTTACGAGCTTTATTTCTCGTACAGTTTTTATCAAAACAATCGGTGTTGCCTATCTTGGGGCTAACAGCCTGTTTACAAATATTCTTTCTATGCTTTCCCTCACGGAATTAGGGCTAAGCTCAGCCATAGCATATAGCCTATATGCCCCTTTAGCAAAGAAGGATGTTGAAACAATCAAATCCCTAATGCGCTTTTACAAAAACGCATATCGTATTATTGCCTTGGTTATCCTATCCATTGGCTTAGCATTAATTCCTTTCCTTGATTATCTAATCAAAGATCCCGGAGATATTCAGAATATACCTTTTATCTACCTTATTTTCCTTTACAACACAGTTGTGTCATACCTGTTTACATATAAGACAACCTTACTTGTAGCAGATCAACGTAGCTATATTCTCACTAATATGACTACTGTGATCAATATTGTTTCTGTAGCTATTCAGGTATTAGCATTACTTCTATTCAAAAACTACTTTGTCTATCTTCTGTTGGGCGCTGTCATTAATACTTCGCAATGGTATTGGGTAAACCGTCGGATTTTCAGTGTTTACCCTTTTTTAAAGGACAAGAACACTTCTCCACTTGCGCAGACCGAAAAAAACCAGATCGCAACCAACGTGAAGGCAATGGTCTTCCATAAGCTTGGGGAGCTGTGCATCAACCAAACAGATAACATTATTATATCGTCTTTTATTAGTATCGTGGTTGTTGGCGTATACAATAATTACTACATGATTATTGGTATTATCAATAGATTTGCGCAGTCAATCTTTGGTGCAGCTACGGCAAGTCTGGGAAATCTAATCGCAACAGAGTCAAAAGAAAAGAGATACGAAGTATTCAAGCGCTACAATTTCCTCGGATTTTGGGTGTTTGGATGGACAGGAATCTGCCTTTATGAGCTGTTAACTCCTTTTGTTCAGCTCTGGCTGGGTGATAATTTCGTAATTGATAATTTAACATTAAGCCTTGTTATGCTCAATTATTACCTGGTTGGAATGCGTGTTACTATTGGTAATGTAAAAATGGCTGCGGGTTTATATGCACAAGATCAATGGGTTCCTATTGTCCAAGCAATAATAAACTTGGTAGTTTCCATCTTTGCTGCAATCCATATGGGCTTGGCCGGTGTTTTCTTGGGTACCGTCGTGAGCGGTCTGGCAATTCCCTGTTGGTACCGGCCAGTTATTGTCTACAAGTATGCCTTTGAACGTTCTCCGAAGGAGTATTTTATTGCATACTTGAAGTACTTCAGTGTTGTAATAATTAGTCTGCTGTTAGTTAAGTTTGTAAGTACCACGCTTGTGGATACTGCTTTTAAGAACGTGTACTTGGCATTTCTTGCAAAGATGATTGTATGCGCGCTAGTGCCAAACATAATTGTGTGCCTCGTGTTCCGGAAAACCGATGAATTTAGATATATCATGAATCTTGGGAAAGCAATTATTAGAAGGAGGAATCCATAATGAATCCATTAGTAAGCATCATTACCCCCTGCTATAATGGTGAAGGATTCCTGTATAAATACTTTGAATCGATTTTGGCGCAGACTTACGGCAATTTAGAATTGATCTTTGTCAACGATGGTTCTTCTGACAGAACAGAGGAAATTGCGCAATCCTATCGTTTGGCATTGGAAGCCAGAGGCATCGTATTCAAATACCTGTACCAGCCCAACGGGGGCCAGGCAAAAGCCATGAACACCGGTTTTAAGGAAATGACCGGCAAGTATCTGGTTTGGCCGGATTCGGACGACTGGCTGGAACCGGATAGCATCGAAAAGCGTGTTGCGTTTTTAGAGTCTCACCCGGAATTTGACTTTGTCCGGTCTAGTGGCGATACATTTGATTTTTATTCCGGAAAGCGCCGGGGTACCATAAATTATTATGGTGATGCTTCCGGGGAGGATATTTTCCTGGATTTGATTCAAGAAAAAACCTACTGTGCCTGCGGTTGCTATATGATTAAGACCGCGATGCTGCGTGAGATATACCCTGATCTAACGATTTATGAGACGAATGTTGGACAGAATTGGCAGATTTTGATTCCGATAGCTGGCAGAGGGAAATGTGGGTATATCGACGAAGAACAGTACCACATTGCCCTTCGTCAAGACAGTCATTCCAGAAGTGTGCGTACCTTGGAAGAAGAAGTTGCACGTCGATTGGAGCTCAAAAAAGTTCTGTTAATCGGAATAGAGAAATCCGGGCGAAAGGATCGCGATTATCAGACAATCGTTGATTTGAAGTATTTGCATATTCTCTACAAGCTTTATTTAGATGCTGCAGCATATGATCAGGCCAAAGATTGCTACAACAAATTGAGGCAGCGCAATGAGATTAAGCCCGAAGAGTATCGGTCATACCTGCAGGTTTGGCATCCTGTAAAATACAGACTGCATTGTGCCGTTGATCTAGCTCGACGTGCATGTGGGAAAATAAAACGAATGATTATCAAGTAAGGAGCGATGATATGCTGGCAGAGAAAAGTATTTGCACCGGATGCGGCGCTTGCGCTGCCAGTTGTCCTCTTAACTGCATAGAGATGCGCACAGACCCGGAAGGGTTTCGCTACCCACTAATCGATGTCGCCTGTTGTGTATCGTGCCGCAAATGTGAGTCTGTGTGCCCCGTGCTGAATAAGCAGATTTTGAAGGGTGAACCGCAGGCATACGGTGTAAAACACATCGATGAAAATATTCGAAAAGGCAGCTCTTCTGGCGGAGTTTTTCCTGCATTGGCATCTTTTGTACTGACCAACGGCGGCGCTGTTTGCGGTGCAGGCTATACAGACAATTTTGAGGTGGAACATAAAATTGTCGAGGATGCTTCCGATATCTGCAAACTGCAGGGCGCAAAGTATGCGCAGAGCCGCGCGGAGCATCTTTTTCCGGAAATTCGAAGCATATTAGAAGCAAATCGCTGGATGTTGTTTGTCGGAACGCCCTGCCAAGTGGCAGGACTCATGTCGTATTTAGGCAAGGACTATGATAAGCTGATTCTTGTTGATATGATCTGCCATGGTGTTCCCTCTCCGTTGGTTTGGCAGAAATATTTATCATATCGCAAGAAAACGGATTCGAAGAATGCCAGAATTGTCTATATAAACCAAAGAGATAAAGGATCCGGATGGAGCAAATATCGATACAGTTTGCGGATCGATTATTCAGACGGGAAGACATATTGCGCGCCCCAAAGCGAAGACCCGTACATGAGAGGCTTTGTAAACAATCTCTATTTAAGACCATCCTGCGCGCAATGCCGTTTTAAAGGCTTAGAACGTTGTTCCGATTTGACGCTTGGCGATTTCTGGGGCGTATGGGAGCAACATCCTGAATTTGATGATAATAAGGGAACATCCCTTGTGATGGTAAACACAGAGAAAGGCGCAAGCTGTTGGAAAAACATTAAGGGCAATATGGATGTGATTGCTGTGGATGCGCGAGCAGCGCTTCGCCAAAATCCCAGTGCCTACAATAGTTCTGCTCCCCACCCGAAAAGAGATGCGTTTTTTGATAAAATGGGAAGTGCTGACTTTGACAAACTTGTTTCGGAATTACTATTCGGCACCCCAGAGAAAAGATATTCCCTGCGAAATATTCTGCGTAAAATCAAAAGCCTTAAATGAAAGGAGGAGTTTTGTGGATAGTACCATTTCTGTCATAATCCCCGTATACAATGTAGAAGCCTATTTGCCCCAATGCCTGGACAGTGTACTGTCCCAAAGCTACTCCGATTTACAGGTCATTGTGATCGATGACGGTTCGACAGATACTTCAGGGGCAATTTGTGATGAATACGCCGCAAAGGATCCCCGTGTTGTGGTGATCCATCAGAAAAATGGCGGCGCTGCAGCGGCTAAAAATGCGGGGCTGCGTGTTGCCACGGGTAAGTACCTGAGTTTTGTAGACAGCGATGACTATCTGGAGCCGGATGCTTATGCACACATGGTTTCCCGGCTGGAAGATTCCAAAGCAGATGTGATTCAGTGCGCCTTCCGTGACGTATTCCCGGATAAAGCGCTCCCGCATCTTGCTCAGGACACATCAACAGACTTCACCTGCATCCGGTATCTGGAGCAGTATACGAAGGACTGGACCTGCGGTCTGCTTTGGGACAAGCTTTATGTGCGTTCCATTTTTGATGGCATCTTTTTCGAGGAAGGCCACAAAATCGATGACGAATATTTCACCTACCGCGGCATTATGAATGCGAAAAAGGTAATCCGCGACAATACCATCGTCTACAATTACCGCAAACGCCGTTCGAGTATTATGCGATCTTCTTCCTCCGGAGAACAGATCGTCAAAGACAGAATTGACTATCTGAGTAAACGTAGAACAAATGTAATTGCACGATTCCCGGAACTACGACAGACCTTTGACCGCCATTTTGTAGAGATGATGGTCATTCTGTCAAGGGATCCCCTGGCAACAAAAGAAAGCAACACTATAATCAAGCGTCAAATGCGTACATACTTCAAAGAAAAAACTCACACACCTATTGATATACGCCTATGGCCTGCGCTGATGCAACTCTGGTGCGGTCCGGGAAAAACCACTGCACCCAATGAAGAAAGCACGCCCGGTGTACAGTATTTTGATTGAGGATACTTATGAGAAGAATTAGATCCATTTTGCAAATCATCCGCCTGCTCATGGTCCTCCCGTGGGTCGACTGGAAGGATAACAAGTTTAAAAAAGATTTGAAACGGTGGCAGGATATCTGCCGTCTTGAAGGTTCTCAAACAGCGATTTTGGCGCAGCTTTTGTGGTCTTGGAAAGAATTCCGAAATCTGTTTATTTATCGCAACAGCCATAGGCGGGTATTCCGTTACTGGATCGCCCTTTGGTATCGCCCCATGGACACGCTGTTTATCGAAACGCCGGAAATTGGCGGTGGCCTATATATTCAGCATGGCTTTGCCACCATGATTGCCGCGAAGTCCATTGGCGAGAACTGCTGGATCAACCAGCAGGTCACCATTGGATACACAGGGAAGGGTTGTCCTGTAATCGGAAACAACGTAATGATTACCTGCGGCGCAAAGGTGTTGGGAGATATTTCCGTTGGTGACGGTGCAATTATCGGAGCCAATGCGGTTGTCGTAAAAGATGTGGAGCCCGGTGCCATCATGGGCGGCGTGCCGGCTGTCAGATTGAAATAGAGGAGTCTATCATGATAGAAAGCAAAGCTGATTTGAGAAAATACATAGCGGAAGATATGTATTTCTTTCATCGATATGCGAAACAAGACCGGTTGATTTTGCGTGTGATTCAAGATCCTGCCTATCAAATCGTGAGATATCTTCGTTTTCTGAGAAAAGAAGAGTATTATTTTAATGTCCGTACCGATATTATCGGAAGATTGATGTACTTCTACTACTTTCGTAAAAAGAACATTCTGGGTAACAAGCTCGGTTTCAAAATTCCTAAGAATTGCTTTGGTCCGGGGCTGACCATTTACCATCACGGAAACATCATAATTAATGAGGCTGCTCGTATCGGTGCCAATTGTCAAATGCACGGCAATAACTGCATCGGAAATAAAGGAAATATCGACCTGGCTCCTGTCATTGGTGATAATCTGGATTTGGGTTTTGGTGCTTGTGTGATCGGCGGTGTGACCTTGGGAGATAACCTTACGGTCGGAGCGAATGCGGTTGTGGTAAAGAGTTTTCCAAACGGAAATACCACATTGACCGGTGTTCCGGCAAGAGAATTAAAGGTGTAATGAATTATGTATTCTGCAAGTGTGATTGTCCCCGTATATAATGCTGAAAAAACGCTTCGCAAGTGTGTGGAGGCATTGTGTTATGGAGAAGAGCGAAACCTTGAATTAATATTGATTGATGATTGCTCCAAGGATAACAGTTGGAACCTTTGCAGAGCGCTGGCCGATGAATATCCGAATGTTCGGTGCTATCAGAATGAGAAAAATAGCGGAGTATCTTTCACCCGAAACCATGGATTGGAAATGGCAACGGCTCCTTTTGTTCTGTTCGTTGATAGCGATGACTGGACATCCTGCCGCTATGCTTCGAGTTTATTAAGCATCGCAAAAGAACACACAGATTCACTGCCTATTTGCGGATATACACATATCAATCATATTGCAGGATCCCGAAGTATTTCCGTTTATGGGACAGAAGACATTGAGGTTGTCGTCATAGCGGATGCTTTTTCTCTTTTCGATCATGTACTTATCCAGCAACTATGGAACAAAATCTTCCGCCGTGATTTGATTGAACAGCATCACATCCGATTTGATGAATCCCAAAGCATGGGCGAGGATTTTCAGTTCGTCCTGGATTATCTGGAAGCCGCACAGATCAAAAAGTGTGTTGTTCTGAATGAGCCCCTCTACTACTATATCCGGTGGAACAACGCTTCTTTAATGAGCAAATTTGGCTTCATCGATAATCAGCCCGAATTCCGCCGGATGGAGCAGCTGGCAAGAATTGTCGGCCCTGAGGCTGAAGCTCGCAAAAATGCAATGATTGAGCAAAGCAAACGAAACTATATCTACCATATCGCAAGAAATCGCACCCATTCCAGGCAGGAAAAGCTGGATGCCATCGAGCGGATCATGGGTGACGGGAACGCCATTTCTTATTATCAGAAACAACGGCTGCTGTTTGCCAAGGAGCAGCTTGCTGCATATCTTCGTTCCGCTAAACAGCTTGCTCCCCGATTGAAAGGCCGGCTGCAGCGCTCCAAAGTTCAAAATAGGATTGCCGAAGCCGTCAAAGGCGTCAACGCAGAGGGCATTACCATCCTTTCTCAGAACTGCATTGGCGGAGTTTTGTACCACGATCTGGGATTGCAGTTCCTTTCTCCCACGATCAACACCTTTATCCCCGAACCGGGGTTTGTGAAAATGGTTTTGAATCTGCGCCATTACATGGAGCAGGAGCTGGTGATCCGCTGGGGCGAGGAATACCCCATCGGCATGCTGGATGATGTGGAAATTCACTTCATGCACTACGAAACCTGCAAAGAAGCAAAATCCGCCTGGGATAGGCGAAAGGAAAGAATTAACTGGGACAAGATCTTTGTCATCGCAACAGATCGTAATGGCTTTGATGACGCTGTTTTTGAAGATTGGAAGAAAATTGCGTATCCCAAAGTCTTGTTTACTGCGCAAAGAAAGTATGCATCCGAAGCGGAATGCGTTTTTTATTCTGAATATGAAGATAATGGCTTTGTTCTGGATCTGATCCCCTGCCGCAAGTTTTACAAGGACGGTATATTGGTAAACAAAGTCAACCATGCAGGAGGACGCTCGTGAACTACTTAGCCAATAAAAAGTCATGTACAGGATGTATGGCGTGTGTTCAGGTATGCCCGAGTCATGCTATCGATATCTACTACGATGAACTCGGAAATGCTTACCCCAGAATTTCCGAGGATAAGTGTATTCATTGCGGCAGTTGTCGCAGACATTGCCCGGAGCAGCTTGCTATGGCGGATACTATGCCCCGGAAAGCCTATGCGTGCTGGAGCCTCGATGCCGACAGCAGAAAAACCAGTGCATCCGGTGGCGCGGCTGCCGAGTTCTACGCTGCTGCGTTGGAGGCTGGTTATTGGATCTGCGGCGCTGAGTATACCAGTAATGGAAGTGTGATTCACACCCTGAGTCGTGATTCCGAGAGCATCCGGCGGTATAAGCAGTCAAAATATGTATTTTCTGATACAGCGGATGCCTATACCAGAATCAAAGACTTGCTGGATCAGGATAGTAAGGTGATCATGATCTCCCTGCCGTGCAAAATTGCCGGATTGCTTGCTTTTTTAGGGAAACCCTATGATAATTTGCTGACCGTGGATATCGTATGTCATGGGACACCTCCTGCCAAAATGCTCCAGGATCATGTTTTGGAGGTTGCGGGGGTAAAAGACAATTTTGCAATCAAGTTCCGGGAAGATAATCTGTTTTTGATGTCTGTTGAATTACAAGGCAAGAAGCTGTATCAAAAAATAGGCAGGGAAGATGAATATCTTGCCGCGTTCCTAAATGGTCTAAACTACCGGGATTCTTGCTACCAGTGCAAATATGCCAAACCGGAACGAATCTCGGACATTACGATCTGCGACTTTTGGGGACTGGGCGCTGAGATTCCCTTTGAACATCCGTACACCGGTTCCATCTCTGCGGTTTTGGTGAATACGGATAAGGGTGCGAATTTCTTCCGGAAAAGCTGCTCCAAACTATTTGTGGAAGAAAGACCTGTCAGTGAAGCAATCAAAGGGAACGCGCAATTGAATGCCCCCACGCCGATGCATCCAGCTCGGGATGCGTTCGTTGAAGGCTGTGTTGCACATGGGTTTAGCACCACAGTATCCGAACTTTTAAAGGACGAAATCAGGGCTGCACGCAAGAATAACCGCAGAAACACATGCAGAAAAGCCCTGCGAAAATGTGCCGGAATCTTTTTGAAACGATATAGGAGATAATGCTATGAAAGTTGGAATTATGTCGATGCAGCGGGTCGTTAACTACGGCTCCTTTTTGCAGGCATATGGATTGCGGTCGGTTATCGAAGAGTTGGGACACTTGGTGGAATTTGTGGATTATCTGCCGGAACCTTCTTTGATACCGGAACCGCAGACTTTCCGTGGTTCCAGGTTGGTTGCCAGGGCGAAAAATGTTTTGCGGTTGGCATCTCCTTCATACCGTGAATATCGGAAAAAACAAATTCGGATGAATCGAAGTTTCTCTGCGTTCTATGATGCATTTCAAAAGGAATTCTTACCTACACTGGGAATAGGCGAGCAAAGGAACTACTGTCCTAAGCTAGACGTATTGGTTATTGGCAGCGATGAAGTGTTTAATTGTACGCAGCCAGGATCGTTAGTAGGATACAGTTTACAGTTATTTGGTAGAGACAATCATGCAAAAAAATTGGCAAGCTATGCTGCATCGTTTGGCTCAACCACAATTGGAAAACTGGACCGTTATCATATTACCGATGAAATTGGCGCTTACCTTTACCGCTTTGATGCCCTTTCGGTACGGGATAATAATTCTGCTGAAATTGTAAGCAAGCTGACCGGGCGATCTTCTGAGCAGCATATTGATCCTGTGCTGCTCTATGATTTCCCGGAAGTGGAAGAAATCACGATTCCTCTGCGGGACTATATTGTTGTTTATGCCTATGCAGGCAGAATCCAGGATGCGGAAGCAGAGGAGATTCACCGGTTTGCAAGGAAACATCAGAAGAAAATCCTGTGTCTGGGATTCTATCAGCCCTTCTGTGATGAATACATTCTGGCCTCCCCCCTGGAGGTGCTGGCGTATGTGAAGCATGCGGACTATGTTGTGACGGATACATTCCATGGCTCCGTGTTTTCCATCAAGTATCAGATTCCCTTTGCGACAATCATTCGGGAAAGCAATCAGCAGAAGTTGAGCGACCTGCTGCACAAATTCCAGTTAGATGACCGGAGACTGCTGCAACTTTCGGAGCTGGAAAATATCTTGTGCGCACCAATAGATCGTGATTCTGTAAAAGCGCTGCTGAATCGATTTCAAGCCGATGCCAGAAATTATTTACGCGGTGTTCTGGAGGAGTCCTGAGTGAAAAAGGTAATGAATAAGCTGAAGAATATGATATCTGCAGCGGTTAATTCTCTGTATGAGTATATATTGCGTCACAGGCTTCGCAATCACGATTTCTCGATTCTCTGTTCAAACTGCGCCGGCGGTGTAATTTCCCATCGGCTGGGCAAGGAGTTTCGTTCTCCCACAGTTAATTTATGGATGCGGCAGCGGGATTTTTTGAAGCTTGCAGCGGATTTAAAAACGTACATGTCATATGAACTGGAATTTATTGATTCGGAGTATGATTACCCCGTGGCAAGGCTTAATGATGTGTATATTTACTTTAACCATTCCAAATCCGCTGCCGATGCTGCCGCAGGCTGGAACCGCCGAAAGACCCGGATCAATTATGAAAACCTGTATCTCCTAATGTATGACAGAGAAGATCTTACATTAGAGGAATTGCGGGAAATTGAAAAGATTCCATTCCGCGGTAAAGTGGTCTTTTCGGATAAGGAAAGACCGGAATTGGATTATGTGGTCACAATGAAACCTACGGCCCGTCCTATGGGTGCGCAGTGCATGGATAAAAACTGGCTTGGGATTCGTTCCTTCGAGAGGCAGTTTGATTTTGTGAAATGGTTGAATCAATAAATAGACAAGGAATTGAACATGATAAGTATCATAATTCCCATCTACAATGTAGAACCCTATCTGCGCCGGTGCGTGGATTCTCTGCTGCAGCAGACCTGCGAGGATTTTGAACTAATTCTTGTGGACGACGGCTCCCCGGATAATTGCGGCGCCATTTGCGATTTGTACGCAGCCCAGGACAGCCGGGTGCGGGTCATTCACAAGCCCAATGGCGGCCTTTCCGATGCCAGAAATGCCGGGTTGGAGATTGCACGGGGCGAGTATATCGCCTTTGTTGACAGTGATGACTGGGTTGCGCCTAACTATCTTGAGCGCCTGCTTTGCGCATTGGTCGAAACCGGTGCAGATATCTGCGAGTGTGATGTTCTCAGAACAAGCGGCGAAGAGGAAATTCCCCCCACTGAGCAAAGAAAACCGGCCGTATTTCGTACTGCCGATGCCATGGAGCAGCTGATCCACGACGGTGCGTTCCATCAGCATGTGTGGAACAAGCTGTACCGCCGGGATGTGATTGCTGACATTCTGTTCCCCAAAGGGAAAACCAATGAGGACGAGTTCTGGACCTATCAGGTGTTTGGAAACGCGAAAAAGGTTGTGAAGATCCAGGATGTATTGTATTTTTACTTCCAGCGCCCCGGCAGCATCATGGGCGAAACCTACTCGCTGAAACGACTGGATGCCCTGGAAGCCAAGCTGCAGCGGCAGGATTACATAGATGCCAAGTTCCCCCAATTGAGCTTGCAGGCAAAACGAAATCTATTCGGAAGCTGCATCTATGCCGGTCAAATGTCTTTGATTCACCTTTCCGGGGAACAAAAATCTGCTGCAGAAGCAAAAATCAACACAATCGTTCGTCAATATGGCATCTCTTTCAAAGACTGTATTCACGTTGGTGGCAGCAACAAGCTGTGGTTTTCCTTGGCAAGAATCTCGTTTTGGGGAACGATCCGGCTGAAAAACCTATTGAAAAAAGGATTTTAAGAAGGAACACATACATAAACCCCCGGGTTATGAGGAAAAACCTCGCAACCCGGGGGTACTGTTTACTTAAAATCCAGCAGATTAATCGTCACTTCCATGCTGGGGAAGTTCCCCCAGGCGTATGTCTGCATTTGGGGAACACCCAGGATGTGGTCAGCGCGGATATTGATGCGCTTGACCTTGATGCCCTGTCAGTTCTTCATATACCTCCCGTGAGCGTGTCGCTTTTTTAGTGTCAATATGATATAATTAGGTTGCTAACATTGGAATACCACGGCACTTATAGACCATTTATGAAAGAGCGATGTTTATGGAGTTTCATGAAAAGTTACAGGAACTAAGAAAGCAGAAAGGGCTTACCCAAGAAGAACTGGCAGAAGCCCTTTATGTATCCCGAACTGCCATTTCCAAGTGGGAGTCGGGCAGAGGCTATCCCAATATCGACTCTCTGAAAGCAATTGCAAAATTCTTTTCCGTGACCATCGATGAATTGTTGTCCGGCGAAGAGGTGCTGACCATAGCGAAGGATCAAAAGAAAAAGTGTTCTGAAAGTCGATCGCAGCATTCTGATCCTGGGTGCATTCTATATTGTTACCTTGGCGGCATACTTGTTTTTTGAAAGTTATGTGATCAATTACAGACCGGTGTTGATTGCAGGATACCTGGAAGCTTCGTATCCTTCTTCCACAACGTTGCTTGTGCTGTGTGTGATGCCAACTGCTATGATGCAGCTTCAGGGCCGAATCAAAAACCACGCACTTCGCAAAGCGGTTACCGTTGCAATCACCTCTTTCATTGTGTTTATGGTTGCAGGAAGGCTTGTTTCCGGAGTACATTGGCTGACGGATATTATCGGCGGCATTTTGCTCAGCGCAGGCCTTGTAATGATTTACGATTCCCTGATTGGAGGAAAGATTCATGAATAATTTGACGATTCGTTTGGAAACAGAGAAGGGTTACCGGGCAGCGGAGGAAAGACAGGGAGAGACAGGGACCGGTTCCCTGTCTTGCTTTGTAATGGAGCCCCAATGTTGAAAACCGCCGCAATCTGTGCTACAATAACCTCATCGAAAGCGAGGCGTGTGTATGCACAAAATCCTGTTCGTCTGCCATGGCACTACCTTAATCAGCTGAGGTTTGCCTAGGGAAACCACGATAAATCAGGATTTATACTGAAATTACTACCAATTTACTAGTTTTTTGAGTTCCGATATGATAAAAGATAAATAAAAAGCAGTCCGGAGAGGGCAACCCCTGCCTCTTTCCGGACTGCTTTTTGTTTGTCTGCCGTTTCTTCCAACAGCTTTGTATTTCGTACAGAGTTTCCAATATGGAACCAACAGATCCCGCGTTCCAACACATAGGAGTGGGCTTACTTTTCAAATTCATCCGGTCTGAATACTCTCGTTCTGGCAGCCGTACCGTCCTCTGCAAGAACAGAAATGTAAATGAACGGAACATCCTCCGGTATAACAAAGTTGGCCTGTGTAATCGGGCTCCCATCAGAATTGTACACAGAATAGGATCGTTTCGGACTGAGATGGCACATAATCCGTCTGGCAGGCGAGCACTTCACTTCGACGAATCTGTTTTCCATAGTAATCCTATGAATGGTCGGACCCGTGCTTGCATAGAAATTACCTTTTTCCAATGCATCAATTACCGACCCATAGGTCAGATCCTTGGCAAGGATCATCGTCCACGCACCAAAGGAGTCATTCATAATATCATCAAACGGATGCTTGTTATGATTATCATCTGCGCCATGACAATAAATAAACTTACCTTTACGGTTCAGCTTATCAAACAGTGCCATATTGCTCTCAAATCCGTTTTCCATTGTCGCACCGGTGTTATAGATCTCCAGGCTGAACAATCCCTCGTAAGTCTGTTCACTCAGCGTGTCGGTGCAATGGACGGTTCCCTCGCCTATGTTAAATTCTGCCAATACCTCTTTGTACTGCTAAAAGGTATAGATTGTGTCCGTTTTATACGTGCCCCGGCGATAGCTACCATTCGCAATGCCGGATTTCATAAGATGAATACTGTTTGTTTGATTTATAAGGCAAATCCATACTTGTGGCACACCGGGCCGGATATACAAATTCTATCAATGCTGCTTATCTAAATACACAGATAACCTGTCCGGAAAATTCACGGTCATTCCGTCCACTTTTAATCTGCACATTTTCTTCATCAAGTCAGCGGTGGCAACGCCCCATGCGCGAACGCCAAATCCCGCAGCTCTGAGATGTTGAACACTTTCTTCGGTCATACAGCTTGCCTGAGGTGCCATTTCTTCGCCGCCAATTTCCAGAAGCTGTTCCATACGGTCACATCCATCACCGGCAACAAGCCAACCGATTCGCATATTGTGATTGATCTCTTTAACTTTTTTGATGTAATCAAATTGAAAACTTGTAATCGTGGTTCGATCAACAATATCGTATCGTTTGATCAGTTCAACGACCTTCTCCTCTACGCCAGCCGATTTAAGTTCAATGGCAAAATGAATATCGTATTGTGAAAAACGTTCCAGAAACGCTTCTAACGTGGGAATCCTGTCATAAAAGTTGGTCACACTGTTTCCATACACTTTTGCTTGCTGCAATTGCGCATAGCTGTAATCACCAATAGACCCGGTAAAATCCGTTACTCTGCTTAACGTATGATCGTGAAACAGAACCAAAACATTGTCCTTTGTGATTTGTACATCCGTTTCGATACCGTTTGCTCCCTGAAGCAAGCCAAGGTAAAACGAAGACATTGTATTTTCCGGTGCGTACTCACTGGCACCGCGGTGTGCATAGTTAATCATTTCATTACTCCTATATTCTTTGTATTGGACCATTTCATCCATATTTCAAAACCGCAATCAATCTACTGCTTTATTTGCAAGTGCATCCTTTACAGTTCCTCCATATAGACGCCATATTCGCTTCAAAGCAGTGTCATGTGGAATCTTCATCAATCGCTATGCGCTCCATGGGTTTTCCCTCAGCAGCATGACAAGGTATTTCTTCATTGGGAATATACTTTCTGAATATTTTCTCAAGCGAAAAGCTGCTAAGCAATGCATATCCGGTTGGGGCCAGCAAAATGCCCGCCGGAAAAACCACAATGGCAGCAAGCGCTACAGAAAAGCAAAGCAGATTGATAACCGAAGGGCCGATATTGCCTAAAAACATCAGCGTGCAATTACGGAAAACGACTTTCATAGAGTCGGAAAAGCGGGCAATATACGGCAAAAAATACAGTGCCCACATGATCAAAACCAGAACGAACACAAAAATAATGATCACATTGGTTTTCGAAATGATCTCAGCCTGATACAGGTGGTATGTATAGTAACAGCTTAGGGCGATCAAGCACCCGGAAACAGCCTGGAGCAGCCAAATAACGGTTGCTTGTTTGAAATTGGAACGAAATGCGCCCCAATATTCTTCCCAAATATAGCCTTCCCCTCCCCGCAAAACTTTCGTGATCGTGAAGTATAGTGCCGTAGAAGATGCACCTATTGTCACGATTGGAATAGAGGAAACAAGCCACAACAAGCTAAGCTCTAAAAAACCCACGATTTTGAGCGACACTTGCATCAAAACACCATCGTAATCAAAAATTTTCATATTTATAATCCGCCTTTCTGCGAAAGGCACCAACGAGGTTGTGAAACCCGTGGTCTTTCGTGCGTTTTCAAAATTATTACCTTCCTCGGAGCATTCGGTATGCTACAGAGCTCGTGGTGATGAGCGGTAGGGCCGTGTATCGGTAACACCGCATATATGCAAGCTCGCGTTTCTTTCTTCACCAAAGAATTGTATAAGTTGGATGAATAGCTTGTTAAGTCAAAACCTCTAGCTAGGCTGGATACTTGATTAAGCCCTCGAAGGGTTTCTTACTAGCAGGTATCTAAGCCATAGACGATACTGTCCTAAAGTGTAATTATTTAGGCTGATTGGCTGTATATTAAGTACTGGGATGATTCTTGTTGCAAAAAGCGGAAAACTACTGAGTGTATTTCCGCATAAATTCAATCATTCTGTCAAAGCATTCCTTCGATGCAGGGTTGGTAGCGAAACGCTTCACAAAACCGTGTGGCAACTCACCGGCTTCCTCCTGCGTGCGATAGAAGAGTTCATGGGGCGCATTGGTCTTTTCCAAGGCGGCTACCGTATATAGCGCTTCTGTGTGGAAGAGAGCCTGTGTATTGCTAGAATTGACGAAGGTTGGGAAGAAAGACGTGGTCATGTATTTCTGAGCCACTACGAGGTTAGCATTCTTTCCGGAAACAAAATCCGTCTCTCCAAGCCAGCTTTCACTCATTAATCTGAGTCTTCGGTCGAAACTGCCAGTAGAAAGCACAGATTCGTCCGCAATCAGAGCCTTTATTCGGGAGGATTCTATAACCTCATGGATCTCCAGTTGGGCCGCATAGTCTGGATTCGCAAGTGCCTGACCCAACAGCAGGGTAATATTGGCGCCGGCGCTAGAACCCATGATAACCACCCGATCCATATTCAACTGCAGTGCCTCCGTCTTTCTGCACAGCCACACAAGGGCCTGCATACTCTGCCGCGGCTGAGAGGGGAAACGATAATCTGGCGCCAGCGCATAATTGACACTCACCAAATTAAAGCCGCGCTTCACGATTTCCTGAATCAACCCCATCATCCCTTCAGCCGCCAAGGGATCTCCCAACGCCTTATCACCAAATAGCATTCCGCCACCGTGGAAATATACCACTGTAGGACAGGATCGGTCTGCATCTTTCATTTTCCAGATATCGAGGAAGCTGTTTGGATACTTCTCACCGTAGCACAGGTCATTGATGCATGTAATCCCATTGGGGTAGACGGTGTACTCCGTCTTCATTGCGGCAAAGCTGTTGATTTGGTCCGGTCGTTTTCCCATTTTGGAAAACACCGCTTTTTGAATCTTTCTGCACTTCATATCAGCAATCAGCAGTTTCATATTTATAATCCGCCTTTCTGTTAAAAAATTATGAAAGATGTGGTCTTTCGCGCGATTTCAAAATTTAATACATTCATAAATCGACTCAATTTTTCCGGATGACTAGTCAATGCGGAATTCTTCCACTCTGTCGGTTATACTGTGAATAAGCTGGCTCATTTTTCCTCCTTCACCAAAGGATTTCAGCGTTGGATTACTGACTAACCAATCTTGATACAATTATTGCTTTTCGACTTCATTGAGAAAGCTCAAAAAGTCCAGCGCTTGCTCCGAATTCGATGTGTTCGCGGCAATCGCAAACACCAATGTTTCTTCTGAATAAATGTCCTGAATAGAACCAAAATGGCTGATATCTATAAATACGGGGATCGGTTCCTTCATTTTAGCCGGATCATCGAACAAATCTCCATACTCTCCTGTTTGGTCCCACTCCATATTTTGATAGGCATCCTGCCGCGCGCGATCAATATACAAAAAAAAACGGTTCATACCGCTCCATCTGTTCTTCGCTTAGAACCGTAGACAAGTCCGTAAATAAACCGGCATAAGCAAGCACCTGCATAGGCTTCCAATCTCCCACGATAAAATCAAGGGCTCCAGCCTCGATTTGCGCGCTGAGCGTCTGCCCGGTGTTATAGCTTTCGCTGATATATTGTTCATCTTCCAATTGATACACAAGTGAAGTATTGATAGCAACCACGGCACCTGATGAATCCGGATACCGCAGCGTAACATACTTTTCTGCCAGGGCGTCAGCTTTCTGCGTATTTGCCAAGGGGCAATTCAGGAATACACCGGTGCAAATTGTTTCCGGAGCCGTCATCTGAAAGTAAAGAGATAATGCAATCACTGCCATGATTGCCACAGCAATGAGTGTTCTCTCCAAATAATAATCTAAAAAATAGCGGGTTTTTGCCCGAAAGGAAGCACCTTTCAGCTTCTCTTTCTCTTTTCTGATTTCGTCGGCAAGCGCCATCGCGTATCACCTCAGCAGCACTTCTCTGTTCGTTCCATAAAAAATATCTTTTCTGTTGGAAATGATCCTGCAAAAATCTTCAAATATATCCCATGATTGGTCGGCATCAAAATCATAGCTGTGGCCCCAAATATACAATAGCTGCGGAGAATCCGGTGTCAGCGCAATAAACTTTTCCGCAAGATCCATAACATTGGAATAATCCGCCTGTTTTGCCGACGGCTTGATCCGGAACAAATCATTTGGTATTGCGTACGAAGCTGTGGTAGAAATCGTGCGTGCATAACGAATGCCAGTGTGATTTTTAATCAGCGAAGCAACATGCTCATTATTATTTTCACCACCGCAAGGATACGCCAAGCCGACCACCTGATAGCCACTGATCTCGCAAAGCGCCTGTCGATCTTCCTCGACTTCCCGGATCACCTCATCATCGGTCAAAGTCGTCAGATTCCTGTGGGTCAGCGTATGGGCAGCTATCTCATGGCCACGATAGACCGCAGGAATCTCATTTGCTTCATAGCGTCTGTAATCCACTGTCTTTCCGCGAACAGTCAGCGTCCTTTGTTCTCCAAAGCGAGCGGAGTTTAAGTTGAAGGTCGCCTTCAGGTTATAGCGGTTTAAAATATCTATCACTCTGCCATCTTGATTGACGCCATCATCGAAACTGAATGTAATCGATTTTAAACACATACTTCCCCACCCTTTTTTCCTTTCGTTGGTATACTGCTATATTTTGAAATATGACCGACATGTCCATGCGGTCAGAATTACAGCTCATGAAAATGAAGCTTTACACCACTGTTCGCCAAATGTTTCTGTAAGGCTTCCATGTCTATCGTTGTAAAGTCATCCGTCATGGCTGCAGCTGTGCCGGCAGCCTGTCCTGTCACTGCGCATGCAGGAATTACCCGTGTAACATCCCACATAGAATCTGTTGCTGATATACATCTTCCTGCCGTTATCAGGTTCTTTACGAACGGACCATGCAGTGCCCGGAAAGGAATGGCGTAAGCAGGCCCTCTTTTTTTCCAGTTGCTGATCAAACCAACACTATCCGAAAAGTCCTTATGGTCATCAGCGGTATTCATGGTATAGATTCCTTTGATTCTCCTTGTCATTCGAATCTGCGGTATGGATGCGATTGTAACAGGCATACAGTCAGGTTGTTCCTTCCGATTTTCCAGCAGATCCAGTAAAACATGGTCGTGGGCAAGCTGAACCATCTCGCTCAGCTCTTCTCCGTCCACGCCACGAAACCTCCGGTGGATCAAAGGCTTGGTCTCTTCCCTGCGTTCTTCTTCCGGGATCTCCGCTGCACCCAAGGGCTTGAGCGCATAGCCTTTTTCAGTTGAATAATAATACCAAGCAGCCAATATATTTTCCGGCGTGAATAGCGCGGTCTCTTCTCCAGCCATTGCGCAAAGATCCGCATCACCTGTAGCATCCACCACCGACGACACTCTGATCGCACTTCTTCCGGACTTGTTTTCCACGATCACAGCTGTGATTTTTTGCTTCTCCATCGCAACAGCGCATACGGTGGTTCCATACAGGATCTTAACGCCCTCCTGACGCAACAATTGTTCTGCTGAAATGGCAAATAGCTGTGCATTATACCGCACTTTATATTTGGTCTTTGCTTTTTCTTCATCCGTGCCATTCTCAAGCCATGCACGGGGATAGTTCGCCTCATATCCATATTGGATCGATAAGCGGAGCAATTCTTCCGCGATGCCATAGCTGATCTGATGTCCCAGTCCATCACATAGAGGAAGATAGATCGTAACCAGTCCTGCTGTTGCAAGACCGCCCAACATGAATTGCTTCTCCACCAGCAAGACCTTGGCTCCCTGCCTGGCAGCGGCCAGTGCGGCAGCGATTCCCGCCACACCGCCGCCAGACACCAGAACGTCGCATTCCTGCGTAACCGGCGTATGTAATGTTTCTACAACAACTTCCATATAGCTTCCTTTCTTAGCGGCGCACCAATCACAATACAGTTACCTTAATTTCCTTCATGATGCCAAAATCTTTCAGGCAGTATTCTTCGCTCCGGTCACTGCCTTCTTTGTACCAATGCTGCGGACCGCAATATAGGTCCTGAACGCTGCTGTGAAGCGAACCGAATGTATTATGCCGGTTTCCATACAGCCGAACCGATAGCTGATGCGCGCCTTCTGCCACATCCGCAATGGTAAGTTTATAGGGCGGGCAGACAATATTTCCCTTTTCTTGTCCATCCAGATACACCTTGAGCATTGCTCCGCAGTAGTGTGATACTTCGATCTCCCACGCTCCAGCCGGTGTCTGCACATCCATGGAGTATATCAGATTACCGCCGTAAAAGGGCATGCCTTGGGCAGTTACTGAGCCAAAGCCAGGCTTCTGTTTCCCGGAAGTAATCATCTTCCGTGTGCCATACAGCGAAACATCAAAATCGCCCAGCAGGTACATAGGTTCCAGGCCCACTTTCTCGCTGATTGTCATCTCTGCTTCCAGGATGTTTTCACCCGGTTGCAGATAAATTTCCCCGCTGGTGTGAATATCTCTATCCACATAGTATCCTTTTGCAGCCAGGTCGATGGATTCTCCATTCAGGCACAGTCTGTTACATTCTTCAAAGGCAATGCAGCAAGCGGTCTCTCCTTCGCTGTAGATTCGGTAACGCAATATGACCGTCTTGGGATGCTCCTCTTGTATGCACCAGGGCTGCTTGGCAATTTTGCCTGTTATCGGTGGCATGGCAAACCGTTTTCTGCACCAAGTGTCGATCTTCAGAATCTCCGCTTCTTCTGCAAAGACGTTACCGTCTACACAATACTCTGCCCGGTCTAACAGAACAACATTTGGCTCTTCTCTGCGCACCGTCAAATCATTCATTGCCAACGGTTTTTTTGTGATCAAGCTGGGGCTGCGGGTGCTATGGTTCCGGCCGCACAAGCTATTCCATTCTTCACAATTCCCAGTGCCCATCTCATATTCATCCAAACGGATCAAAACGCTGTCATAGGAATACAATTCCAACGGCACTACCGTTTTATTACCATCCGGTTCGTACTTCATGCCAACACTGGTCCCATGATTCGTATCGTAAATCGTTGGCTTATACTTTCCGCAAACTTTCAGTATCAGCGAATTCTTTTTTGCATTCTGTTTGTCGGCGGTGTGGACTGCTTTCACAATCAGCAGCCATCGACTCTTACCGATCTGTCTTTCCTGGCAGATGTATTCATCTGCAGCCTCACCGTTTTGCTTGTACAGCTCTATCTGACGGTAGGGCTTCAGTGCTTCCAATACTGCAGCCTTGGAGAATGCTACCTGTTGTCCGGATATGTTTTTTGCTCTGGAGTCCGGCTTGGCATCCACCAGATTCGGTCTGTCGCCCAGGAAAATCACATTTCCGCCTTGTTTCGCAAAGCGATCCAACAGCTCGCATGTCGTAGAGCGAAGAGTCCGACAGCCGGGAACGATGATCACATCGTAGCACATTTCGCCCACACAAAAGCCGGTGTCTGATTCATGGAAATACCTGGGCAGCAATGCTTCGTTGATAAAATCGAAGTCTGTCAATCCAAACAGAAGCCAACGGCACACACTTTGGAATTCCTCTTCCAGACCTTTTCGGTAGGCAGCGCTGGTGTCGTTGGGGCCATAATACAGCCAATAGCTCTCAATGGGGTGAATGACACCTACGCGGACAATTGGTTTTCCGTTTCTTGTCACCGTATGAATTCTTGCAAAATGGTCTTCGATCATCCGGAACTCTTTATACCACGGAGCCTGCATGCCAATGCAGGCGGGATAATCCCGTTTTCCCTCACCCTTCATAGAAACCCAGGCCAGGTGCGGAACTCTTACTGTAACGCCAAGGCAGGCCTGCCAGTTGCCCTGCTCCAGGTAATCTCTGAAATCCGTATCCCAATTTGTTACACCGTACAACTCGGAACACATATCCCGCTTTCCCAGCTGATGAACAACCGACTGAACCTGCTTTGCAGTCGTATACTCATATCCTCCCAGCAAGACATCAATCCCCGGAATATCAAACGCCGGATATGCACGCATCACATCACCGGTTACCATCGTTTGCGAATTTAACGTCTCTTCCTGCAGCAGATGGCCGGTAAATGCGATTCCGTTTTTGCGGCACCAATCACCGATATTGTCGGTATATGCCTCTCCGAAACGGTCTGCCACATGATTATGATAGCGGTATCTGGTTTCCGAGATCCTGCCATCACTCAGATCCCAAACCAGTTCAGCCAGCTTCGGAAGGATGCTTTCCCCATAAGCGGCGGTATAGGTCTCATCAAAGTCCGTCGTCCAAGGGAAGACTGCGCAGCCCGTCTCTCCACCGCATGGAGAAGCAAACGGCAGGGGCTGCTTTCTGATCACTTGTGGTTCGTCAGTAAAAATGGCTTTCACACGCTGGCCAAAGTCATCACCAATCTGCTCCAAATAGCGCTGATAGGTACTTTGAATGAATGCGTCCACGGCCATCTTGCTCATAACGTCCAGATTCGCCGCGCCGTTATATCTGGGACTATCTTCCGCTGTTTCTACATAGACCTTCCACGATCCGCAATCATTGCAGTAATAGACATAGTCGACCATGTAACCGTTTCCATCCAGCTTCAGGTCGAATGAGCCTAAACAATATCTTTGGCCTTCCCGGATGCCTTCTTCTTTGGATACTGCGCTCAGTCGGGACTGTGTAAACCGAAGATTTTTCTGCCTGTATCTGCGGTCCGCGGTCACAATTCCACCCGCACAGCCGGAGGGCCACCGATCTTCGTCATACAGCCATACACTCATGTCCGTTTCTTTTGCTTTTTCCACGCAAATTTTCACGCATTCCATAAATTCTGGGCCAAGATACGCTACATCCAGTCCCTTTCTGGAATGAATATCAAAGCCGCCGAATCCCATCTCACGGAATGCATCAATCTGCTCCAGTAATACTTCCGGTCTCAACTTGCAATTCCAAGCCCAGAAAGGAACTCCGCGATAGTCCTTTCCCGGGTTTTCAAACAGGGCATCGTTAAATGGACATGCCAACGCTGATTTGTTTTGCAATTGTTTTACAGTATCCACAATTATGGCACTCCTTGTTACACTGTGTTACATGGTCAATAAAGTCCACCGGAAGTTTGGTCCCATCCAAAACATATCCTCTAAAATCGCGGGAAAAAGAAGGTTCTGTCAAATCCAGCAGATTTCCCACGAATCTTCCCCGGGCATAGGCACTGACGATCATCCGCATGCGCGAATGCATTCTTGTAGCGATCTTCATTTCATCAAAATAAGGCGCATACAAAGCGGCATCTTCCGGTCTTACCCATGTACCTTGCAGGAAATAGGCCAAACCATCCGCAGAATCCATGGAACGCAGATATCGATGACAGGGAGACGGCAGACCCGCCCAATCGCTTTGCTCCACAGCATCGAAGCTTTGATGTGCCACCAAGTTATCGTGAAACGTCTGAAAGCCACAATAGGGCATACAGCCACTATTGGCAAGCATCGCAAGCTTTTTTCCATTGGCTTCACACCACCGGTGCAAAGCATCTATTTTCTGCAGATCACGATTGCATTCCTTCGCCATATAAAAACCATCAAAGCAGGAAGACAACTGCTCCATTGCTTTGATGGTTCCGATCCGCATATTCACCGAAGTAATGATTCGTATATTGTCTCCGAAGTGTTGTTTGATTTTTTCTGCCAAATAAGGCGAGGTCGTAGTGACACTGTCAATATCCAGTTGCGCTTTCAGTTGATCACAAACGGATAACATCCGATCGCTGAAAGCATTGGATACGGCTTCTTCCCCGTAGCAATTTGCATTTAGCAGAAGTGTCAGACGCTTACCCATATCCTTGATTTCCCTGAGTTCCCGAAGCTGTGTCTTTCGGACCAGCTCCAGCGCCTCTCCTTGAGAGGCGCATAGAGGAAGTCTGCCGCTTTTTTCATCGGCCCAGGAAAAATAAACACCGGATATATGTTCATCATAATCCCGACATATTTTTGCAACCGAATCAAAATCATCGGGAAGCTGGTATCCGATCGAATATTTCATACTTAGAACAAGGTGGTGTCGATTTCTTCAGGAACGACATCCTCTTCTTCCGGGCGCTTGCTCCGGTCAATGACCCACGGCTTGCTGGTTCTGAAGGGATTATGGAACTTCTTTCTCAGAACGCCCTTTTTCTCCAGATGGATGTAGCATTCTCTCATACATCCACGGGCGCCTTCCAGCGCATGGTTATGACGCATATAGCGAACAAGGCCAAAGTTTCTCTGCATTTCCCGGTCTTTTGCTTTCGTATCGATGCCATTTGCGTCAATATCGAAAGGATTGTACTCCGGAACACCGCCACGGTAGGCATTGAAGCAGGCATAGTTGTCCAGTTTGCCGAATTCAATATGTCTACCGGCAATATCGATGTAATCGGTTTCCGTCATTGAAATTGCCTTGCCGCTGCAGGCTCTGGCGCAGCTCATACATCTGTCGCAGATCTTACCTTCAAACAGGGGGTCGGGTTCACACTCGAAGTCGGTAAGCAGAGCCACAAAACGCTGCATAGGACCAAATTCAGGCGTCAGGAACACCTTGCTCCAACCATACTCGCCCAAACCGGCAGCAAACGCAGCAGCACGCATATCGATCAGCACGTCGGGAGCGGGTTTTCCCTCCGCCACAGGAATCGCGTTCAGAGGGGGCTGTTCTTTTCTCAGGTCATAGCCTTTGGAAGGCGCATTATTGTGGAAGCTGATATTGGGGATCGGCACTGCCTCATAGCCAAAGTCCTCGAGGTAGCAGCACAGTTCTCTCAGCACGATGGGGCCATACACTTCGTTGATGCCGGCGTATCCCATTGCGGTGTAGTTGCAGAAATAGGTGCCTTCCTCAATGCCTCTGAAATAACCTCTGGGGATACGGAACGCCAGCACAATGCAGGTCTTTGCACCGGGGAAAATGTATCTGGGGTCCATCTGCTTGGGCGCGCCTTCAAAGCGGTCCATAGAGGAGAAGCCCACCAGGTCTGCGCCAATTTTCTTGGCATACTCTCTGATTGTTTCTTTTGTGATCATATTGCTCAAACTCCTTTTTTGTTAAAATTCTGCCGATAATAATGTAAAATATGGAGGCTTTCTTTTGTACGCAATATCTAACACTAAATAAGCGCAAAAGAAACCTCTTTCCGTTTACGGTAAGCAGACGGCGTCATACCATAGCTTTTCTTAAAACTGTCTGTCAATTGCCGCAAGCTTCCAAAACCCTCCTGCACGCAGATCAACCGGTAATCCAACGCAATTTTCACAGCGTTCTGAAAAATATTGCCGGCAATACCGACCTTTCTGATGAATGGGTGAAATTCCCGATAGGAAACCTGCATGATCACTCCTTATTCGAAAACTGTTTCCTGTACTTGCCAGGTGTCATGCCGTACTTTTTTGAGAATTTACGAATGAATGCCGTTACATCCGTATAGCCTACCTCTGCCACGATATCTTTAATAGGCAGCTGAGAAGAACGCAGCAATTCACAGCTCCTGGTCAGTCTCTTTTCCGACAAATAGTCTACAAAGTTGACGCCTGTGCTTTTTTTGAAAACTTTGCTGAAATACGAGTCATGAATGCCAAAATGATTCGCCACATAGGAAAGGCTCATTTCTGCACGGCAATAATTATGATCAATATATTCTATGATTTCCTGAATCTGATGACCTTTGATACCATCCTCCTGTTCTTCTGCTCTGCTGCTGGATTCCTGAATGACTTCGTAATATACTTTGAAGAACTCGTGTACATCACTGTATTTCAGTAATCTTCCCATTTTTTCCTGAAGCATAGCGCCATCAATTCCAGGGAAGTCGGTCAAATAGCTCATCATGCGGTAGAGGGCATAGCGGTTTTCATGCTTATTGTGCA
Source organism: Faecousia sp. (assembly GCA_045535175.1). Taxonomy (GTDB): domain Bacteria; phylum Bacillota; class Clostridia; order Oscillospirales; family Oscillospiraceae; genus Faecousia. Next base: position 11,770 of record JAZSLC010000141.1, on the reverse strand, counting down.
CGCGGTAAATGCTGTCGAATGTACTCTCGATCCGGTCAAGCCGCTTCCTTATTTCCTCCACGTCGCCACTTTTGATGGCTATGTGGAGCAAAAGCTCGTCTTTTCCCGGTTTCCAGAATGCTTTCTGATCTTCTCCGTCCAATCGCAGTAAGGTTCCGGATGTGTTATCCATTTCTTCTGCCAATGCAACAACGCTCTCGATCAAGGAATCTTTCAAACCACTCAACGAATCGGTCATGAGGCCAATTCCGATGTGCAGATTAAACCCATTGTTTTTATACCGCTCCCGCAATTCTGCTGTCGCATTTTTAACCGCTGCAGTACCCTTCGGAGCGGAATAAAGCATCACATAGCAATGCCCAGGCTCATGGGTAATGAAGTATAAATGTTTTATATCCATGTACTGAAGCAGATTCTTCAGAATCCCAAGGTCATCGTCTTCTTCCATTTCAGAAACCGTGACGGAAAGAATGCAGAATTCGTTGTCCCCCACATGGATTCCAAGCCTGCCCAGCGTTTCAATATCGTCATCCGATAGAGAATAGCCACCGTACAGCACATCAACCAGGATTTCTCTTGCTGCCTGCAGCTCCATCCGATGCATATTTTGTTTCATGGAAATGGTTGTTTCCTGCAGCGCGCAAATTCTTTCCTGCAGCCAGGAAAGTTCATTCTTTTTATCTTTGTATTCCACTTCACCGTCAAACAGTCTGAGTAAGCGTTTGATCGGCAAATAGCTGAACAATGCCATCATCACACCGATCATACCTACCAGCAAGACAGCAAAGACAGCCAAAATCACAACGATAAGAGAATGTTCCTTTACCTGCATGGATAGCAATGCTTCCTGTTCGATCAAACGGATATAATACCAGCCCGTCAGATCCGAATAATAGACGACCGCATGGTAATGGATGTCGTCCATTATGAATTCATAGCTGTCCTCAGCGAATTCATACTCCTTTAGCAGGAGGTACATCTGCTCCGGCATTACATTCCATTCGTTGGTGGTATATAAAAGCTCTCCGTTTCGGTTGCAAATCAGCGTTGTGCTATCCAGTGATGATTCATGTATATTCTTATCAAAATAGCTCACATCCAGAATACCCACCAGTGTTCCATAGGCACGTTCCTGCATCTTGACGATGGGAACCGTGATCACAGTATAGCGCGTGGATGTCTGTTGGATGTGATACTCTTTTGCCAAAAATCCAAATTTATTTTTTCCGTAAAATAGTTCCTGAATCGTTTGCTTTTGTGTTTCATCCGTTACGGGATGGGAAAAACTCACAAATGTCTCAAATCGCTCGGTGCCTCTGGAACCGTACACTTTTTCCAGGCCTTCCAAGCACACTTTAATATCTTCGAATTCAGACAGATTCATATGGTAATAACGAACCCGCTCAACCGCCTGAATTGCATCATAATTGTTTTTTTCCAGTTGGTATTGACTCAGGCTCTTATCCAAGCCAATCTGATCCGCCGCCTTCGCCAAATTTTCCATGCTGTACTCGATCTTATTCATGGTCTGCGTCAGCAAGATCTTCTCGTTATCGACAAAGTGGCGCACTTCCTCTTTGTTCTGATGCTGAAAATAGAAAAACAAGATCAAGATAACCGGGAGCAGGATCACCACCGAGTCGATCAAGATATAGCGATATAAAAGGGTTCTCATTCTCTTCGGTTTGTTATTTTTTCTCATTCTTTCCATCCCCATATCAAAAAAGCGAAAATAGGGGCTCAGGAAAACCCGAGCCCCTGATGCAATTACTTGCTATTTTCTACATAACGGTCATATGCGGTCTGATAAATTGCCAGACACTGCTCAAGGCCGCGGCTCTTCAGGCCTTCAACAAAGGTGCTCCAGGTAGCGTCGATATCCAGCTCACCGGTGATCATCTTGGCTTCCATCTCCTTCAGATAGGCTGCCAGGTCGGTTTCGAACAGGGAGATCTCACTTTCCTCTTCGGTAGTAAACTTCATGCCACGGGGATACGGCGCCTTAAAATATTCAGCGGTATTGTCAACGATGTTGTGCTCCAGCCAAGCTTCGGTGGCCACACTATAGACAACGCTGAAGCTTCTGTACAGGGGGAAGGTCTTAATATTGGGGGCGAGGACTGCATACTTGAAGGCATCGAAAGATTCATAATCGCCAGGAGCATCGTTGACGCCCTCAGGACCATAGAAAACGATTGATCTGCCGTCCTCGGTCATCTCGTCCTTGTAGCCGTAGCCAGGATAATCGGGGTTGGAATCATATGCAAAGCCCCAGACATTCATGATGTAAGCTTCTTCAGAGAAGAACCAGTCCATAACCTTCATCAGCAGTTCAGGATTTTCACAATCCTCGGTCACATACAGCTGGCCGATGACGCTGATATCATAAGCACGGTTCATCTTGACCTGGTTGTACTGGCTGGTCAGAGGAGCAATGGTATCGTAGCGCTTGAAGTCTTCTTCTTCCACGTGGTTCTTGAAGCTGGCGGTGTAGCAGTAAGCACCCAGCAGGCCCTGAGTATCCTTTACGCAGAACTGATCCTCAGTCTGAGTAAAGAACTCCTGGTCCAGCAGCTTCTCAGTGTAGAGCTTGTTCATGTACTTCAGATACTCTTTGTAATTGTCCTGTACGGGAACATAGAACATCTTGCCGTCATCGGACACCTGGAAGTCGGTAGAAACGTAGCCGTAAGCCGCCAGGATGGGGAACTGGATCATGTGCTTGTTGTTTGTAGCATTGTAGTAACCGCTGATGGGGATCTCGTTGTTGGGATTGCCGTCGCCGTCCATATCCCGGTCACGAACGCCAACCAGATACTGATAGAACTCGTCCAGCGTTTCGGGGTTCTTACCCAGGATCTCATGGGTCCAATCGGTGTTGACGTAGAAGATATTTCTGGACAGGCCGCGCAGCTGAGCATCGGCACCGGCCAGGTTGTAGATGTGGCCGTCCAGTTCCGTGATATAGCCCTTAATGCTGGGGTTCTCCTGGAACATTTTCCAGATGTTGGGGGTGTTCTCAGCAGAGATATAGTCCTCCAGGGGAATCAGATAGCCCTGAGAGCCATAGGTAACCTGATCAATAGAACTACCGGTGATGGCATCAGGCAGTTCGCCGGTCAGGAACATCAGGGGGTACTTTTCCTTCCATGCGTCAGAGCTGATCATCTCGAACTGAAGGTCAACATTGTACTTTTCTTCCACATACTTGACCACGTAGTAGTCGTTCCAGTCGCCCTGCTCAGGCTTAGTGCAGACAGTAAACTTAAATACAGTGGGTTCTGCCGGTTTTTCGGAACCACCGGTGGGCTCGGTGCCGTTGGTAACGCCGGGGTTCTTGGTGGCGTCGGTAACGCCGGGGTCCTTGTTGCAGCCGCTGAACATTGCTGCGATCATGCATACAGCCAAAATAGCTGCAAACAGCCGCTTAAGAGTTAATTTTTTCATTTCCTTTTTTCCTTTCAAATATTTTTATTCATGTATACCAAATCCTGGCCTGCCGGTCACACCCCCCTTACTTTTCAATGGTATTACATGAACAATGTCCCATACCATATACTCAGCCTTTTACAGCACCTACCATAACGCCCTTGGCAAAGAACTTTTGCAACATTGGGTAAATGATAAGCAAAGGAAGAGATGCAACCACGATCAAGGAATATTTCATTGTTTGAGCCAGCCGCTGCTGTTCAATCAGCATTTCAATATCGACTGCTTCGTCCGAAAGGCTCTCATTGAGCAGCAGAATCTCTCGCAAGAACACCTGAAGTGTTTGCCACTCTTTATTATTAATATAAATCATAGGAGTAAAATAGCTGTTCCAATGACTTACTGCATAATAAAGAGAAAGCACAGCTGTAACCGGAGCAGAAAGCGGCAGGATGATTCGTCTGAAAATTTGGAAATCACTGCAGCCATCTATTCTTGCAGCCTCCTGCAGTTCATAAGGCAAGCCACTCATAAAGGTTCTGCATATAATTATATTATAGGAACTTACCAAGCCAATCAAGATTAAAACCAAGGGATTATTTACCAATCCGAGCTTGAAAACAGTCAGATAGGTAGGAATCAGGCCGCCACTGAACCACATAGGAATCGCGATGTACCAGTTCCACACTTTTCTGCCAAACAGATCTCTGCGGGACAGAACATAGCCGGCCATCAAAGTACAGATCAAATTCAGCATCGTACCTACGATGGTATAGAACAGGCTGTTTCTATAACCGATCATGATCCATTTGCTTTTGAAGACCTCTTTATAGCCATCAAACTGCAATCCCTTAGGCAGCAGAATCACGTTACCGGCGTTTACTTCCACCGGATCACTAATAGAGGAAACCAGCACGAAAATCAAGGGATACAGCACAACAATGCCCACAATGATCAATATCGCCGCAACGAACAAATCAAAGAAAGTGATTTTATTGAGTCCAGAATATTTCTTCATGATTTTACCTCTTGCCAGTTAGAAAAGGCCAACTTGGGTGACTTTCTTAGACAGTTTATTTGCCATCAGCAGGAAGGCGAGATTGACCACAGAGTTAAACAGTCCAATTGCAGTCGTGTAGCTGTACTGCGCACCCAGCAAACCAACCTTATATACATATGTGGAAATGATTTCGGACACCGATGCGTTCATTGCGTTTTGCAGCAAGAAAGTCTTTTCGTAACCAACACTAAGCACCTTGCCGCAGTTCATAATGAACAGGGTTACAATGGTGGGCAGAATGCTGGGCAGATCAATATACCAGATTTTTTGGAACCTTCCCACGCCATCCAGCCGTGCGGCTTCATACATTTCCTGATCCACGCCAGCCAACGCAGCGATATATACAATGGATGACCAGCCACAATTCTGCCAAATCGCACTGATAACATAGATCGGTCTGAACCAACTGGCCTTTCCCATGAAGTCGATGGCCGTTCCTCCGCAAGCTTCAATGATCTTGTTAATGATACCCATAGACGGGGAAAGGAACAGGGTGATCATCGACACAAAAACGACGGTAGAAATAAAGTGCGGAGCATAGGCCAATGTCTGCACCGATTTTTTCAGTTTCGAGAATCTGCACTCGTTCAGAAAGAGCGCCAGGATAATCGGGAACGGGAACGTAAACAGCAGCGACAAGCCACTGATCGCCAGGGTATTACCCAGCAATGTGGAAAATTGCGGAGAATCAAAGAATCGGAGGAAGTGCTTCATTCCGACCCACTCACTTCCCCAGATACCTCCTCTTGGAGTATAATTTCTAAAGGCTATCTGTATACCGGAGATAGGCATATATGTAAAGATAAAGAAGTACGCAATGGTCGGTAACAGCATTAAATAAAGCTGCCAGTTCTGGAGGAATATCTTTTTCACCAACGATTCTACCCGTCTTGGAGCTTTCGTGTTTAATGTGTTATTCTTCATAATCCCACGCCTTTCTCACACATTTTCATCTTTCGACTATTATGCGCACATGCTATAGTAAAAAGTGACAGAAGCAGAATAAGAATCCGATCTAAACATATGCGATTTATATAACACCATTTTACTCGTAAGACTTTGGCAAGGCAATCTGCCATACTTTGGACACATCGGCTTTTTTTCTGCTCCGCCCGGCAATTGTCATTCATCTGTGGTAAAACCGGCAAAACTGAAAGAGAAGGCAGAGTTTTCTGTACTCATTTCTGCTACTTGACGCAAAAATTTTCAGTGGAATTACAATCTGCAATCGTCCCTTGCGTTATCAGTCGAATATTGGCATAAAAATACTCTTGTATTTTTTCTAATAATTATTATAATAATGATTAGATGAATTATTAGCAACGGAGGTATCTCTATGCTGCAGGAAAGCAAGACGACTGAATTTAAGAGAGAGTACACGGATGATTTGAAGTATGCCGTGGTAGCCTTTGCAAATACGGAAGGCGGCAAGATCTATATTGGTATCAACGATGACGGAAGTATCCAGGGCATTCAGAATGCCGATGGAACTATGCTGCGGATCACCAATATGATCCGGGATGTGGTACGTCCGGATGTAACTATGTTTACTGAGTGCATAACCGAAGAAATGGACGGGAAGACCGTGATAGTCCTCAATGTGCAACGAGGAACTGCACGACCCTACTATCTGTCCGGCAAGGGCGTCCGGCCGGAGGGTGTGTACATTCGTCAGGGCGCATCTTCAGTGCCCGCTTCGGAAACCGCCATTCTGAATATGATTAAGGAAACCAGCGGCGACCGCTATGAGGATGCCCGCTCCCTCAATCAGCAGCTCACCTTTGAGAAAGCCACGGACTACTTCACCAAGCGGAATTTGCCCTTTGGTGATCAACAGAAGCGCACCCTGAAAGTCATCGGTGCTGACGGCACTTATACCAACCTGGGTATGCTGCTGTCCGATCAATGCATTCATACCATCAAGCTGGCTGTGTTTGACGGCAGTAAAAAAAGTGTGTTCCGGGACCGGAAAGAGCTTGGCGGCTCCCTGTTGGCGCAACTTGAGGATGCCTATGCCTACATCGATCAGTTCAACCGCACCCGTGCTGAGTTTGAAGGTCTGGATCGTATCGACAAGCGTGACTACCCTGCGGAAGCATTGCGTGAAGCACTTCTCAACGCCATGACCCACCGGGATTACAGTTTCAGCGGCTCCACCCTGATCAGCATCTTCGATGACCGCATTGAGCTTGTGACCATCGGCGGCTTGGTGCGCGGTCTGACCTTCAATGACATCATGCTGGGTGTGTCTGCCCTGCGCAATCAGAACCTTGCCAATGTATTCTACCGCCTGAAACTGATTGAAGCATACGGCACCGGTATTCTGAAAATCAACGAAAGCTACGCTGATTGCAATGTGAAGCCCCAGTTCGAAGTCACAGATAACGCATTCAAGATTACACTTCCAAATATCAACTATGCGGGAGAGCGTAAGGAACTGCCTACGGCACCTCTGAGGGTAAGGAGCAAATCCGACCGGGAAGGAATTGTCCTGCAGCTTGCACAGAAGCAAGGCTATATCCTCCGCAAAGATATAGAGCGGGAATTAGATGTGTCCCAGGCAACCGCCATCCTGATCATTCGTGAAATGGTCGACCGTGGTCTGCTGGTCAAGGAAGGCACCGGCAGACAGTTGAAGTATCGAATTGCAGAGTGATTGCCCATTACTGCTACTGAAGATCCTTAAATATACACGGAGGGTCCGTTTTGAAGAAAATACTCAACTGGATTAAAAACCACAAGATCTTAGTGACAATCATCACTGTTCTCGTATTTGCTGTCCCGCTCATTGTGGTTCACATTCTATTCAAGTCCCCAGCAATTCATGGTTGGTTTGTAGCTGTGTGGAGTGCGGGAGACTTACTTGGATATATTGCAGGTTTTGCATCATTACTTGGAACAGTTTTTCTTGGCTTAATTACGGTTTATTTAACGGATCAAGCGAATGAAACAAGCGAACGATTAGGAAATGAAAACATTAATTTGCAAAAAATAATGGCGCAAAAGTTGATGCCGATACTGCGATTGGAATTTGCCCACATATTCAAATCTACCGTCTTCGATCACACTCCATCTCACTTTCCACAAAAATCTGAGTTTTTACGGACGACCACATACTCCGGGAACATTTCTTCCTCCGTTTGCCACAAAATATATCTGAATATTGATGTTAACACAGAGAACAGTGAGCCTGTGTATGTAAAACAAATCAACTTTCGTTTGGTCAACATTTCGGATACGATTATCAGGCACATTGGTCTTGACCAAATTCAGATTATTGGATATGAAAACAGGACCGAACCGATCCTGTGTCAAAATGAATCGCCTGGAGATGGTATTCCATCATTGATAATCACCGACGAAAGTGTTGATGTAACGCTCATTGTATACACACAATCCAAAGAATGGGCATCTGTTTGGGACGATCCCTCTGGTGGATTGGCATTGACTTTGTATGTTACAAACACATCAATTAGTGGGATAAAATTTCATGAGTATGTTAACGTCCATGCCACAGATAATAATTATGTAAAAATCAGCTATGGTGAAAGAACAGCTGGTGCTGGCACGCAAGAAAATACACAGTGATGAAAATCGGAAAGGAAGAAAAAGATGGTCATCACCTCCTGAAGTGTTGGTGATATTAACTCTGGCAGACGGCTTTTGCAAGTCATTTTTTTGCCCTGGTGCTCATTTTCTGAGCGCCAGGGCATTTGTCATTTATACGACCGGGGCATCAGATCCCCGTCCGGGAGCACCATGACTTCGTTCTTCGGCAGGGCATCCTTTTCCGCCAACCTGCGAATCAGGTGGCCAGCTTCACGACCGAAGCGCAGGTCGGCAGCATCGTTCTCTGCAGGTTTTACAATGCGGTGATCCACAGGCGTGTTTTCTCTGACCGTAAATTCAATCAGCCCCGGCTCAACGGCATCCATGGGACGGTACTCGAATTGCCACAGCTTTGCGGTTTTCTTGATCCGCTTCACCCGGACGGATTCCAGCACACCCCACTTCTCCAGTTGCTTCCGCATCTTCTCCAGCGCCCGCTTATAAGCCTTGCGGACACCATCTGCCGTGGAAAATTGGTGGATGTCGGCAAGATCCTCGAAGCTCACGGAGAACAGCGGCCGGAAACAGACCTTGTAGAATCCCAAGTGCCGGGATACGATGTCCTGATCCCGGTAGCCCAGCTCGTGGAACGCATCACGGATATATTTCCGTGTTTCCTTCCGCAGGAGCGCAGGCTCCGGCAGGTAAGGTTTCAGCAGGCCCATCACATCCTGACCTGACAGGGTATCGTGAAATTCCGCTGTTTTTTCCTCATTCTGCTGGTCGTACCAAAGAAAAGTGTCCAGCACCCGAACCTCATCCAGCAGCCGCCTGGCGGTTTTCTCCGTCACATGGAGCTGATCGCAGATCATGGGAACCGCCTGCTCCACATCCTCCTGGTAGGTAGATTTGTAAATATATGCGGCGGTGCGGAGCCGGTAATACTGCTTGTCCTGGGAGATGGAAAAGCCTTTCAAATTCAGCGCCGCATAGGAATTCATGGCATCCGTCGTTGCCTGTTTCACATACTTCAGAAAGGGAATTTTGCAGTCAGGTGGATACTCCTGAAGCCGTTCCCAGAGTGCTTCCACATAGGCCATCTTCACATCCGCAAAGTGACCGTGCAACGCATAGCGGTTCACAAAGGATTCCACCTTGCCGTTGATGGTTGGCTCGTAGAAATGTAGAAACACCAGGAAAGCATTTTCATCCCCATTATGCTTGACCAGGTCGATGTAGTCCTGCCAATGCTCCATGGGCTGCGGTGCGCAGGAAAGCTGAAACATATTCCGCTCCTGGCGGTCAGTATCTTCATATATCCGGCAGGTGGTGTCGATGTATTCATACATGGTCAGTCCTCCTTTTGGATGGGAGGTCTGCCCAGCAGCTTCTCCGTCGCACCGTAAATACCAGCCTGGGAGATATCTTTCTCATAGTGATCGCGGAAATAATGAACACTGCTGCAAGCCTTGGTCTTGCACTTCTCCGCAATTCGCCTTGCGGTGTCCGCAAATTCCTGGTCGATTTTTCCTCTCTGCAAATGCTTGTTTATGGTATTTAACCGGGTGCGATGCATTGCCAGGGCAGGATGATCGGTAGATTTTTCCCGTTCCAGACGGTGGGATCGTGCCGCAAAGGTGCGGCAGCTCCGCCCATCCGGATCGTTGGGAGCGATGCCGTCGCAGTAAATCTGATGCCGCGCCGAGGTCATGTGGAAGAACCGTCCGCAATTTCGGCACTGCCGTGGAGAGTGCCCGGCATGAAGTCCCTCAAAGAAATCCGTCACCAGGAAATCCATTACCCGGCGAAAATGCAGCCGCCGGGCGAACATCTTCTCGCCGTGTTCCTTTGGATTCGGTACTACGATCATCTCCATCCGGGTGTCCGGGGACAGGCTAAATCCAGCCAGACCATGGGCAGGCTGCAGCACATACAGCGCCTCCCGGATCTCCGGGTCAGAGAAGAATTCGTCGCAGGCCTTGGCAAAACTTGCCTCGTCTCGCTTCTTCAAGTCCCGGAGCTTCATAGCTTCCAGATTTAGAATGGCCGTAGCGAAGTTGGCAATGTCCACACAGAAATAGTTGTAGGAGCGCAGAACTTCAAAAATCCTTCTCTCTGACACCACACCGGCTTTCCCTTGCAGTTTTTCATCTTCTGTCAGATGGATCTGTGCCAAATCGCCGCAGTCTGCGTGCCGATCCAGCAGGGCATAGTGTCCCGCCAGCAACTGCTTCGCTTCTTCTGAAAAGAGATCCCGCAGAACTTCTTCCTCTGCCAGTACATCCAGATAGCAGAAAGGCTCCAGCTCTGACAGGGTTTGCTGGATCGTATAGACTGCATTCGCCAGGGAATCAATGCGGTCTGTCCGAAAGGAGTAGCGCGTCATGTCAGCCATTGCCTGATTACACTTCGCACCGGCATACAGCAATTTCGTGATGATTTCCTTTCCGTAATTCAAAACCGCTACAGTAAAATAGCCTTTGGGGAAGGAACGTCCTCCGATATGTGTATCCTTGTCAGTGAAATCGATAGCGAAATCCCGGACAGAATTCCTCCCGGCACCGATGGTTGTGTTCATGCTCACACCTCCTTCATCGAACATTTGTGTTGATATTATAGAACACTTGTTTGGGAATGTCAATATTATGGCTTTCAGCGAAACAAGTATAGCAAACAAAAAGTCCCAAATAACGACACCATTATCATACTGAACGACCCATCAGAAACCTGTCGAAAGCTGTTGTCCTGTTCATCGTTTTTCTGCTGTCCTGCAATCCTCTGGAATTTGAATTATTGTCCTATATAATAAGTGAAACCATTGCGGTTTCAGAAATAGGATACTGCTCCCACTTTTTCGGTGGGAGCAAATTTATTATCTTTGGAGGTACAATGACAAGCAAAAATGTAAACCCGCAGCCGGATTTGATTCCGGCTGCACCCTTCTCCAATATGGAGAAATCCCGTCCGCCTACCGAAATTTTTACCTATCCCTACCTGGTCATCGGCAACTGTCTGTTTATTGAAACGGTGGTCAAGGGAACTTCCGTCAAGAAAAAGCTCTGCAATTTTTCTGCCTGGATCACCGGGGAGGTCATTCGGTACAATGGAATTGACACAGAAGTTTGGGTAAAAATCGAGGGCATCCATGCCAGCGGACGAAAGCTCCCGGCGGTTACCGTTCCGCTCAATAAGCTGAGTTCTTTCGAATGGGTCGACCAATGGGGAGCAGATTGTATTCTGGAAGTGGGCGGCAGTGTCCGGGAACACATTGTAAAAGCCGTCCGGGAAACGGTATTTCACGCAGAGAGGAAACAGGAATTTGCAGTCACCGGTTGGAAGAGAATCGGTGAGGATTTAGAATTCCTCATGCCCGGAAATTCTAATCTGGCAGTAAATCTCCCTACAAAGCTGGGCGGCTACTATCTTTCTGAGCAGTGTACCGACGAAGATGTGAAAACCTTGGCATCCCTTATGGAGTGCAAACTGGTTCCTCCCGATATTCTCTATCCGCTTCTGGCGTACATTTTTCTCAGTCCGCTGATTGAATTTCTGCGCCGTGGTGGATGTGTTCCCAAATTCGTTCTCTTCCTTGTAGGTAAGACTGGCTCCCGCAAAAGCACTTTGGCAGCTCTGATGCTGTCCTTCTTCGGAAGGTTTACAGCAACGGAGCTGCCTTTGTCGTTTCGGGATACTCCCAACAGTATCGTTCATTATGCGTTTTCTCTGAAAGAT
>JAZSLC010000019.1:0-9241 GCA_045535175.1 Faecousia sp. | reverse complement strand
AACGGCATCATGGGCTATGGTGCGACTCGTTCCTAACTGAAAAGGTTAGGCGCAGAGCAGAAAGCGAGGTGAAATAACGCTCTGAAGAACTAATAATCTGAAAGGTGGAATGATGGAGTAACGTCCTGAAACGCCTTCCCTAATACTCCGGCTGGCACATGGAAATATACCAAGGTGTCAGAAGCTCGGTGAAGTCGGCTGAGAGTAACCGTAAATGTAAATGGAAATCCGTTTGCATACGAAATCTGTCCAGAGGTGGATGGTGTTGCCTATAGGCCGGGGGTCTACAAAGTACCCAAGGTTAGAATGACTGATAACAGTCTGACGAAACTGCGAATGTACGGGTCTATACCATGAACCAGCAGAAATGTTGGTTGGCGAGAAATCGTCGTTAGTGTGGTCAAGTAAGAATCGTAACTATGAAAAACCATGGTGCATTATAGGTGCATCCAAGCTAACAGGCTCAAAGCAGAAACCTAAAGGTATATGTACAGATAGGATTATTGGAACGAGGAAAGGTATCGAATTTCTTAGGAAATAGGCTGTCGAAGAACAATAAGCAGCCGAATCGATACTGAAAAGCAGAGGTCGAACCTATGAAATTTCTGTAATGGAAATGGAGGAATGGCCTCAAGTCATTATGAAAAATGAATAAATCAAATCAATCGTATAAGGATTACGAGTAAGACCAAAAGGGTCACTCAATTCGTCAAGAAGGGAGTGATGCCTTATGCCTACAAAAGAGAAAGAAAAAATGCTCTGTCTGGATGATTTACGCCATGCAGAATACTACGGTATGCAAGATACCTTTGATGAACTGTATGCCAAGAGCCGCAGAGGGGAAATATTCTCCAATCTTATGGAACTGATTCTTTCAAGAGAAAACATTCTACTGGCATATCGAAACATTAAAGCAAACAAAGGAAGCATGACACCGGGCACTGATAAACTGACCATTCGGGATATTGGAGCAATTCCCCCTGATGAGATAGTCGGCCGGGTAAAATACATCATCACAAGCAGAAAACAAGGCTATCAACCAAGGATGGTACGCCGAAAGGATATTCCAAAACCCTATGACCCAACCAAAACCAGACCACTGGGTATTCCGTGCATATGGGATCGGCTGATACAGCAATGTATCAAGCAAGTCATGGAGCCTATATGTGAAGCGAAATTCAGTGACAATAGTTTTGGGTTCAGACCAAATCGGTCGGTGGAAAATGCTATCAGCTTTACGCAGAATCGGATGCAACTATCCCATCTGCACTATGTTATTGAATTTGACGTTAAAGGCTTCTTCGATAATGTGGATCATGCAAAGCTGATAAGACAGATATGGGCAATGGGAATCCGTGACAAGCACCTTATTTTCGTAATAAAACGTATCCTCAAAGCGCCAATTAAAATGCCAGATGGTACCGTTGTGCACCCCACAAAAGGTACACCCCAGGGCGGTATCATCTCACCGCTCCTAGCTAATATAGTTCTCAACGAGCTGGATCATTGGATAGAAAGCCAGTGGCAGGAAAATCCAATAGCCAACAAATACGCTACGGATAGAGGGAAAAAGGGCATTGATAAAGGTAATGGATACAGAGTTATGAGAAAAACAAAATTAAAGGAAATGTATATCGTTAGGTATGCAGATGATTTCCGGGTGTTTTGCCGCACAAAATCAGATGCAGAAAAAACGATGATTGCAGTCACGGAATGGTTATCTCAAAGGTTAAAGCTTGAAGTATCGCAAGAGAAAACAAGAATTGTCAACGTAAAGCGGCGATATTCTGAATTTCTTGGATTCAAACTTAAAGTGCACCCTGTTGGTGGCAAACATGTAGTGCAATCTCATGTCAGCGATAAACAGTTAGCCAGAAAACGTGAAAATTTATCCTCCCAAGCTAAAAATATAGCAACCCCACGAACCGGAAAAACAGAGCAGGATGAAGTTAGGCTCTATAATTCCATGGTCATGGGCTTGCAAAATTACTATTGCATTGCAACGAGGGTTAGCTCAGACTTTCATACCCTTCACAGGGCAGTTATGACGATTTTTACGAATAGGCTAGAAAACCAAAGAAGTAACAGATTAGTGAGAAAAGGACGAAAGCTAACTGACATAGAAAGATGCCGATATGGAAAATCCAAAATGCTGCGTTTTGTTGCAGGATCTGGTGAACCAATCTATCCCATTGGATATGTCAAACATAAAAATGCAATAAGCATAAAACGAACCGTATGTAACTATACGCCAGAAGGTCGAAAGGATACACATACGAATCTTCGTATCAATACAGGGCTTATGCTGCAACTGATGTTCCATCCCCCTGCGGGATGTAGCACAGAATTTGCTGATAACAGAATTTCGCTGTTCTCCGCACAATGGGGAAAATGTTCTGTTACAGGAGCAGATTTCATATTGCCCTCCGATGTCCATTGTCACCATAAAATACCCAAATGCAACGGTGGCACCGACGCATACGGCAACCTGACGCTTGTATCTAAACCCGTCCATAAACTAATCCATGCAGTACAGCCGGATATTATACGCAAATACTGCAACATACTCTCAATTACTCCGGAACAACTGAAAAAGGTCAATATCCTGCGACAGATGGCTGGAGTACATGAAATTAACATCGCTGATTACGAGAAAGAACCATTCTTTACTAGGTAGATTGATTTAGATAATGACATTTTCATAATGATGGAACGCCGTGTGCGGTGAAAGTCGCATGCACGGTGTGAAGTGGGGGAAAATCCAGAGGAATGTGTATGTGGCTTCGCCACATACACCGGCCAAAGGATTACCTATCACTATTGGAGATTCCCGCCATTCAGGTAACCTTGCCCATCTTCCACGGCACTTCGGATGCCACCCTGGAAAAAGGCGTGGGACACCTGCTGGGCAGTTCTTTGCCCGTTGGGGGAGAAAGCACCCACACGGTGCTGACTGCCCATTCCGGTATGGCGTCCCAAAAGATGTTCTCTGACCTCAATTTGCTGAAATCCGGGGATGTGTTTTACCTGGATGTACTGGGGGAGCGGCTGGCTTATCAGGTGGATCAGATCAAGACGGTTCTGCCTTATGACACTACCTACCTTGGCATCACCCAAGGTGAGGACCACTGTACTCTGGTCACCTGCACTCCCTTCGGAGTCAATACCCATCGTTTGCTGGTCCGTGGAACCCGCATCCCTTACGAGGAAGTGGAGATTCAGGTGGAGGAAACAGTCCCGGAAGTACTGCCAGAGTCTACCTGGGAGCAGGAGTATATCAAGGGCATCTACATTGCTGTTGGGATTGTAATACTGGTGGGTCTGATTGCGCTGATCGTGTGGCTGTTTCAGAGGTTTCGCCATGAAGCGGTGGCGTAAGGTACTGATTCTGCTGATGTGCCTGGTGTTCCTCGCCGGTCTGGGGTGCCTGCTGTACCCTTACTTGCAGGGTGCCATTGCCGACCACCGGATCACCCAGGAAGCCCATGAATTTCTGCAGATGATAGAAACCGGGCCGAAACCGCCGGAGGAAACCATCCCGGTCATTACACCGCCCAGCCCTACGGAACCGGGAGAAACCGAGCCTGTACTGCATCCGGAATTGCTCACCGCCATGAAGCGCTATAACCGGCAACTCTGGGAAGAGAAGCAGTCGGGACTCTGCGACCCCTGGGCTTACCAAAAGCCCAGCTTTATCCTGAAAGATTACGGAATCCAAGATGAAGTGTTTGGCGTAATCTCCATTCCGTGCCTGGACATGGAGATGCCCATCTACCTGGGGGCCACCTATCAGCACATGGCAGCCGGAGCCGCACATCTCTCCCAAACCAGCCTGCCCATTGGGGGCGAAAATACAAACTGTGTCATCGCAGGTCACCGCGGTTGGGGCGGGGCATCCTACTTCCGCTACATCACGGAACTGGAAGCGGGTGATGAGATCATCATCACCAATCTGTGGGGGAAACTCAGGTACACCGTGGTGGAAACCAGGATCATCGCCCCCAATGATGTAAAGGAGATCCTCATCCAAGAGGGTCGGGAACTATTAACCTTGCTCACTTGCCACCCCTATGCTTCCGGCGGCAAATACCGCTACGTGGTGTACTGTGAGCGCAATCAAGAAATGGAGGTCAAATGAAGCATAAGAAATACACCCGTATTCTGTCCATGGCTGCTGTGCTGGTGCTCATGGTTGTTTTGATGGCAGTCCCTGCCTTTGCTGCCAGCACCGGAAATGTGTCCGGTGCCATTGAGAACACCTGGAACGCAGCCCAGGGGCAGATCAAGGACATCGTGAACAATGTGGTGTTTCCCGTGATCGATATGATTCTGGCGATTCTCTTCTTCGTGAAAATCGCCACCGCATACCTGGACTACCGGAAGCACGGACAGTTCGAGTTCACGGCCCCCGCGATTCTGTTCGCCTGCCTGCTGTTCTCCCTGACCGCTCCTTCCTACATCTGGACCATCCTCTGAGATGGTTAAGGAAGCTGCCCTCAAGAAAGAGGTGATTCATCATTGTTTGATTGGCTGGGCGATATCCTTGCGGGATTAGGCGATGCCATTGGAATTGCATTTGATAATACGGTCGGTGAAATGATAGACGCCATCTGGACCGCCCTGGTTCAATGGATCTATACCGCCATCTTCGACGCGATATCTGACCTGTTCACCGGCATCAACCACATGGGGGCGGAGATTTTTCAGCTCAGCTGGGTTTCCGCAGTTATCCACCTGTTCACCCCGTTCGGCTGGGCCTTGTTCGTAGCCGGTGTGGCTGTTGCCATCTTCGATGTGGCAATCGAATGTCAGACCGGCCGGGCCAGCATCAAGACCACTGCCATCAACATCCTGAAAGGCTTCTTCGCCTGTGCCCTGATTGGCATCGTCCCGGTGGAACTGTACAAGTTCTGCGTCTCCCTGCAAAACACCTTCGCAGGGGATCTGACGGCCATCTTTACAGGCAGTCAAAGCGCATCCTTCGGGGACTTTCTCCTGGACACTTTAAGCATTGTCTTTAATCCCGTCAATGCAGCTCCCGGAGCATTGCAGGGTCTTCTCACCCTGATCGCTTTTTCCTACTGTACGGTTAAGGTGTTCTTCGCCAATATCAAGCGGGGCGGCATCCTGCTGATTCAAATTGCCGTCGGTTCCCTGTACATGTTCTCTGTCCCCAGGGGCTATACCGACGGCTTCAACCAGTGGTGCAAGCAGATTGCCGCGCTGTGCCTGACCGCCTTCATGCAAACAACGCTCTTGTTTTTAGGCATGCTGACCTTTCAAAACAATATGTTCCTGGGCCTTGGCGTCATGCTGGCAGCCAATGAGGTGCCCCGCATCGCACAGCAGTTTGGCTTAGACAGTTCCGTCCGTGTGAACATGAGTTCCATCGTCCATACCACCAGCACTGCGGTGAATATCGGCCGTGCCGTTGCAAGAGCGAAGTAAGGAGGTTTTCATTGACCCAATATCTTTACCCGCAGAACCTGAAAGCAAAGGCAAACCTTTGGCTTTGGAGTCTGCGGGATTTTACTGTTTTGTGTATCGCAATTCTGCTGTCGGCAGTGATCCTGGTCCATTCCGGCATCCTGCTTCCGGCAGCAATCAGCCTGTGCTTCGGATTTCTCACAATCCGGGCAGCGGACGAAATCACTTTCATGGACTACCTGCGATACGCCGTCCGTTATTTTCTTACCACACAGCAATATTTTGAATGGAGGTTGACCGATTGAAGCAAAAGAAACGAAAGGGCCGTTCCGTCCGGCAGCTCCTGGGCATCCAAAGTTTTACCAAGTACGGCCTGCTGACGGAGGATGGGGAACTGCTCTTCTACCGGGTGGCCCCCACCAATATCTCCGTTCTGTCAGCCGACAATATTGGAATCAAGATCTACCACCTGAAAATGCTTCTGTCTGCCATCCCGGATCTGGAAATCATCTGCACCGATTCCTGCGAGTGCTTCGATGACAACAAAGCATACCTTTACCGCAGAGCCATGGCAGAGGCAAATCCGGATGTTCGGGGCCTGCTGCTGAAAGACCGGGAAATGCTTACCGGCATGCAGGCCGAAATGTCAAATGCCCGCCAGTTCGTGCTGGTGAAGCGGTGCCGTGGGCTAAAGCCGGAACAGGTATTCGTTGACATGAACCGGGTGCTGAAAGCCATATCCGAACAGGGCTTCGAAGTCCAACGGATGGGCAAAGCGGACATCAAGCGGCTGGTCGCCATCTACTTCGGTGCCTCCATGGACGGGGATCTCATGCCCGATGTGGATGGCGGTCAGTTTTTCCAGGGGGTGGTCGAATGAAACTGTTCAAGCGAAAGCCCAAAGAGCTGACCCCGGAGCAGAAGGAAGTCATTGCAACCAAGGATTTCTTCGACTGCGTCGCTCCCGGTACCATCAAGTTCCTTGCCGACAGCTACATTGTCGGTGACACTTACCGCTGCACCTGGGCGATCAAGGAATATCCACCCTCCACCGAGGAACAGGCGATTCTCTCCCAGCTTGCAGACCGGAGCGGTGTTACCCTCAGGATCTATAACCGGGTGGTGGAGCCTATGGAGCAGCGCCAGATTGTGAACAACGCAGGTCGCAAGAACCGCCTCATGGCCGGTGACAACGATCTAAACCAGGCAATCGAAGCCGAGGGAAACCTGCAGGATATGGAACTGCTGGTGGCAAACCTCCGTAAGGACCGGGAACCTCTGCTCCACTGCGCCGTATTCATTGAGCTGAAAGCGAAGAATGCGGAAGCTCTGAAGGAGCTGCAGTCTGATATTGCCATGGAGCTGACCCGTTCCAAGATCACGGTGGACAGGCTGACCCTGCGTCAGCAGGAGGGTTTCCTCTCTGTTGTGCCCTTTGGGAGTAACCGATTCGGTGCCCAGTATGAGCGGGTTCTGCCTGCCAACAGTGTGGCGAATCTTTATCCCTTTAACTTCTCCGGCCGCACGGACCCCAAGGGCTTCTACATTGGTCGTGATAAGTACGGCACCAACATTCTGGTGGACCTGGACCGCAGAAGTGATGACAAGACCAACGGCAACGCCCTGATCCTGGGTAACTCCGGCCAGGGTAAGTCCCATCTGCTGAAGCTCCTGGTGACGAACCTGCGGGAGTCCGGCAAAAGTGTGATTCTCCTGGATGTGGAGCATGAATACGAGGATCTGACCACAGCCCTTGGGGGCAGCTACATCGACTTTCTCTCCGGCAAGTACCTGATCAATGTACTGGAACCCAAGATCTGGAGTGATGAGGAAACCCCGGAAGACGAGGAATGCCCGGAAGCATTTCGCCGTGTCACCCGGCTGTCTCAGCATATCGCGTTCCTGAAAGACTTCTTCCGGTCCTACAAGGGCTTCACCGACGCCCAGATCGACACCATCGAGATCCTGCTGGAAAAGCTCTACGCTCAGTTCGGCATTACGGACACCACCGACTTCTCCAAGCTGACCTCTCTGGACTATCCCGTGCTTTCCGACCTATATAAGCTCTGCGAACAGGAGTTTCGTATGTACGATGACAGCGAGAAACATCTCTACACCGAGGATATCCTCCGGGAGATCTGCCTGGGACTCCACTCTATGTGTGTGGGCTCTGAAAGCAAGTATTTCAGCGGCCACACCAATATCAAGGATGATAAGTTCCTGTGCTTCGGTGTCAAGGGTCTCATGGACACCAACGAGAAGCTCCGGAGTGCCATGCTGTTCAATATCCTCTCCTACATGAGCAATGCCCTCATCGGCATCGGAAACACCGTGGCAGCCATCGACGAGCTGTACCTGTTCCTGTCCAACCTGACTACCATCGAGTACATCCGAAACAGCATGAAGCGGGTTCGGAAACGGGATTCCATCGTGATCCTCGCTTCCCAGAACATTGAGGACTTCCTGATTCCCTCTATCCGGGAATTTACCAAGCCTCTGTTCTCCATTCCCACCCACCAGTTCCTGTTCTATCCCGGTCAGCTGGGTCCCAGGGAGTACATGGAAGCCTTGCAGGTGGAGGACGCGGAATACGAGCTCATCCGCTACCCGGAGCGGGGTACCTGCCTGTACCGCTGCGGTAATGAACGGTACCTGCTTCAGGTCATCGCGCCTGACTACAAAGCGGAACTGTTTGGAAAGGCTGGCGGTCGCTGATGGGTGCTGCCATCGGTGCGGCACTGAAGAAAATCGGAGCCGCCCTTCTGACGGACAAAAATGTACTGAAAACCATTGGCATGGTGATCCTTGTTCTAGTTGTGGCTCTGCTGTTGCCCCTCATGGCCATGATGGCGATCCTCAGTGGGGACATTGAGCTGGACACTGCCGAACTGATGGACAGGATTGAAGATAACCTGTCCGTGAGTGACATCGCCATGCTCATCTCCATTGAGAATACCTCGGAAGCCATCGGCACCACCCTGAGTGCGGCAGGGATGCCCAACCGGGTGGGCGAAGCCCAGGCCCTGTACATCATGGCCCTTTACAACCACTCTGGCGGTTCCAACTTCGTCCCCAGGCTGGTGTCCTGCTTCCGGGAGAATCAGACGGATACTCAGCTCATCAACGCGGTCAACAGGGAGTTCGGAACCGGCATTGCTGTGGAGGAATTCTCCCGCATTGCCCAGAATCTCCGCACCACCTACATCGACTACTCCGACTACTACGATCCCACCACCAAGAACAATCTGGACTTGGTGCAGTGGGCAATGGAAGCACACAGCTCCGGCTGGGGCTATGTCTGGGGTACCTACGGTCATGTACTGACCCGCAGCTACTACGAAATGAAGCTGGAGCAGTACCCGGAGGGTGTTGGCGACTATGCTGACTTCATCCAAGCCAATTGGATTGGCAAACGTACCGCTGACTGTGTGGGACTGGTCAAAGGGTACGCCTGGTTCGATCCGGAAGCCCAGAGCATCGGCTACGGGATCAACGGCATGCCGGACATCGGCACCGAGCAGATGATTGCGTGGTGCCAGGAAAAAGGCAGTATGGACACCATGCCGGAGATCCCAGGACTGCTCCTCTGGATGAACGGTCATGTGGGTATCTACATTGGAGATGGTCATGCCATAGAAGCCATGGGCACGCACCATGGCGTGGTCAAGACCCAGGTGGCAGGCCGTGGCTGGAAACTCTGGGGTAAGATCCCCAGCATCGAATACATCGAAGAAGCACAGGAAACCGAACCCACGGTCACCGCTTCTTTCATATCAAACGAATTGGAGGTTATGAATTGAACAAAAGTGAACCC
>JAZSLC010000039.1:0-9343 GCA_045535175.1 Faecousia sp. | reverse complement strand
ATCGCGGAAGAACACGCGGTTTCCATGGCTGGCGGCCTTGCCAAGCAGGGGATGGTCCCTGTGGTGGCCCTCTATTCTACTTTTTTACAGCGGTCCTATGATATGCTGATGCAGGATATTGGTTTGCTGGGGCTTCATGTGGTATTTGCGGTGGACCGGGCCGGTTTGGTAGGTGAGGATGGAGAAACCCATCACGGCATCTTTGATGTGGGTTTTCTGCGTCAGATACCCGGGATGCGTATTCTGTGTCCTGCTTCCACTGCTGAGCAGAAGATTATGCTGCGCTGGGCCGTCCGGGAATGGAACGGACCTGTTGCTGTTCGTTATCCAAGAGGTGGCGACCGCTCTTGCGGAGAAAAGATTTGGGTACCCGGGACCGATGTACTGACCTTGCGGGAAGGTACGGATGTGACCTTGATTTGTTACGGTACCCTGACGGAGAATGTGCTGACCGCTGCTCAGATGCTCCATGCATCCGGAATTCAGGCATCGGTACTGCGCCTTGCTTGTGTTTCTCCGCTGCCGGTTTCTCAGGTGTTGGAGCGTATGATTCAGGATCGTCCTGTAGTCGTTTTTGAGGAATTGTGTTCCGGGTCCGGTATCCGGGAAGCCCTTTCCTTTGAAATTCACCAGGCCTCTCCCAACTGCCGCGTATACGGCAAGGACCTGGGAAAAGCATTTGTAACCCATGGGGATACGGCATCCCTTTACCGTCATTGCGGATTGGATGCGGAATCTATCCATCATTTTGTAGCGGAGGTGGTTCGGAATGAAAATCAAAAAGAGACTTGATGTGCTCCTGACGGAACGGGGCCATGCAGATACCCGAACCAAAGCCCAGGCCATTATTATGAGCGGGCTGGTATATGTGGAGGGGCAGAAGGCGGATAAGCCCGGCGTGTCCTACGAAGAAAATGTGGATATTGAGGTTCGCACCGGTGGGTGCCCCTATGTTAGCCGGGGAGGTCTGAAGCTGGAAAAAGCCCTGCGCGATTTTGGCGTGAACCCTGAGGGCTATGTCTGCAGCGATTCCGGCGCTTCCACAGGCGGATTTCCCGATTGCCTCCTGCAGCAGGGTGCAAAAAAGGTGTTCGCCATCGATGTGGGCTACGGTCAGCTGGACTGGAAGATCCGGTCCGATCCCAGAGTGGTGGTTATGGAGCGGACCAATGTACGATATGTGACCCCCGAACAGCTGGGTGAACCCCTGGACCTTTCTGTCATTGATGTGAGCTTTATTTCCCTGAAGATCGTTCTTCCGGTGATCAAGACTTTCCTGAAACCCACCGGTCAGGTGCTTTGCCTCATCAAGCCTCAGTTTGAAGCCGGCAAGGACAAAGTAGGAAAGAAGGGCGTGGTCCGGGAGCCTGAAACCCATAAGGAGGTCCTGGATGGGTTTGTGGCCCTGGCAAAGGAACTGGAGTTTACTATTTTGGGACTGACCTTCTCTCCTGTGAAGGGGCCCGAAGGCAATATTGAATTCCTGGGACATTTGACCCTGGATGATAAGCCGGGTATCGAACCCGACACCGGGGCTGTGGTAGCCCAGGCCCATGATACATTGAAGGAGTGAAGCAAGTGAAAAGAGTGATTCTGACCCCCAATCCCTATCGGGACAAGAATTTCCATACCGTCAGAGCCGCTGCAGAAATCTTGAGAAAAGCAGGCATGGAACCACGGATCTGCCTTCCTTTTGAAGTGGACCGCAGCTATGAACTTCCCAGAGATATCCGGTTCCTCCGATTGGACCGGGAATTGGGCAATGCAGATGCGATGGTTTGTTTTGGCGGTGACGGTACCATTTTGCACATTGCCAAAACCGCTACCCGTCATAACCTGCCTGTTCTGGGTGTGAACATTGGTACCATGGGTTTCATGGCAGAGCTGGAAAGTTCAGAACTGGATCAGCTGGCCCGACTTGCCAATGATGATTACACCATCGACCAGAGAATGATGCTGGATGTGACCATTCATCGTGACCGTGATATCGTATACCATGATATTTGCCTGAACG
Source organism: Faecousia sp. (assembly GCA_045535175.1). GTDB lineage: Bacteria > Bacillota > Clostridia > Oscillospirales > Oscillospiraceae > Faecousia. The sequence continues at coordinate 7,329 of JAZSLC010000039.1, read as the reverse complement.
ACGTGGCTGTAACCAAAGGTGCTGTGGCTAGAATTGTCCATTTGACCGTCCAATGTGATGGTGTTCAGGCGATGCAGTGCGGTGGTGACGGAATTGTGTTTGCAACCCCCACCGGTTCCACCGCTTACAGCCTGAGTGCAGGCGGTCCCATTGTGGAGCCCGAAGCCCATAATATTCTCATTACGCCCATCTGCGCCCATGATGTGATCAGCCGCTGCATTGTGGCCTCGGACAAACGGGTCATTACCGTTTCTCTCAGTGCCAATGCCCGGCGGAACGCCTTCCTTTCGGTAGATGGCGGAAAGGCCTACAAGCTGAATATGGGCGATGTGGCCACCATTCGGAAGTCCGAACTTGCCACCAAGCTGATCCGACTGAAAGAGCGCAGCTTCTACGATGTGGTAAGTGCAAAATTCAAAAACGGTTGAGGGAGATGAAAGGATGAAAAGTCAAAGACAGGCTAAAATCATGGAGATCATTGCCAACAGAAATGTGGAGACCCAGGAGCAGCTGCTGGCACTTCTGCAGGCAGAAGGATTCCGGGGCACCCAGGCAACCATCTCCAGAGATATCAAAGAACTTAGAATTGTCAAGGAACTGACCGGTATGGGTACTTATCGGTATACCGTTTCCTCCAACGAGGTGGCCGGTTCCTTTTCCAACAGACTCAATACCATTTTCCGGGAGTGTGTCACCGGATTTGATTACGCCAATAACATTATTGTCATCCGCACCCTGCCGGGTCTTGCTTCTGCAGCCGGTTCTGCCATTGATTCCATGAGCATGAGTATGGTGGTTGGTACGCTGGCCGGCGATGATACGGTTATGGTGGTTATGCGGGATAACAATTCTGCTGCTGCATTTTGTGGAGAGATTAAGAACCTGATCGGCTGATTTGGAGGCTTACAATGCTGAGTCTTTTGCATATTGAGAATATCGCTGTGATTGAGTGTTCGGATATTTCCTTTGATAAGGGGTTCAATATCCTCACAGGTGAAACCGGTGCAGGTAAATCCATTGTCATCGATGCCATTTCTGCCATTCTGGGCGAACGGGCTTACCGGGATATGATTCGAACCGGCACCAATAAAGCTTCCGTCCGGGCGGTCTTTACGGATGTTCCGGAGCTGCCTTGGTTTGAAGAGAACGGGGTGGAGTATGACTCCGAAACCGTGATCCAGCGCGAGATCCACCTGGACGGTAAAAATGTGTGCCGTGTCAATGGGTCTCTGGTATCGGTGACCATTCTCAGGAAACTGGGTATTCAGCTCATTAATATTCACGGCCAGCATGATTCTGCATCGCTGTTTGATGAAAACAATCATCTGCAGTTTCTGGACGATTTTGCATCCAATGAAGCACTGCGGGCGGAATATACTCAAAAGTATGAGGCGGTGGCCGCTCTGCGCCGGGAAATTGATCGGATGAGCATGGATGAGAGCGAAAAGCTTCGCCGTATGGAAACCCTGCGTTATCAAATCGACGAGATTTCCAGAGCAGAACTGGAGCCCGGTGAGGATGATGCTCTGGAGAGCAGACGCAGAATCCTCCAGAATGCTGAGAAGCTTTCCAACGGCATGGATGTGGCGGTGGAATGCCTTTACGGCGGGGATGAAACCGACGGTGCCGCTTCGCTGCTTGCAGGAGCAGAGCGGGAACTGGCTCGGCTGGCCCGGTTTACCGATGCTTATTCCGGTCTCCATGAGCGGGTAGCGGACCTGATGTATCAGGTTCAGGACCTGGCGGAGGATGTGAAGGCGGCAAGGGATGATCTTTCTTACTCTGCCGATGAACTGGAACAGATCGAAAGCCGTCTGGATGTAATTCATCGTCTTCGCAGAAAATATGGCGCAACCTGCGAGGATATTCTTGCTTATCTGGAACGGGCCAAGAAGGAACTGGACGAAATCGAATTTGCCGATGACCATGTGGAGCGCCTGAGGATGAAGCTGAAAAAGGCAGAAAAACAGGCCTGGGATGCGGCCCTTGCGGTTCGGGATTCCCGGAAAAAAGCAGCTGAGGTTTTGTCCCGGAGAATCCTTTTGGAGCTTGCCCAGCTGGATATGCCGAGAGTGCAGTTTTCCTGCGTGTTTACGGAAGTGGATCTTTCCCCCAACGGTGCCGATGCTGTTGCTTTTTATATGTCTGCCAATGCGGGCGAAGCTCTGAAACCCATGAACAAGGTGGCCTCCGGCGGCGAATTGGCCCGCATCATGCTGGCCATGAAGAATGTGCTTGCGGAGCAAGACAAGGTTCCCACCCTGATTTTTGACGAAGTGGACACGGGTGTTTCCGGCCGTGCGGCCCAGAAAGTGGCTGAGAAGCTGCGCAGTGTTTCCCAAAACAAGCAGGTTTTGTGTGTGACCCATCTGCCCCAGCTGGCAGCATTGGCCACTACGCACTTCCTGATTGCCAAAGAGGAGCGGGGGGGACGTACTTATACGACCGTTACGCCCTTGGACCGGGAAGGCCGGAAACGGGAACTGGCCCGAATCATTGGCGGTGCCAATATTACAGAAATTACATTAAAGAGTGCAGAAGAAATGCTCTCTTGACAAATGTTTGGATATTTGTTAGAATACCTGCATAATTCCAACGCAGTGAAGGGAATCAGTAAGCATTTTGATCCTCCAGAGAGTTGCCGGTTGGTGCGAGGCAATAGGTGCGAATGCTGAATTACATCCCGGAGCGGCCTTCCCGAACGGAGAGTAGGGGAGGACGGGTACGCCCGATACAGCGAAGGGTGTTGTTTGACACCGTGAGGTCATTTTCGTGAGGAAATGGCGAACCAGAGGTGGTACCACGTATTTTACGTCCTCTGTCCGTAAGGGCAGAGGACTTTTTTGGTTAAAGAAGGGATTTAAATGATTGAAAGACCAATTGATGTACTCCATCATCACCCGGTGAGAAAAAAAGAAAAACAGAAAACAGCTTTTGTCGATGAAGTCATGGAGTATGCAGGGCGTTTCGGATATTCTGCTTCAGTGGAGAATGGCAAAAAGGGGGTTCGCAATGTAGTAATTGGAGATTTGCAGAAAGCAAAGTATTTGATTACGGCGCATTATGACACACCGTCCAGTATTGGCCTGCCCAATCTGATCGTTCCCAATAATCCATTTTGGTATATTACTGTGCAATTTCTGCTGGTCGGTATTCTCCTGGGCGTATCTGCCGGGGTAGGATATATATCTTGGTTTTTGATCAGAAATGATCTGGTTGCGTTTTATGTGGGATATGTTGTATATATTCTTCTGTTTCTGCTTATGATCTTCGGGCCCGCAAATCCCAGCAATGCAAATGACAATACTTCCGGAGTGGTCACTTTGCTGGAAATTTTGTCGGTTATGCCGGAAGAAAGCAGGGCACAGGTTTGTTTTGTTCTCTTTGACAAGGAGGAGTTAGGACTGATCGGGTCAAAAATGTTCCGACAATCCCATAAAGAAGAAACTGAAAATCTTGTTGTATTAAATCTCGATTGCGTTGGAGATGGAGATGTGATCCAATTTACTCCCGTAAAAAAGGCAAGAACCAATACACAGCTCCTTTTGGGGCTTTCCCGCGTATGTGGTAAGTTTGAATCGAAAGAACTTATTCTCCGTGATAAAGGTTTTTACGGAGGAAACTCCGACCATAAAAGTTTTCCGTTTGGTGTAGCGGTTATGGCATTTAAGCAGAAAAAGGGGATAGGGCTATACCTGAACCGAATTCATACATGGCGCGATAAAAATCTGGATTTTTCCAATGTGGAGCTCTTACGGGATGCAATTCTTTCCCTGATTAGTGTGTCGGAAGAATCGGTTGTATAAATCATGATTTACATTAGGAGGAAAACCAAATGAAACTATATGATGAACTGGTAGCCAGAGGTCTGATTGCCCAGGTTACCAACGAAGAAGAGATCCGCGAAATGATCGATAACGGCAAGGCCACTTTCTACATTGGCTTTGACCCCACTGCTGATTCTCTTCATGTGGGCCATTTTATGGCGCTTTGCCTGATGAAGCGGCTCCAGATGGCCGGCAACAAACCCATCGCCCTGATCGGCGGCGGTACTGCCATGATCGGTGACCCTTCCGGTCGTACGGATATGCGTTCCATGATGACCGTGGAGACCATTCAGCACAACTGCGATTGCTTTAAGAAGCAGATGGAGCGGTTTATTGAGTTTGGACCCGACAAGGCCCAGATGGTGAACAATGCTGATTGGCTGCTGGGCCTCAACTACGTGGATGTACTGCGCGAGGTTGGAGCCTGCTTCTCTGTGAACAATATGCTTCGTGCAGAGTGCTACAAGCAGAGAATGGAGAAGGGTCTCAGCTTCCTGGAGTTCAACTACATGATTATGCAGTCCTACGACTTCTACTACCTGTACCAGCACTACGGCTGCAATATGCAGTTTGGTGGTAATGACCAGTGGAGTAATATGCTGGGCGGCACCGAACTGATCCGCAGAAAGCTCCAGAAGGATGCTCATGCCATGACCATTACGCTGCTGCTGAATTCCGAAGGCAAGAAAATGGGCAAGACCGCTTCCGGTGCTGTCTGGCTGGATCCTAATAAGACCAGCCCCTTCGATTTCTACCAGTACTGGCGCAATGTGGAAGACGCCGATGTCCTGAAGTGCATCCGGATGCTGACCTTCCTGCCCCTGGAGCAGATCAATAAAATGGACTCCTGGAAGGATGCCCAGCTGAACGTGGCCAAAGAAATCCTGGCCTTTGAACTGACGAAGCTGGTTCACGGCGAAGAAGAGGCGCTGAAGGCTCAGGCTGCTGCCAAGGCACTGTTTGTCGGTGGCGGAGACGATGCCAGCATGCCCACCACCGAGATCGCAGCAGAGCAGCTGCAGGAAGGTAAGATGGGCATTCTGAACCTGATGGTTGCCTGCAAGCTGGCAGGCTCCAACGGCGAAGCCCGCCGTCTTGTGCAGCAGGGCGGTGTGTTTGTCAACGATGAAAAGGTTCCCAGCCACACCTTTGCCGTCACCGAGGAGATGCTTCGTGAAGGCGTAAAGATCCGCAAGGGTAAGAAAGTGTTCCATAAGGCTGTTTTGGCATAAGGAAAAGGGCGGCTTGATGCCGCCCTTTTTATTTGAAGTAAAGCAACAGTTTTTCCCGAAGTTCTTTGCTGGGAGGAGTCAGCGGCAACCGGTAACCGCCGCAATCGTAGCCTATGATCTTCATGGCTTCCTTCACAGGAATGGGGTTCACCTCCGCAAAGAGCAGGCGGATCAGGGGTTGCAGCCTTTGCTGAAGGGCTGCGGCGGTTCTGAAGTCACCGGAAAGGGCGGCATTCGTCATGGATAATGTCTGCTCCGGCAGCAGATTGGAAAGTACAGAGATTACGCCTTGGGCCCCTGCAGAGAGTGCAGGAACAATCTGATCATCGTTTCCGGTCCACACAACGAAATGGCTGGGGCACTCGGCTTTAATTTGAATGATTTTTGTGATGTCACTGCTGGCTTCCTTGACGCCTGCGATATTTGCCACATTGCTTAGCCGTTTGTAAACGGATACAGGGATATCCACGCCTGTTCTGGAAGGCACGTTGTAGATGATTACCGGGATGGACACCGCGTGGGCGATGGAAACATAATGTGCCACCAAACCGTCCGGCGTTGCTTTGTTGTAGTATGGGCTCACCACCAAAAGTGCGTCAACGCCGGCAGCTTCTGCCTCCAGGCTCAACGCCACAGCGTGTTCAGTGGAGTTGGAGCCGGTACCGGCGATGATCAAGCATCGATCCTGAACGTATTCTTTGCATTTTCGGAAAAGTGTTCGCTTCTCTTCGTCAGTGAGAGTAGGGGATTCGCCGGTTGTTCCGGAGATCACAACAGCCTGGACTCCCGCCTCGGTCTGCCGTCGCAGTAACTGCTGAACCATGGGATAGTTGATTGTATCATTCAAAAAAGGCGTTACCAGGGCGGTACACACGCCTGTAAACAGGGGAGTGTTCATAATTACATACCTCCATGAAAGAATGCTGAAGCAGTGAATAATTTTAGTTGCAAAAAGCCGAGAAATGGGCTATACTAGGGGAGCTTTCTTACGAAAACGGAGGGTATATTTTGAGAAAACAGGATTTTTGGTATGAGCTGCCTGAAGAGCTCATTGCCCAGACACCCCTGCAGCAGCGGGATGCATCCAGACTCATGGTTTTGGGCAGAGACACCGGCGATGTTACACACCGCCATTTTTACGATGTGATTGATTATTTGGAGCCCGGGGATTGTCTGGTGATGAATAACTCCAGAGTGCTGCCCGCAAGACTTCTTGGCCATCGTCCCACCGGCGGTGCCGTGGAAGTACTGCTTCTGCGGGACCTTGGGCAGAAGTGCTGGGAGTGCCTCGTAAAGCCCGGAAAGAAGATGCACCCGGGTCAGGATGTGGTTTTCGGAAACGGAGAACTGACGGCTACTGTGACGGCTGTACAGGACGACGGAAACCGCGTGGTGGAGTTTCACTATGAGGGCTTTTTTTTGGAAGTGCTGGAGCGCCTGGGCAAAATGCCGCTGCCTCCTTACATTAAGGCGGAACTGGAAGATCAGGAGCGGTATCAGACCGTTTATTCCAGAGAAACCGGCTCCGCTGCAGCTCCTACGGCCGGACTGCATTTTACCACGGAGCTGCTGGAACGGATTCGGGAAAAGGGAGTCAAAACCGCCTTTGTGACCCTTCATGTGGGCCTTGGAACCTTCCGCCCGGTCAAGGCAGAGGAAATCACCGATCACCATATGCACGCAGAGCTTTGCATGCTTTCCCGGGATACGGCGGATCTTCTCAATGAAACCAGAAGAAATGGCGGACGGATCGTCTGTGTGGGTACCACTTCCTGCAGAACGTTGGAATCCTTGGTCAACGAGGACGGGACCTTTGAAGAAAAGTCCAAATGGACGGAGATCTTTATTTATCCCGGTTACCGTTTCAAAGCCATGGATGCCATCATCACCAATTTCCACCTGCCGGAAAGTACTCTGGTGATGCTGATTTCCGCTTTTGCCGGCCGCGAAAATGTGTTGCGGGCCTATAAAGAGGCGGTGGAGGAAAAGTATCGGTTTTTCTCCTTCGGCGATGCCATGTATATCGGATAATTGAGCGAGGTTACTATGTTTGAACTGAAAAAAACAGAAGGAAAAGCACGGCGCGGTGAATTTACCTGTGCCCATGGCACGGTACAGACCCCTGTGTTTATGAATGTGGGAACCCAGGGAGCCATCAAAGGTGCGCTGAGTGCCCAGGACCTGCGGCAGATTGGATGCCAGGTGGAGCTGAGCAATACCTATCATTTGCATCTTCGACCCGGTGATGAACTGGTCAAAGACTGCGGGGG
>JAZSLC010000146.1:0-5497 GCA_045535175.1 Faecousia sp. | reverse complement strand
CAATGCGAGTATGCTGGTTAAATTGAAAGCCTTGCAGGTTTTTTAGTTCAGAACGGATCTCCGGTGTTAAAAGTCCACGGGCTGTCAGCAAGAAGTCCTTTCCAATCATCGGCTTGCATTTCTGCAAATACCAGTCAGAATTCTCTAATTGTCCCTGGTCAAGATCCGGGAATAAGCTACGGTTATTATCGAATACCGGGCACATAGAAATTGGCTCCATAGTCTCGGTATTGAACAGTACACCAAAGTTGCCGTAATGGCGATCCGGGATAAAGGTCAGCGCATCCAGTATGCACATCCGTCGGAAAGCATCGCTAGAGCCAAGCTCCTCGAAATAGCGAAGCATAGCAGGAATCGTGCGATCCTCCGAAAATATGCCTGCCGCCTTGGCAAGGCCAAGGTCCTCTGTGGTGAACAGCTTACATTTACTGATCAGCTTTCCACGGTAGAAGGCCAAGTCGTAATCCACATAATTGGGACAAATGTGTGCTGCCAACTGAGCTGCCAAGAACTCGGACAGAGGCTCTACCTCATAGCGACTGCTACCGGTCTTGTAAAGGTAGATGCCGTCATCCTCCCGGATCCAACACTTGGCATAGTTACCGTCCGTACCAAACTCAGGTGAAGTAGTGGACAGCTCACTGCTGCTGGCAGATCCATCGAAAGCTGCCTCACTGATCAGCTGATCAAATTCATTCCGGTATAGGGAAACCTGATCCCAGCAAATATCCCGATCTGCCCGTTTCACCCAGAAGGTGTCGTTCAGAGAAACGGCGTGAGTCACATTCAGGAAACCTTCCAGATCGTCGCAGCCAAAACGTTCCAGCAGGCGCTGGATATGCTCTCGATGTTTAGGCGCTTTCCGTCGTTCCAGAAATCCGGTTAGAGACTTATAGCCGATGGGCCGGTATTCCACAAACCACTGCAGTTCCTGAAAGGTCGGCTCGTCATACTCATTTCGGATGCACAAGAAAGAAAGCACACGGCAGTCTTTATTCATCAGAATATATTCGGTTTTCTTCTGTAAAGCTGACATTTGCCTTCCTCCTTTACTTTGTTTGTCTATAGTATAACAAAGATCCAAAAGGATATCAAGTGGTCCGAAAGGATATGCATCTATTGGTAGACAATCCACAGTTGAATTAGATTGGAAGTGGAACTGTTCTTATCTATATTGTCCCCCTTGCGTACAATGATATCGTTGCGTAGTTGTCCGTTATACATGCCCGAACACCATCATTTTGGAAGAATTGAAGAACTGATATGCCTGCCCGGGAGGGGCGTGGTTGGAATTGGAAGCAAGTCCGATCACGCCCCTCCCTTTGCCTGTTCTGTCAGGACATTTGCTAAGGCAAATTGTCCTCACAGAACCCCTTTCAAATTTGCGTTTTTTGCCTGCGCTGATGGCTGTCAACGAAATCAGTCTGGTGCAAATTACAGCATCTTTTCTCGGTCTGGGAAATTTTCTCTATGACACCTCTAGGTGGTACAGTTTTGGACATGTTTTTCGCGGAAAATATCGCACTTTTCCAGCTCATCCAAGGCGCAAATCCGTATTTCGGTGCACCCGATATTACCCCAGTTAGCGACGACTCCACAGGCCATATGCTCGAAATCATCGTCCTTGAAAAAGGTGCCCTTCAAGTTATTGATGACCACATTGATGGCTCGGTTGGAAGTGTCCCAGACCCGTTTGTTATTACTTCCCCTGGGTGTCCAAATTCGGATCAGCACGAAGGCCTTCTCAAAATATGGTAGACCGGTTTGGCTTTCTTGGGCGATGGCATCGTGGATCATCCGGATCCAGTGCTCCTCCACATTGCTGGTCAGTTCCTTCCGTGCCGGCAGGGGTTCCGGGATGGTCAATACAACCATTTTCTTTTCAGTCTGGGAGATGGGTACTATCGGTTCTTTCGCAGATGTTATGGCAGCTATACCGAATTGCTCCATGTCATACAGGACGGCGATCAGCTGACTACGCAAACGCAGAGTCAGCTCATAGGCTTTTTCCAATTGATCAGGCTCTATCGGCGCATTCTCCGGAAGCTGTTTTTCAATCATCCTCAGTGTCTTCTTCAGGTCGATATGCAAGTATCGTCACCTCCTTCATCTTACAAACATCCGGGTACATCTGCGCAACCTGCACATCCTCCCGTTGAACAGCAAGTGTGTATCGCAAATCTTTGGCATATGCCGCAAGCTCGTCTTCCAGAAGGCAGCGCAACTCCTTTACTGCGGAAAAGAAAAATACCAGCTTGAGGATATCAAAGGCAGGATTCAGAAAGTACCGCGTGGGCCAGTCCACCCAATCGCCATCCTTTGGCCTATAATTTCTCTCACCATCCTCGATGGTGTTTTCAATAACTTCCTCTTCGTGGTAGATGCGATCCAAGCTTGTGGAAAGCAGCACCGGTGTGGTTAAGTACACATGCTCATACTGGGCACGCAGCCGGATGGGGGCTTTCGAATAACGGACAGGCTTCTCCGTCTCGGAATAGTGGTCCTTTAGCAGTGTCTTTCGATTCCACATGGTCTGCCGAATAATCTGCTTTGCAATCTCATCACGCTTGCCGTCCTGACAGATCAAAATCATTCCGTGAGCCTTGGTTATGAATTTATATGGCCCACAGAAAAACAGGGAGGCCTCTGCCCGGATCTGCCACTCCATCTTTCCATCCCCAATGTCATAAACGGCATATCGCTTGCCGTATGCCAGGAGCATCCCCGCAAACCTGGTTGTAGACAGAATTCCATAGGCGATTTTCCGCCAGCAAGCAGAGGGAACGAAGTAGGGTTCTTCGGTATCCTGCTGCTCTCCAAAGGTGGGAATGCCGCACTTTCCAAGCCACATCGCCACACGTGACACCTGCATAACCCGTTGCTGAGCAACCCTTTCCGTGGCTGTGGAGATTAGTGGCTTTTCCTCAGGAAAAAGTAATCTTCCTTTTTTCAAGACGGATACGACGCCTTTCTTGTTCTTGGACAGGTACTTATTCTTTGTCAGTGGACGAAAGGCATAGGACAAGGCGGTACGATCCTTGCTGTCATCTGTGTCCAGCATTTCAAGGCAATCCTCGTAGGCCATAAGATTAAACCGGATCAAATGACGGATCAGATTCAGTTGATTTTCGTGTAGCTTCATTTCTACCTCCTTAGCTGGTATCCAGATCAAAAAAGGATTCGCCTTCGTATGGGTGCACGGTTCTCTGTACATAGGTTGATAGATTTACAGGTTTCCCTATATCTATACCTGAGCAGGCATAAATACAGTTCCTACTATTCTTACAGTTCCTACAAGAGAAAACTACGCGCGCATTATATAGGGCAGAAAGTGCAACGCCAATTCCAGGCTCACTCCGGGTTGACGCAATTTCCCCATACTGGTTTTGCCCTTTCTCTTCCAGCGCTGCAATCACGCGGCTGCTCTTCCAGGCAGTATAGCGGTTGCCTTTTTCATTGTTCGTACCTGCGGTATGCGTATTCTTGGCGGAAATACGTATTTCGCGGAAAATACTTATAATTGTTTCTTCCTCAGGCAGTACAATCTTGTCGCAAACAGGATAGAACGGACTGTAGATCACGCAGCCATAGGAGCCGGGCAAACGGCAGAGCTGAAAATAGGGCGCAAATTTCCTAAAGAAACGCCAAACTTTGGTCTTCTCCCAGCCCCAGCGTTTTCCCAATTTTTCTAAAGTCAGTATGGAGCCGTATTTCCCATACTGGATCACCGGAGAAAGGAAGGAGAAAGCGTTGCCTCTATCCCGGAAAACAATATGGCACCACAGATCCAGCCAGGCATCGGCTTCCTCGAATTTCCTGCATTGTTCAACAAGTCGCTCGGTAATATTTCTGGGCATGCAAAGAAACCCGTAACCGGGCGTTGTATATACAGTGCCATCTGTGCATTCCTCACCGGAACATTCCACTACCCAGTCGGTAATACGATAGGTCAGCTGCTTGGTGTCCTCTAAAGTGTAGGAAATATAGCCCATAGCCTGCAGCGTATCCAGTATCTGTAAAGCCTGCCCCCGGCTTCTGACACCTAGGATCTTTTTAAGACCCACGATGCCGCCAGACCACATTCCTGGCTCCACCGGATTTTTGTGACCGCAGTAGGTAGCATCACCCTTACGGAAAGCAGCACGTGCTGCAAGACGCAGCCAAAAGCCTAAATTGCCCTTCAGTTTTGGAATCTCCTTCCGGGGAAGCTTGACCCAGTTATATTTCGATAAACACTTCATATTTGTTTCCTCCTTTCTCGAATATAAAAATCAGGTGATACGACCGGGCGCAGCCTGTCCATATCACCTGCTATGTTTTCTCTCTATCTCCACAGGAAAGTCCTCACCCCTGCTCTAAGCATAATGTAAAGTGCCGTTTTTATAGGCAATCAGTCGCTCGGTATAAACTCGAACATATTTCTGCCTGGTGCCAATGTTGCCGCCGAGGTGCTTAAATGGCTCCCGTTCTTCGGCAATGAGTTTGGATAGTTGCCTGGGCGATACACCAAGGTACTTGGCGGCCACCTTCAGTGGGATATGGTTAGGATACATTCGCCGCAGCATTTCTGCTTCCTTCGGATCCATATTGCACTACCTCCTTTTACTGCGTTGCTTCCAGCTTTTTAAGCAGCGCAGGAATGTTGATGTAATACACACCACCACTCTTGATGTGCGGAATGGATCCATCCTTGCAGCCGTTACGAAGGAAGTACCGGGACAAGCCGGTGGTCGCACAGGCATCCTGGATCTTCTGGAACGGAGTTCCGGTGGTCGTTTTGGTTTGCATAGTTAAGCCTCCTTTGCAATTTGGTTTTTTGTTCTGGGTTTACTATCAGAATGTTGTTCTCCCCTATACTGATTCTACCTTTGTTCGCTTCACGGAAAACACATTCATTTGATTGTGTTTGTATTTTAACATATTCGTTTGAATGTGTCAATAATAAATTTTACATATTTTTGATTGCTTTTTCAGAAAAGATATGCTATATTGAATGCGAGGTGATCGTATGACAACAGGTGAACGAATAAAAGAGGCCCGAAAACATCGAAAAATGACACAAAAACAGCTTGCCGAAGCTGCTGGGGTAGCAACAGGCACAATCCAACAGTATGAGCTTGGAAAACGAGAGCCGAGATATGAAATTCTCATCAGAATTTGCAAAGCATTAAATATTTCTATTCTCGTCTTTCTCCTTCCCGGTTCCACCCCTATCAAATATCTAACACCCGAAGCTGTTGACGATGAAATAAACAAGAGAAACCATTTTGGTGCCTATCTTGAATCATTGGGTTACGAGCTATTTGCCGAAACCGACGGTAGTTTGGGAGATGTGTTTTCACAGAAGTCTTCCGGTGGAGCAGACGGTCACACTTTGATTGTTGATTACAACCGCAAACGGTTATTTCTTCTTGATGACGCAGTGTATCGTGATGTTTTAGAGGAAGACATTGCAGCATATGCAAGGTTTCGATTACAGGAAATGATGAACAAGGCA
>JAZSLC010000107.1:0-32761 GCA_045535175.1 Faecousia sp. | reverse complement strand
AGGTGGACACCGCGGGCACAAAGACCATGGTGATGCCGGTAAAAATACCGGGGGCGGACAGGGGCAGGATCACCCGTCCGAAGGTCTGGACGCTGTTGCAGCCCAGGTCCTCAGCCGCCTCGATCAGGCGGTTGTCGATCTTGACGATGATGGCATACAGGGGCAGGATCATGTAGGGCAGGTAGTTGTAAACCATGCCCAGGATCACCGCACCGGAATTGCGGATCAGCGGCAGCGGGCCGATGCCCAGCTTGCCCAGAAAGGTGTTGATGATGCCGGTGTCCTGCAAAAGGCCCACCCATGCCAGGGTGCGCAGCAGAAAGCTCATGCACATGGGCAGCATCACCAGCATGTACAGGATCTTCTGGGTCAGGGGCTTTCTGTGGGCGATGTAGTACGCCACAGGGTAGCCGATGAGCAGACAGATAAACGCCGACACCAGACTGTACCAGATGGACTGCCACAGCACTGGCAGATAGTCCGTAAGACCGGCCAGATTCGCAAGGGTAAAATTGCCGGTGGTGGGGCTGTCAGTCAGGGCATAGTAGCCCACCACACCCAGAGGGATCAGGGTGAAGGCCAGCATCCACAGGATATACGGCGTGCTCAGCAGCAGGGAGTTATTCTTCTTCATCGCCGGCATCCTCCGTCAGCTCGTCGTACTCGGCAGAGTAGGAGCTGTAGTCACCAAACATACCGGAATACTCACTCTTGTGCATAATGTGAATATCCTCGGGGTTGAGTCGGATGCCCACCGTGGCACCAACAGGCTGGAAATCGGTGGTCTGAATCAGCCACTTAAAGCCCTTGAAGTCCACGATGATGTCATAATTGAGGCCCTTGAAGGTAACAGAAGTCACCGTACCGGTCAGATGGCCCTCGTTTGCAGGGACAAAGTCGATGTCCTCGGGACGGATGACCACGTCCACCGGCTCCCCGGGGGCGAAGCCCTTGTCCAGGCAGTCGAAGGTCCGGCCGAAGAAACGTACCTTGTAGTCGGCCAGCATGACACCGTCCAGAATGTTACTTTCGCCGATAAAGTCTGCCACGAAGGCGTTCTTCGGCTCATTATAGATATCCTCAGGTTTGCCGATCTGCTGAATGCGGCCCTTGTCCAGCACCACCACGGTGTCGGACATGGAGAGGGCTTCCTCCTGGTCGTGGGTCACGTAGACGAAGGTAATGCCCAGCGTCTGCTGAATCCGCTTCAGCTCGTTCTGCATATCCTTGCGCAGCCGCAGGTCCAGAGCCGCCAGAGGCTCGTCCAGAAGCAGCACCTTGGGCCGGTTTACCAGGGCCCGGGCGATGGCAACACGCTGCTGCTGACCGCCGGAAAGGCTGTCCACCCGCCGGTTTTCGTAACCCTTCAGACCCACGATGCCCAGCATTTCGTGGACACGGTCGTGAATCTCATTTTTGGGAAGCTTGGCCACCTTCAGACCGAAGGCGATATTGTCGAACACATCCAGGTGGGGGAACAGGGCGTAGCGCTGAAACACGGTGTTGACCTGCCGTTTATAGGGCGGGACTTCGTTGGTGCGCTGGCCGTCGAAGAGCACATCGCCGGAGGTGGGCGTCAGGAAACCGCCGATAATCCGGAGCATGGTGGTCTTGCCGCAGCCGGAGGGGCCGAGCAAAGTGAGGAATTCATGGTCATTAATATAGAGATTGATGCCGTCAAGTATACGTTCTCCGTCGAACTCCATCACGATATTCTGGAGCCGAATGAGTTCTTTGGACATGATCCTCCCCCTTTTCTTTGGTGAGATACAGCGGTCAAAATTCCTGTTTTGACAACACTGAGGTCATTATGACGTAATATAGATATATCCGAAAAATGCCCCTTTGTCAATCGAAAAAATGACAAATTTTTCACCGGATTTTCGGCACATTTCTTTTTATAGAAAAACAGGTGTGTTTGGGGTATATTTTCTATTTAATATGTCCATAATTCCAGAGCTTCCCCCAGGAAGAGGGGAAGAAAGTAATCTTTTCCACGTGGGAGTTTATGGATCTTCCGGGGTGGAAAACAGCATTTCGGAGGTGCTTGCAATGAGCAATCAAAAATTCGGCAAGGGCATCCTGGGCAAGGGCTACTACTTAGCCCTGATCCTGTGTGCGGTTGCCATCGGTATTTCGGGCTATCTCTATTATACGGGACTTCAGGAAGAGCCTCCCGCCGGGGAGGATACCCCTGCCGGGGTTACGGATCCTGTGGTGGATGCCACCCTTGGGGTGGTGGGGACCCAGCCGGTTTCGGAGGATGTTAAGCCCACCCTGCCCGTGAAGGATCCGGTGATCACCACCCAGCCCATGCAGACGGTATTCCCGGTGGAGGGCCAGGTGGTGGCGGTTTACGCCATGGACCACCTGGGCTATAACCCCACCACCCGGGATTGGCGGGTCCACAACGGCATGGACATTGCCGCCCAGGAGGGAACCAAGGTCTGCGCTGCCGCGGGCGGCACGGTGTATACGGTTTACGAGGATGATACCATGGGCCATACCGTGGTGATCCGCCATGAAAACGGCTATGTTACCAGCTACTCCAGCCTGTCTGAGGAGATCCTGGTGGGGCCCGGTGATGAAGTTCAGGCCGGCCAGGAACTGGGCACCGTGGGCGTCAGCGCCCTGCTGGAATCCGCCATCGGCCCCCATGTCCACTTCTGTGTGACGGTGGATGACCAGCCGGTGGACCCTGCGGAGTTTCTGACTCCCAATGAATAAGCGTTCTTCATTTTCTTTCCTCTTTGATGGCCTCTGAGGCCATGGGCGCCCCAACCGGGGCGCCTGTTTTTTTGTGATCTTTCAAACCGGTGCAAAAAGCGGTGGAAAACGATGCCGGGATGTGATAGAATGGGAAAAAACCATCGGGAGGACGCGCCATGTTGCCGGAAGCCTTTTTGCAGCGAATGAAAAACCAGCTGGGAGCGGAATTCCCGGCATTTTTGGAGAGTCTGGAGCGGCCCAGAGCCGTTGCGCTGCGCTATAATCCATTGAAGGGAGAAGCACCGTCTTTGCCTTTTGTGCTGCAGCAGGTGCCCTGGGAGCCTCAGGGGTACTATTACGATCCCCAGGCCCGGCCGGGTCTGCACCCTTACCATGAGGCGGGCGTATACTATCTGCAGGAGGCCAGTGCCATGGCCCCGGTGCAGCTGCTGGATCCACAGCCCGGGGAGTGGGTCTGCGACCTGTGTGCGGCCCCCGGCGGCAAGAGCACCCAGATCGCGGGCCGGATGGCGGGGGGAGGATTCCTCCTTTGCAATGAGTATAACCCCAAACGGGCACGGATTCTCAGCCGCAACATGGAGCGGATGGGGGTTGCCAATGCCCTGGTGACCAATGAGCATCCGGCCAATCTGGCAAAGCACCTGGCAGGGGCCTTCGACCGGGTCCTCATTGATGCGCCCTGTTCCGGGGAGGGAATGTTCCGCAAGGAAGAGGCGGCGGTGACCGATTGGAGCGAGGACACGGTGCAGATGTGCGCCCAGCGCCAGCGGGAGATTCTGAGCAGCGGCGCCCAGCTGGTGCGGCCCGGCGGCCGTCTGGTCTATTCCACCTGTACCTTTGCCCCCGAGGAAAACGAGCAGACCGTGGCGGCGTTCCTGGAAAGCCACCCGGATTTTGTGGCTGAAGAGATTGAGACACCCTGGTTTGCACCGGGTGAGAACGGCAGCCACCGGCTGTGGCCCCACAAGTTGCTGGGAGAGGGCCACTTTGCCGCGGTGCTGCGGCGGCTGGGGGACGACCGGCAGGAGCCGGCCCCGGAGCCGGGAGAGAAGCTGCCCCGGGAGTGGACGGATTTTGCCCGGGAACTGGGGATTTGCCTACCTGCGGGAAAGGCGCTGATGTTTGGTCAGAGCCTTTTCTGGGCACCGGAGGACCTGCCCAGGCTGCGTGGCCTGAAGGTGGAACGGCCCGGTCTGGAACTGGGAACGGTGAAAAAGGGCCGCTTTGAGCCTGCCCATGCCCTGGCCCTGTGGCTGGACCGCTGCGACCGCACCTGCTCCCTGGAACCGGAGAGCCGGGAACTGGCTGCCTACCTTTCCGGCAATGTGATCCCCTGCGAAAAACGGGGTTGGTGCCTGGTTCAGGCAGGCCCCTATGGCATCGGTTGGGGTAAAGGGGATGGGAATGTTCTGAAAAACCATTATCCCAAGGGCCTACGCCGTATATCGAACAAATAATACTTTACATAATTCAAAAAATATGCTACACTGTTATAAGCGAACAAGCGCAATTTGACAAAACCAATCGCAAGGAGAGGATTTCCTTGGCCAGATATGAAATAATCGGTGGCAACACCCTGGTGGGTGAGGTCACCATCAGCGGCGCCAAGAATGCAGCCGTTGCCATTCTGCCCGCTGCCCTTCTGGTAAATGGCGTATGCAGAATCGAAAATGTTCCCGATATTTCCGATGTGCGGATTCTGCTGCAGATTCTGGAAGCCATGGGCGCCAGGATCCGGCAGGAAGACAACGGTGTTTTGGTGATTGACAGTACGAATATTTCCTGCACCGAGCCCGATAGGGAGCTGGTGCGGAAGATGCGTGCCAGTTATTATCTGATGGGCGTTCTGTTGGGGCGGTTTGGCCGGGCCCATGTGGCGCTGCCCGGTGGCTGTAATTTTGCTTCCCGGCCCATTGACCAGCATATCAAGGGCTTCCGGGCTCTGGGTGCCGATGTGCTGGAAACCGAGGAATTTGTGGAACTGGAACCCGGTGAAGAAGGCCTCCATGGCCAGCGGGTGAGTTTGGATATGGCCAGCGTGGGTGCCACCGCCAATATCATGATGGCGGCGGTGCTGATTCCCGGTATGACCGTCATCGAAAATGCGGCAAAAGAGCCCCATATTGTGGACCTTGCAAACTTTTTGAATAAAATGGGTGCCAACATCTCAGGTGCCGGTACCGGTACCGTGAAGATCCGCGGCGTCAAGGCTTTGCGGGGTGGCGACTATGCCATTATTCCCGATCAGATCGAAGCCGGTACATATATGGCTGCTGCGGCTGCGGTGGGTGGCAATGTGCTGGTGCGCAACGTGATTCCCAAGCACATGGAGTGCATTACCTCCAAGCTCCGGGAAATGGGTGTGAAGGTCACCGAGTATGACGATGCCATCCGCATCCAGGCAAGCAAGCGGCTCCACAGCACCACCGTCAAGACCAGCCCCTATCCCGGCTTCCCCACGGATATGCAGGCTCAGCTGTGCGTGTGCATGGCCCTGGCCAGCGGCGTCAGCCGCCTGACGGAAAGTGTCTATGAGACCCGGTTCTTCGGCTACTGTACCGAGCTGCAGTCCATGGGTGCCGATATTCTCATCAACGGCAAAACCGCCATCGTCACCGGTAAGGAACGGCTGCGGGGTGCCCGGGTCACTGCGTATGACTTGCGGGCCGGTGCCGCTCTGGTAATTGCGGGCCTGGCTGCCGAGGGAACCACCTTTGTGGAAAACATCCACTTCATTGAGCGGGGCTACGAAAACATCATCGAAAAATTTACCGCCCTGGGTGCCAGTATCCGGCGTGTGGAGGACTAAAAGAATACGACAAAAGGGAGCGGATTTCCGCTCCCTTTTTGCTTTTACATATCATATTTTGCCGCCAATTGGGCGGGAGGAAGCCGCAGCAGCCGGGATAGGGGCAGCAGGGATACCAGAATATAGTATCCCACAATGCAGCCGCTGACCATGAGCGCTGCCTGCCATGGCAGAATCAGCTGAAGCTTTGTGTCGGCATCTCTCATCAGCAGCAGAACCGTTAACCAGGTGACTCCGGCGGTGGGAATGACGGTTCCCAGAGAAGACAGGATGCTTTCCAGCAGGAAAATACGCCGGAGCTTTCCTTTGGGGATGCCCAGCAGCCGGTAGACCGCAACCAGCCCCAGCCGCTCCTGCACCTGAGCGCGACAGAGCAGGTATAGCATCACCAGACAAAGGGCCAGCACGCTGGCGGTGATGATGGTTCTGGCATCTGCCCGCAGATGGGCGGCTTTTGCGTATTGCTCATATTTTTCCGCATAAGGATCGGATACGGATACTTTCAGGTATCCATCCTTCTCAAGATCGGTCTTTTGCGCCAGATAAGCCCGCATGGCATCCTTGTCGGTACAGTAAACGGGGATCTCGTCCGCCAGACTTCCGGTGATGAAGGCGTCAATGTCCTCATCGGATGCGATGACATGGGCGCTGATCTCCGGGAGCTCCACCGTATGGGCGGCGGTCCGCTGGTTGGGCTTGTAGCCGTACAGCTGACCGATGCGGTTGCGCCAAACCACGCCGGCGTTTGAAATGTTGATGATGCAGCAGCCGGGATCGATGGTCAGGTCATCATACTGCCCGGGGAACCGTGATTGCAGCTCCGAGAGGGAAATGGCATTGACACCCCGGTTGCCCAATGCGCTCATGGCGGCCTTGGTCAGGTAGAGGGAGCGCTCTCCGCTGTCGCAGATGCCCACAATGGTGGGATTCAGCCCCTTGTTTCCGTAAGAAAGCTGCTCCCCCAGAAAGAAGGAGAGGTCCGTGACAGAATTTCGCACGATGCTGTCCGTCTTCAGCATGGCTTCCAGGAAGATGCGGTCCACCACGATTTCCTCGCTGGTTTCCGGCATACGGCCCAGCACCAGATCTGCAGGATCCAGCCGGTCAATGGGCACATAGCTGAAGGCCGGGAGCTTCAGGGTCACATCGTCCTGCTGATAGTAGAGGGTCAGGGAATACTGGGGATGGACGGAGTACAGGGGGATCAGATCGAAATCCAGCCCGCTGTCTGCCAAATGGGCAATATACTGCTGCTGATGGTAGGAAGCCCAGGTGTAACCGGAGGGAGGAGAGCCTTCCGGTATTGTTTTGCCGGATTCCAGCTTGACCACCAGCATATGGGAGTCGGTGGTGATGAAGTCCTGGGGGTCGATATGGGATACCGCAATATAATCCGCCACCGTAAGAAGGGTCAGCAGGGTCAGCAGGATCAAAAAGACCCGCATACCGGTGCGTTTGAGATTCTTTCCCGCCATTAACTGACGGGCTTCCTGGAACATCATGCCCAGGGTCAGTCCTTTTCCGGCTTTTGCCTGGGGGGCGGGAGGCTCCGACAGCAGAGAGAACTGCTGATTCTCTTCCTGCTCCACCAGCTCCAGTGTCATCACCGGCCGGTGACCCTCCAGGATCTGGGGCTGCTCTTTGGGGCTGCCGCAGGTGACGGTGCGGCCGTCCTCCAGTTTCAGCAGGATCCGGTCTTTGGTGGCTACCACCGTCAGGTTTACAGGAGGCGCGTCTTCTGCGCGAAGGAAGCGCAGCTGAATGCCGTCCCGGCTGACATCCGCTGCCTGATAATCACCGGTATAAAGCACCGTATCGGAATCCAGGGTCAGGTTTTTGCGATCCCACTGGGTGGTATCCTGGGTGATGCGGCCCTGGTCCAGGGTGATGATGCGGTCGGCGAAGAACCGGGCGATCCGCTCTTCGTGGGTGACCATGATTACCAGGCTGCTTTTGGAGGCTTTGCGCAACAGGGCGCAGATGTTTTTGGTGTTGGCATCATCCAGATTGCCGGTGGGTTCATCGGCAAAGATGACCCGGGGACGCCGTGCCAGTGCCCTGGCAATGGCTACCCGCTGCTGCTGACCGCCGGAAAGCTCTGACACCTTGCGGCGGATGTAGCGCTCCATATCCACCGCCCGGAGGGCCTGACGGACCCGCTTCATCTTTTCGGTGTGGGGAAGATCCAGGCTGTGCAGACCCAGATAGACATTATAGGCCACACTGTGGTTTTCCAAAAGGTAATAATTCTGGAAAATGTAGCCGAAATTGCGGTTGCGCTCGGCATTATAGACCCGTGTGCCGTAACGTCGGACGGCCACGGCATCGGTGGCCAGGGTGCCGCTGTCGAAGGTGTCCAGACCGCCGATGGCATTGAGCAGGCTGGTCTTGCCGCAGCCGGAGGGCCCCAGAATACATACAAAGCCCTTGTCCGGCAAGGTGAAGGAAATGTCTTTTAGTACCCGGTTGGCAGTTCTGCGGCCACGGTCGTAGGTCTTATTCAGATTTTGAACGGTAATCATGTTAAGCCTCCTTATCCGTGTCCAACCGGATGTCGCTGAAGCTGCCGGCCAGCGGATAGACCTGCTTTTTCAGCACCCGCATCACCCAAAGGGCAGCCGCCACAGATGCGGCCAGATGCACCGCACTGAGGATCACTACGTACTTGGGGGGCAGGTAACGCAGGATGTGAGCAATCCGCTCTATACCGCCTTTGCCGCACACCCAGATGGCACAGCCACCCAGAAGCTGTCCCAGAGCCGTAAAGCCCAGAATCTGCCACAGTACCGACAGGGCAGCGGAGCGGCTCACCAGACCGATGTTGCTCATAAGCTTGTAGCTTTCGGTCTGAACGGAGAACAGGGCCCGCAGCAGGACCACCTGCAGCGCGATCACCGCCAGTAACGCCGCGATGCAAACGGTCAGTGTCTGCCGCCGCTGCTCTGCTTTTTCTGCGTCCACCCGGGTGGAACCCAGCTGGTAGGGGGAGGCGGCCACATATCCCTTTGCGTGAAGGGCTTCCAGAACCCGGTCGGTATAGGCGTAGTCCTGGATGGTCAGGCTCACCTGCTCGCTGTTAGGTTGCCAGGCCAGTTTATCAAATGTGCTCTGGGATACCTCTGAGATCCGGGTGTTGGTGATATGGGTAAGGTGGTTGGAAAACTCCAGTGTGGTCTTGCTGCCGTCCACGGTGGTGACGGGAACATACAGTGTCTCCGGGAAGTTCAGAATGACCTCATCTTCCTTGCTGTCGGGATCGTCCAGGTTGATGTTGGAGGTGCGGAAGGGAACCGTTTCGCCGGTCTTGGGATTATAAAGCGTGATATATACGTTGGGATGACACCGCACCTGGTCATCTGCCAGGTAGGGAGAATAGTCTTCCGGTATCACGGCATCGGTGCCTTCGGTCATGTCCAGGAACTGTTCAAACCGGGCCGTGGTGGCAGCTTTGTCCTCAGGGACCCAGGCACCGGAGTTGCCGGTGTGGGAAATGTGCTGGAAGAGCCGCCCCACATCGTTGTGGAAGTAAAGCCCTTCGCCGTAGTCTGTGATGCCCACCACCGTAAACTGGAACCGAACATACTGGTACATTCCCCAGTATTTTGAGTTGGACAGGAACACAGTGATCTGCTGGCCCAGAGAGAGGTTGTCGGATGTATGGGCCACGACCTCATAAAAGTTCCGGGGCAGGGTGCCTTCCAGCAGGGGGAAAGTTCCCTCCGCCAGCAGAGGGACGGATTTCAGGAAAGGGGAATTCCTGTAGGGACGGAAGGAAACCTCCATATAGTGCTCCCCGGTGCCGGGATTTACGTGCTCGGTGTGGGTTGTTTTGTAGTCCACCCCGTCCCGGTAGGAATACTGTACATCCGTCAGATACCCGTTGGTTTCCAAAGAAGCTGCGTAAGGAGTTCGCAGAATGGTTTCGTAATCCGCCTGGGTCAGGGGGCGTTTTTCCAGGGTAGTAACAATGATGCGCTGTGGGTCACCGTTGGCAAAGGCATTCAGGTCATAAATCCGTGTGTCGGTGTCATCCAGCGCGATGATGAAGGTGCCCAGAAACGCAAAGACCGCAAAGGCCGTGATGGAGAAGAACAGGGCCATCAGGGTGGACCAGACCGGTCTGCTGCGCTGCTGCAGCAGCGCCACAAAGGGACTGATGGGGGCGGTGGATTTGGCGGTGACGGCAGGCCTGGGGCCGGGATCGGCAGCGGCACGCAGAGGCGCATCCATCACGACCCGGCCGTCCTGCAAAGCGATGTGCCGGGTGGCGGCATCTTCCGCTTCGGAGAATTCGTGGGTTACCAGCAGCACCAGCCGGTCCTTTGCTGCCTGGGCCAGCAGTTCGATGACCTTGCGGCTGTTTTCGGGGTCCAGGTTGCCGGTGGGCTCGTCTGCGATCAGGATGGGGGCCGGTTTGGCCAAAGCCCGGGCAATGGACAGCCGCTGCTTTTGTCCGCTGGAAAGCTTGGCTGCCCGCCGGTGGCGAAGCTGCCACAGATCCACTTGCCGCAGAATTTCCTCGGCAGAGGTTTTGGCGCAGCGGGTCTCCATGCCGGAAAGCCGCAGGGCGGTGACCACATTGCTTAAAACGGTGGCTCCGGGCAGAATGCCGTAGTTTTGGGAAATAAAGCTGATATGGTCCCGGCGGTAGCGCTCCCAATCCAGGCTGTCATAGTGGGAAGTGGGCTGGCCGTCAAAGTAGAATTCGCCGCTTTCGTAGGGAATGATGCCCCCCAACACATGGGAAAGGGTGGATTTACCGCTGCCGCTTTCACCGGTAATGGCAACAAAATCACCCCGGTGGAAGGTCAGATCCAGGTGATTCAGGCCCATTACCACATTTTGACCGGAGGTATAGTATTTCGATAGATCAGCAAGGCGGATCAATGCCTGCTCCATAATGTCACGTCCTTTGGCTGCCGGCAACGGGGCCGGAGCTTTGTATCTTGATTGCTATGTAAAAAGGAGGCACTTCGTTGTGAGGTGCCTCCCGGCTAATCAGCTGTCAGTGCGCAAACATGGCGGTGGAGAGGTAACGTTCACCGGTGTCCGGCAGTAATACCACAATGGTCTTGCCCCGGTTTTCCTCTTTTTTTGCCAGTTCCAGGGCTGCGTGAAGGGCGGCTCCCGCGGAAATGCCGGCGAGAATGCCCTCTTTCCGGGCCAGCAGCCGTCCTGCGGCGTAGGCATCTTCCTCTGTGACGGCCATCACGGCGTCATAGATGCCGGTGTCCAGCACCGAGGGGATGAAATTGGCGCCCATGCCCTGGAGACCGTGGGGACCTGCCTGGCCGCCGGAGAGCAGGGGAGAGCCGGCCGGCTCCACGGCGATGACCTGCAAAGCGGTATTTTGGGCCTTCAGGTACCGCCCGGTGCCGGTTACGGTGCCGCCGGTGCCCACGCCTGCCACAAAGAGGTCCACGGCACCGTCGGTGTCGCGCCAGATTTCCGGGCCCGTGGTGGCTTCGTGGGCCGCCGCATTGGCTTTGTTGTTGAACTGATCGGGAATGAAACTGCCGGGGATGGTTTTAGCCAGTTCTTCCGCTTTCCGGATGGCACCCTGCATTCCCTCTGCGCCCGGGGTCAGTACCAGTTCGGCCCCGTAGGCCCCCATCAGCAGCTGCCGCTCAGCGCTCATGGAGTCGGGCATGACGATGATGGCCCGGTAGCCCCGCACCGCCGCCACGGCGGCCAGGCCGATGCCCGTGTTGCCGGAGGTGGGCTCAATGATGGTGCCGCCGGGGGTCAGAAGACCCTTTTTCTCCGCGTCGTTGATCATGGCCAGGGCCACCCGGTCCTTGGCGGACCCGGCGGGGTTTTTGCTTTCCAGTTTGGCCAGAACCCGGGCCTTCAGGCCCAAAGCAGCTTCCAGCCGCGTCAGCTCCAGAAGGGGGGTGCCGCCGATGAGCTGCTCCATAGAGGTGTAAATCTTTCCCATAAAAACTGCCTCCTTCGTTTTTTCTATTATATCCACCGGGGGTTTCCCTGTCAATCAGATTGACAGAGGCATCGGCCTGTGGTAAACTTTTCCTAAGATTGGAGGGGATGCTATGACACCCATCGAACAGCAAATTGAGGGCATTGTGGATGCCATCCTGGAGGATTATCAGAACGGCCGGGACATTGACCGGCTGGACCAGATGCATCAGCCTGACAAGGATGTGATCATCGACATCATTGAAAAGCTCCGGCGGATCGTATTCCCCGGCTATTTCCGGGAGAAAACCTACCGGATCTACAACGCAAAGCATAATCTGTCCATGCTCATTGAGGACGTGATGTTCAACCTGAACCACCAGATCGGCTTGGTTCTGAAGGAGGAGCAGGACGCCCAGCAGATTTGCCTGGACTTTTTCCGGGCCATACCCAAGGTCCGGGCCCTGGTCCAGACGGACCTGCAGGCGGCATACGAGGGAGATCCTGCCGCATCCGGCAAGGAAGAGATCATCTACTCCTACCCGGGCCTCTTTGCCATTACTGTTTACCGGCTGGCCCATGAGCTGCACGTGCTGGGGGTTCCCATGATCCCCCGGATCATGACCGAACACGCCCACAGCATCACCGGCATTGACATTCACCCCGGTGCTGCCATCGGCGAATTCTTCTTCATTGACCACGGCACCGGCATCGTCATCGGCGAAACCACCGTTATCGGCCGGGGCGTGAAGATCTATCAGGGCGTGACCCTGGGCGGCCTCTCCACCAGAGGGGGTCAGAATCTCCGGGGCAAGAAGCGCCACCCCACCATCGGGGACAATGTGACCATCTACGCCAATGCCTCCATCCTGGGAGGTGAAACGGTCATCGGTCACGACAGCGTCATCGGCGCCAGTGCCTTCATCACCTCTCCCATTCCTCCCTGTACCACCGTGACCCAAAAAAATCAGGAGCTGCACCTGAAAAAACGCCCCAACTGCGATTCCTGCTTCTGAAATGCCACGGGCCCGGCATTCCGGCCGGATCTGAAGAAAGAATAAAGTGAAAGAGGCAGTATAATGAAAGTCATCTTTTCCCAACAGCTGATCCTGTTCCTGTTTATTGCCGTGGGCTATCTGCTGAGCAAAACCGGAAAACTGAAGGAAGACCAATCCAAGATCCTTTCGGGGGTTTTGGTGTATGTGTTCCTGCCCTGCAACATTTTCAAAACTTTTTCCACCAATTTTAACGTGTCCTACATTGGGGAGAACTACAAACTCCTGCTGCTCTCCGCCGCTGTTCTGGTGACGGTTTTTGTGGGGGCCCACTTTGCGGCGAAGCTGTTTACAAAGAACAAGTATGAGCGTAATATTCTCGAGTACTCCATGTCCATCCCCAACTATGGCTATATGGGTTACGCCCTGGCAGAGGCCCTGCTGGGGGAAACAGGTCTGATGAACATTATGACCTTCGCCATCCCCGCATCGATCTACATCTACACCATCGGCTTTGCCATGTTGACCAAACGGGGCCTGAGCCTGAAAAAGCTTTGCAATCCTCCCATGATCGCCACGGTGCTGGGCATTGCGGCGGGCCTATGCGGTTTCAAAACGCCGGAGGTGCTGGCCAGTGTCCTGGCCAAGGCAAGCGGCTGTATGGCTCCCGTGAGTATGCTGGTGACGGGCATCGTCATTTCCGGCTTCTCCCTGAAAAAGATTCTGTCCCACGGCACGATCTACCCCCTGGCGGCTGTCCGCCTGGTGGTGCTGCCCCTGCTGGTGGGCTTTGTGCTGAGCCGGTTCTGTGACCGGGCTACAGTGCAGGTTGTGGTGCTGTTTATGGCCCTGCCCTGCGGTCTCAATACGGTGGTGTTTCCCAAGCTGGTGGACGAAAACTGCGAACTGGGCGCGGGCATTGCCCTGGTATCCACGGTCCTCGCCTGTGCAACCCTGCCTGTGGTGCTGAGCCTCTTCGGCATCGGTGTCCTGGGTTCCTAATTGATTTTTCCATAGAGAAAACCCGGAATGCATCGGCATGAACTGCTCCCCGTCAAGTGGACAGTGAAATAAAAAAACATTTTTAGCACTTCCAGTAGCCGGTATGGTTACCGGAAGTCATTATTTGAGATGCACGGCACTGCGGTGCCGTGGAACCTCAGGAAATGTCAGGACGCATCGTCCCGCCATTTTCTGAGGTTTTATTATGCTGCCATGAGATAGTATTCGTGCTTTTCCATCGGCGTCAGCACGCCCAAATTGCGCTGCACACGGCGGTTGTTGTAATAAATGATGTAATTCTCAATCATAGAAACAAGCTCATCACGGCTTGTGAACCGTCTGCCATAATATCTCTCGCGTTTCAAAATTCCCCAGAAACCCTCCATAGGACCGTTGTCAATGCACTTGGCTACTCTGGACATACTCTGCTTCATTTTTGCTTTCTTCAGCTTGTTATAAAACACTCTGTTGGTATATTGAAAACCTCTATCGCTGTGGAACAGCGGATGGGCATTCGGGTTGGCTGCTATGGCAGCATCCAGGGTATCAAATACCAGAGGATTATCGTTTCGGTCACGGATGATATAGGCAACAATTCTGCGGTCGTACAAGTCGAGGATTGCGCTCAGATACACCTTGTGTACAATGGGACCTTCGTACCACTTGAATTCTGTCACATCGGTCAACCACTTCTCGTTGGGCATGCTGGCATGGAACTGGCGGTTCAGCCAGTTCTTTGCGATATGCTGCGGATTGGCAGCTTGTCTGGTACACCCATTGTTCTTGTACTTAATGGTGGACTTGATATCCAGGCTGCGGCAGATCCGCAGTACCCGCTTTTCGTTTACATTCAACTTGTAGTCGTGGGACAAGTCGTCCTTGATGCGACGGTAGCCTTTGTCAGGATTCTCTGCATGGATCTGCTCCATAATTTTTGCAATCTTATCGTTTTCCAACTCTCTGGCGCACTTTTTGCCGCTGAGCCAGCGGTAGTAAGCCGCTCTGGCCACTCCAAGCAGTTCACAAGATAGCTCCACAGGATGTCCGAATTCTTCTTTACATTCCTTAATCGCCAGGTAGATATGAGATTGCCGCACCTGGCTCAGCCCCGCCTCCTTTCGATCTCCTCCAATTTTTTTAGTAGGTGATTCTCCATTTCCAGCATCTTTATCTTATGCTTGAGCTGCTCAATTTCGATCTGTGCCTGCTCCAGTTCCGTCCGGGGCTGCTGATCCTTCTTCCGCTGGCCCCGACGATCCTCCAGTGCTGCTTCTCCGCCCTCTATGTACTTGAGGGTCCAACTCCGGGCCTGCTGGTAACTAACACTGTATGCGATTGCAACCTCTCCGTAGTTTTTGCCGTTGGCGATGCATGCCTTTGCTACAGCAATTCTCTCGGCTTGGGTGGTTTCTCTTCCTTTGGTCATACGGCTTCCTCCTGTCTGTTTCTTGAAGTCTTTATGACCATTATACACCTTAATCCATGATCTGAGTTGGCAAGTTGACCGGATTTTGTAAATTTTGCAAATTTCTCGCAGACTCCCTCTTCCGGACAGATAGTCTTTTACCGCCATCTCCTTGACTACTGGGTCGTATCGCCGGTTTCCTTTCCGGGGAAGAAATGATTCTACCCCTTCTGTTTCATACAGACGCACCCAGTCATCCACCATGCTTTGGTGAACACCCAACTGTTCCGCTGCTGCATTTAGACTTATGGTTCCAGTTATACACGCTTTGGCTATTCGTATCTTTTCTTCTGCTTTAATCCTTTTTCTTTTACACATAGATATACCCCCATAAAAGACAGTTTCCTTTTTCACTGTCTCTTATGGGGGTAGCATATCAAAGCGCAGCCGGGCTGATTCTTTGATTAAGTGGAAGGCAGTGTGGAACCGCCGTAGGGCATGGCTATGACCGTTGCCCCGGAGCCGTAGCGGGCCATGGCCTCGTCGAAGGCCGCCTGAGCTGAGGGCTGGGGATTCAGGAAAATGCTCCGCACGAAATCCGGATCCATTTCCGAAACCAGGTCGATCCGGGCATTTTCCAGAACCATGGCAATGGCCGCAGCCTTGTGACCGCCCAGCTGGAACTGCTGTCCGATCCGCTCCACCATGGAATGGGCCGTGGGCGCGGAAGTGAGCCAGCTTTCGAAGGTGGCACTTCCCAGACCTTCCGGACAGGCGCCCATCAGAATGATGGTGCCGCCCTTTTTTACGGCGTGCTTGGCGTTGTCCAGGGCCTTTTGTGTCTGGTAAAGGTTGGCGTCCTTGGGGGCACCGCCCTGGCTTACCAGCACAATGTCCGCCCGGGCGGGAATGGTCTTGCGGTACATGGCATCCAGGTACCTGCATCCGTCCCGGTGGGCGGCTGTCACATCTCCCGCCACCGCATAGACGATCTGCTTGTGTTCGTCCAGCACCACATTGACGATGAAATCGATGCCGCAGATGGCACCGGCCTCCTCAATATCCTCCCGCAGGGGATTGCCCTCCAGCTTGCCCGCGCAGGCATCGGGGCTTACCATCAGACGGTGGTTCTGCTGGATGGCATTGGGGGTGGATACACCGGGCATAATGGCCTTAGCGCCTCCGGAATAGCCTGCAAAATAGTGAAATTCAATGTTTCCCAGGCAAATCCGCAGGTCTGCCTCCGCCACCACACGGGTCACGTCCACATCGGTTCCCCGGGTAGTACGGCCCATATGGATGCAGTCATCGGGAGTGCTGTCCATACAGCGCACCCGGCCGAAGCACCGGGTACCCACCAAGTGTTCCATTTCCTCAGGGGTATGATTTCTGTGGGAGCCCAGGGCAAATACCACCGTCACATCTTCCGGGCTGACACCGGCCCGGTCCAGTTCGTCCAGTACCCCAGGCAGGATCTCCCAGGTGGGCAAAGGCCTCGAAATATCGCTGGTGACAATGGCCACCTTCTGGCCCGGCTTTACAAGTTTACATAACTTTTCAGATCCGATGGGATGCACCAGGGCATAGGCCACCGCCTCTTCCCCGGTGCGCAGATGCTCCACCGGATTGGAAACCAGGCAGCCCAGCAGGTTTTCCTCAGGAACCTCCACGGTCTGGATTCCTTTTCCGTATCCGAACTCCAGTTTCATAGGCCGCCTCACATCTCGTCCAGAGGATAAATGGGTCTGCGGCAATGGTTCAGATCAAAATTACTCAGCTTCTGAGAAGCAGAGGCAGGGGTTTCCACCGAGAGCATCCGGTCGGTAATGCTGCTGTAAGAAGCGCGGTAATGCTGAGCGGATTTGGCCACCAGAATCTTCTGCTTCTCCGGTGCAATACCGCAGGAGCGGAACACTTCCAGATCCCAGGGCTGAACCCGGATGCTGCCCACCAGCACGGTGACCCCTTCCACCTGCAGCACCACCAGGGTGCCGTAGTCCATCAGCAGGCCATGGAACATGGGACCGCAGTTTCGGTACTTGCCATCGGTGATGGCCTTGACGTAGGCCTTGCAGCACACGGGGCCGCCGGTGATCTCTGGGGCCACTTTGCCGCCGATCCGGGCATCAATGGTGGCACCCACACCGGCCTCCACGGCCTGGCGCACCGTTTCCGGGTCGTACATGGCCGCCACTGCGGCACCTTCCACCTTCCAGTCCACCAGCCGCTGCAGCAGCAGCACTGCATCGCAGGTACCGCCGCCACCGGGGTTATCTGCCACGTCCGCCAGCACCACCGGGAACCGGTCGGATGCCAGGGCCGCGTCAATGGCCTCATCGGCGGTGAGGGGCTCGTATTTCAGTTCCTTTCTGGCGTTCCAGATTCTGTCTGCAAAGGCCTGGGCCAGATCATCGGCCCGCCGGGGATCGTTGTCGGTTATGGCAAGCACCGCCATGCCCTGCTCATAAATATTGGCCCGGAAGAAGCCGTGGGCCAGATTGGCACCCAGGACCCCTTCCCTGCTGCGGATTTCCTGAGCTTCCAGGGTAAACTGGCGCATAATGCCGTACATGGTGGAGGTACAGGAAACCAGGATGGGCAGCTTCCGCCAGGCCATCACAGGCCGCACCTGACCGGTCAGGGTCTGGTACATACACTCCGCAGCCCGCAGGCCGGTTTCATACATATCCGTATGGGGGTAGTAGTCGCATACAAAGAGGCCCGTGGCATAATCCACCATCTTCTGGGTGATGTTGGCGTGCAGGTCCAGGGATACCATAATGGGGATTTCTTCGCCCACTTCCTGACGCAGGGCTTCCAGCAGGGCGCCTTCGCCGTCCTCGGAAATTTCCGTGACCATGGCACCGTGGAGCGACAGCAAAATACCGTCCACCGGCTCCGCCCGGAGGGCTTCCAGCAGCTTGTCACGGACTTCCCAGAACACCTCTTTGGCCACAGGGCCACCGGGCATGGCATCAAAAGCCAGCACCGGAATCAGCTGAAAGTCTTCTTTGTCCGCAAAGAAATCCAGCATAGCAGTGGTTTCATTTTTGGCACCGGCAAAGCGGGTGCGAATCCCATCGTTTCCAAAGACGGCGTTACGGGCCACATAGGCATTGCGGTCCGTAATGCAGGGAGAAAACCGGTTGGTTTCGTGCTTGAACTGGGCAACAAGAATCTTTTTCATAGCGCAGCCTCTTTCCCTTTTATTGATTTGTGAACTGTATCTTTAAGCTTCCGGCCGATACAGCGTGGTGATGTATTCCCAAATATCCCGGCAAGCTTCCTTCCGGGGGGTGGTCACAGCGAATGCCAGATACACCTTTCCCTTCTGCTCGCTCATGTACTCCCGGTAGAACTCGCTGTCGCTGATGTCCAGGGCCATGGGCACAATTTCCCCGGTTTCCTCGTCCACCAGCTTGATCACCCGGTCATCCATGGCCTTCAGTTCTTCTTCCGTGAAGAGTTCCCGCAGGTCCAGTATCACTTCCGGGTGGATGATCAGTTCCATGGAGCTTTGGTCCATCATCAGATAATCCAGGGAAGACGCAGCGATCATGGCCGTAATGCTCTGGTAGACATTGTAATTGAACTCGGGGTCTTCCGAGGTGGCAGGATTCTCCAAAGACCGGAGTGCCAGACCCACCTGCTGCTTCCCGGGAACACCGCCCCGCTTGGCCATGTATCCGTCGGTCAGGTAAATGCATCCCGGGTCATCAATCCTGCAGTTGAGGGTGATGCCTTCCACCAGGGTTTCCATATTGGCATTGATGATACTGGTCACCACAATGGATACCAGGCAAGCCACCACCAGCAGCACGCCCAACACCCATTTGTAGTACTCCCACAGGTGCTCCAGCCTCTTCTTGGGGGTCATGGGTCTCAATTCATCAAGCAGCTTCTGCCACTGCTCTTTCAGTGTCAGTTTTTTTCCTTTTACAACCATATCTATTGTTCCTTTCCCGGGTCTGTTTCTGTCCTCAGCCGCGAAATGAGGACATCACTTTAAAATAATCGCCCTATGAATTGCATCCCGAAAGCGGAAAACCGTCTTTCGGGATGATCCCTTTGTTATTCCTCTTCTTCCTCCTGCTCTTCCAGGAAGGTCTTCTTCAGATCCACCAGCGCATCCTTCAAAACCAGGGTGGAGCCGAAAGCCGCCACCACAAACCAGGCCGCAATGAACACGATGGCAATGGCCCAGAAGACGCCGGGCACCCAGAAAAACAGTACCACCGGCAGCCACATGGCAGCCACGGTCACCAGCACCCAATGGGGGGCCTTCAGCACCAGGTTCACACTGTTTTTCAGCCACGCCATGAAGGAGTAGTCAATATAGATATTCAGCACCCACATGGCGGCAAACAGCATCAGCACCGGCAGTGCCATAACCGCATACTGGATGAGCGGCAGGTACAGCTGGAAGCCCCCATAAAGCTCCTGCATCTGCGGATCCTGGGAGAAATTGTAGGCGCTGTTGATATTGATCACAAAAAACGCAGCAGCAGCCACCATCAAGATCCCCAGAGGAATGGTGCGTCCGATTTTGGTCTTGAAGCCTTCCCAGAAGCCCCGGACAGGACCTTCTCCCCGGATCATAAACCGGATGCCGCTGTAAAGGCCGCAAACGGCAGGTCCGATGGTGACCACCGGAATGCAGGCCATCAGAAACACCAGGTTCAGCATCATACCTGTGCCGATGATGTTCACGTAATGCATCACTTTGGATTCTTTAGGTTCTCTTCTGGGCTGTAAGCGCATGGTAATTCATCCTTCTTTCCGATTTTTAATATTGTAGCACACCCCGCCCCTGCTTGCAAGGGAAGAACCCCCAACTTTTTTGTTTTTACTAAAAATTAACAGTTTCTTCACAGCAATTTGCAGGAAGTCTCTTCGTCGCTCTGTGTGGGCAGTTTTTCAGATTCCGACGAAAATTCCTTCTTTAGCGAAAAGGGCCAAACTTGCCCTTGAAAAAAGGAGGAAACTCCTTATAATATAGGTATGAACCATGTGAAAGCGAGGAACGATTGATGGACACCAAGACCGGCGGCTATGCTTTTATCAGCTACAGCTCCAAGAACCAGACGTTGGCCGATGCCACCCGGAACCTCTTCCGCCAGGAGGGGATTCCCTGCTGGATGGCCCCTTACGATATCCCCGCAGGCAGCAGATATGCACACGTGAT
Source organism: Faecousia sp. (assembly GCA_045535175.1). GTDB lineage: Bacteria > Bacillota > Clostridia > Oscillospirales > Oscillospiraceae > Faecousia. The sequence goes on along the minus strand of JAZSLC010000107.1, from coordinate 12,719 downwards.
TATTGACGCGCTGAAAAAGTGCGCCTGCCTGGTGCTGCTTCTGACCGACGATGCCCAGAACTCCCAGTTCGTGGAACGGGAAGTGGAACGGGCCATTACATACCGCAAGACCATTGTGACCATGAAGCTGGAAGACGTGGAACTGAACTCCGGTTTTGAGTTCTTCATCGGCGAGGGTCAGATTGTCCCTGTTCACGAAATCAACCCCAATGCACCCGGCATGAGAAAGATTCTCACCGCCGTGAAGGCCCTGACCGGCACCACCGGAAGCGCCCCCGTCACTTCCGGCGGCTCCACCGGCCCCCATACCGGCAGCCACACCGGCGGATATACCGGCGGTGGTCACACCGGTGGGTACACCGGCGGGTCCGTTGGCGGCAGCACTCCCGGTGGCCATGGCGGCAGTCACAGCGGAAGCACCCCCGGCGGCCACACCGGCGGCCACAGCGGCAGCACCCCCGGCGGCCACACCGGCGGCATCAGCGACCTGTCCGGCGGTGGCAACGGTTCTTCCGGCAACGGCAACTCCGGCAGTGACAATCCCTTTGCCAGTTTCTCTTTGGAGGGTGTAAATATTCCCGGCTTCACCTTTGACAGCGCCCCTCCCAAGAAACCCGTAACCCCCGTGATCCCCACCGGCTCCGTGCCCGTAGGGAATACCGGCAGCACCGGCGCCCCCTCCGGCGCTGGCATGGTCACCAAGAAATACGACAACGGCACCTTCGTGGGCAAAGTGCGGGACGGCAAGCGCCAGGGCCACGGCACCTTCACCTGGAACACCGGCGACCGCTACGAAGGCGAGTGGAGAGATGACAAGCGCACCGGCTACGGCAAATACACCTGGCCCAGCGGCAACTGCTACGAAGGTGAGTTCCAGGAAGGCAAGCTCCACGGCAACGGCACCTATCTCTGGACCAACGGTGACCGCTATGTGGGCCCCTTTGTGCAGGACAAGCGTACCGGCATCGGCTCCTTCTGGTGGGCCAGCGGCGACCATTATGAAGGCGGTTTCCTGGAAGGCAAGCTCCACGGCGAGGGCATCTACTACTGGAAGAGCGGCGACCGGTATGAGGGCCCCTTCGTTCAGGACAAGCGCACCGGCAAGGGCAAGTTCTTCTGGCAATCCGGTGACCGCTATGAGGGTGACTTCCTGGAAGGCAGCCGTACCGGCCGGGGCAGCTACATCTGGCCCAGCGGCAACCGCTACGAGGGCGACTTCAAGGCCGGTAAGCTCCATGGCTTCGGCACCTATATCTGGACCGATGGCGATATGTATGTGGGCGAACTGGTGGAAGACAAGCGCACCGGTTTCGGCCACTATAGATGGAAGGACGGCAACTACTTTGTAGGTTTCTTCCGGGAAGCCAAGATGCACACCGGCTTCAAGTATTCCGCCAGTGGCGAGCGTCTGGCCACCTATGTAAACGGCAGCGAAAGCACCGCCTACTTTGAAACCAAAACCGTTCACTACAGTGACGCCACCTACACCGGCCAGTTTCTGAATGGCGTCCGGTTCGGTCACGGCAAGCTGGTGTGGAAGGACGGCAACTGCTATGACGGCGACTGGATCGATGACAAGCGCACCGGCAAAGGCGTCTTTACCTGGACCGACGGCACCCGGTATGAGGGTGATTTCAACGACGGCCAATTCTTCGGCCTGGGCGATTACTTCTGGACCAGTGGCAACATCTACCGGGGCCAGTGGTATAAGAACAAGCGCCACGGCACCGGCCTGTTTACCTGGGCTGACGGCGAATCCTACCAGGGCCAGTTCACCGAAGGTGAACGCACCGGCTACGGCAAGTACATCTGGAACAGCGGCAATGTCTATGAGGGCGACTGGCTGAAGGGTGAGCGCCACGGCAAGGGCCTGTTCGTCTGGAAGTCCGGTGACCGGTACGATGGCTACTTCCTCCGGAACAAGCGCACCGGCAAGGGCACCTACATCTGGCCCGACGGTGAAAAGTACGAAGGCGACTTTGTGGATGGCGAGCGCACCGGCAAGGGCCGCTACATCTACAAAAACGGTAACGTCTACGAGGGCGACTTCGTAGCCGGCAAGCGTACCGGCATCGGCCTGTTCGTCTGGAGCGACGGCGAAAAGTACGAGGGCGAGTTCAATGACGGCATCCGTCATGGCTACGGCAAGTATTTCTGGAAGAACGGTGATATATACGAAGGCACCTTCGTAAACAATAAGCGCTCCGGTCAGGGCACCCTGCGCAGCGCCAATGGAGATGTGTACGAAGGCGAGTTTGCCGACGGAAAGCGCAACGGCGAAGGCCGCTTCACCTGGGCCGACGGCACGTATTTCACCGGCACCCACCGCAACGACGAGCTTTGGACCGGCACCAAATACGGCACCGGCGGCACCGTCATCGCCCGTTACCAGAACGGTCAGCAGGTTTAACCCCATAACAACCCCCCGGAACGGTCCGTTCCGGGGGGTGTTGATATTATGGTGCCGTCCGCAGATCAGCCGGACTTCTGCCTGTTTTTCGCTTAAACATCTTGGAAAAATTGGCCACATCCTCATAGCCCGACAGATGGGCCGCCTCTTTGACGGTTCGCCCCTGGCGAAGATGATATTCCGCTTCCTCCATGCGAACCTGAATCAGATACTCCTGAATGGTCCGGCCGGTTTTTTCCTTAAAGAGTCTGCTTAAGTAGCGGCGGTCCAAATTCAGCTGCTGGGCAATCTGCTCCACCCGGATGGGCTCCATGTATGCAGAGCGAATGTAGTTTTCCACCCGGCGCACATGGGGATGGGTGCCGGCAGTTTTACTGAACAACATGGCATAGAGCCGCAGCAGCTCCGCAGAAAGTCTGTATTCCGCCATGGAAGGGTCCTCCCGGGCACACCGGAGCATTCGCTGCAGCACACTTTCCGGCAGGGTAATCACCGGCCCCAGCTCCGAAAAGCGGCGGGACAACACCCCGTCAAAGCCGATCCAGCTGTAATGCCAGGGATCCTCCCAGTCTGCCGTATAGGTATTGACCTCTCCCGGCGTAATGATAAAAGCCTGTCCCGACCCCACCGGGTAACTGCCCTTCGGGGTGTGCAGTACCCCCCTGCCCCGGCTCACATAGTGGATCAGGGTATATCTTCGCACTGCCGGGCCAAAGCTGTGCCCCGCTTCACAGGCCTCTTCTCCCAAAATCAGAGGGTTCAGATCCTGCAAATTCCGATTCGTCAAAAGCACACTTTGTGCCGCCATATCATCGCCACCTCTTTCGGAATAGTTACATTGTACCATAACGGAGTTACCTGATGCAATTCTCATTCCCTGAAAAAGGCGTTATAATACGATCAGATTCTAACAAAAGAAAGGGGCTATTCCATGAAAATCACATTTATGGGTGCCGGCAGCACCATCTTTGTCAAAAACGTACTGGGCGACAGTCTGCTTTGCGATGCTCTGAAGGATGCAGAATTTGCCCTCTACGATATTGACGCAACCCGTCTTGAAGATTCCCGGATCACAGTCCAGTACCTGAACGAAACCCTGGCCGGCGGCTCCGCCACCGTCACCACCTTCCTGGGCGTGGAAAACCGGAAAGAAGCACTGCGCGGTGCCCGGTTCGTGATCAATGCCATTCAGGTGGGCGGCTATGAGCCCTGCACCGTCATCGACTTTGAGATTCCCAAGAAGTATGGCCTGCGCCAGACCATCGCCGATACCCTGGGCATCGGCGGCATTTTCCGGGCCCTGCGCACCATTCCCGTTATGGATGACTTCGCCCGGGACATGGAAGAAGTCTGCCCCGACGCGTGGCTGCTCAACTACACCAACCCCATGGCCATGCTAACCGGCTATATGCAGCGCTATACCGGCGTTCAGACCGTCGGTCTGTGCCACAGTGTACAGGTGTGTTCTTACAGCCTGCTGTGCAAGGTCGGCATGGAAGAATACATTGGCAAGACCAGAGAAAAGATCGCCGGAATCAACCACATGGCATGGCTGCTGGAACTGACGGATATGGACGGCAACGACCTCTACCCCGAAGTTCGCCGCAGAGCCAAAGCGCGCAATGCCCGTGAGATCCATCAGGACATGGTCCGCTTTGACTACATCGACAAGTTCGGCTTCTACTGCACCGAGTCCAGCGAGCACAACGCCGAATACAACCCCTTCTACATCAAGCAGGGCCGCGATGACCTGATCGAAAAGTTCAACATCCCCCTGGATGAGTATCCCCGCCGCTGCGTCAGCCAGATCGAACGGTGGCAAAGCCGCAGAGCTGCCATCCTCAGCGGCGAAGGCCTGGAGCACACCCGGTCCAAGGAATACGCCTCCCGGATCATGGAAGCCATGATCACCAATGTACCCTACAAGATCGGCGGCAACGTGATCAATAACGGCCTGATCCCCAACCTGCCTGCCGAGGCCTGCGTGGAAGTGCCCTGTATGGTGGATGCCAATGGCGTTACCCCCACCTATGTGGGCAATCTGCCGCTGCAGCTGGCTGCCATGAACGCCTCCAACATCTATCCCCAGCTGCTGACCATCGAAGCCGCTCACACCGGCAAGAAGGATTACATCTACCAGGCAGCCATGATGGATCCCCTCACCGGCGCCCAGCTGTCCACCGACGAGATCGTTGCCATGTGTGACGATCTGCTGGCAGCCCATGCAGCCGCCGGCTTCCCCTTCATTGAAAAATAAACTGCTCTCCCCCCGAAAAGGCGGTATCCGCAAGGATGCCGTCTTTTCACATATATAAAAAGGAAGGCCGGCCGGCCTTCCTTTCGTATAAAGCTGCATCAGGGATCAATGGGCATCCCCAACAGGTTTCGCATATCGTAGTAATTCTGGTTTTTCCGCCAACCGGCACCGGTGGATGAATATCCCAGATGAAGCTGTATCTCCGTGTTGGGCAGCGCTGCCCGCAGCTCCTTTTGCTCCTCCCAGGTCAGCTCGCTGTTGCTCCACCACAGCCGCTTCAGCCAGGTCATCTGCTTGATCACGTCCAGCTCACCCGTGGTAAAGCCGATGTTCAGGTCCTCCAGGTTCTTCAGACTCAGCAGGGGCTCGTAGCTGTCCAGATCCAGCAAAAAGACCTCCAAAAACACCAGATTTTCCAATCCGGTCAGAGGCGTCAGATCCCGCACCATGGTATCCGCCAGAATCAGATACTTCAGTTTCGGCATATAGGCCACAAAATCGCAGGTCTTGATATCCCGGTGTCCCAGGTCCAGGGCCACAATCTCCGTACAGTAGCGGAAGTTGTCACATTCTCCTTCCTTCAGGAAATAGTTGTAATTGTGGCAGATGAAGTTATCAATATCCGTGCGGACCGTGACCTTTTCTCCCAGATTGACCTTCCACACAAAGAGCACCTTGTCATTGCGAAGATTCAGGCTCTCCATTTCCTCGTTGGAGATGCCGCAGTCCCACATGAGCACCTTTTGCAGCAGGGGAAGCCCCACCACCTTCTGCTCCACTTCCTGCACGTTTTCCATGGGAATTCCGCACAGGTCAATCTCGGTAGCGGTGTTTTCGAAGGTGCGGCCGCAGATTTCCACTTCCCAGGAGAAGGTGATCTGGGGATTCTCTTCCCAGACCCGGGCCAGCAGAGCCAGTTCCGGCAAGGTGCCCTTGAGGGTCACGGTCTGCAGTTTCGGCAGAAATTCCAGGGCCGTCAGCAGCTGCCCATCCGTAAGGTCCGTAAAGACCGCATCGGTTGCATCGGGCTTCAGAACCACGCCGCCTGCTTCCAGCATATAGTCCACCTGCATCCCGGGATACTTCTCCATCAGTTTCCGGATCATATCATAGTCCCGGCAGTCGGTCACATCCATCCCGGACAGCTTGGGGAAGAAATCCAACACTGCCAGGTCTTCATCCGTCAGTGTTGGGGCCGGAAGATACTCCGTATTCTCCGGATAGGGCACCCCCTGAAACTCCGGCCACCAGAGAATCTTGCAGCCGGGCAGCAGCCCGGTCAGCTGCCGATACTGGCGCAGGGTCAGGCCGGTGTTGCGCAGATCCAGTTCCTGCAGTTTAGGCAGCAGCACCAGCTGATCCAGCCCCTCCAGGGCCTTGCCGGAAAGATCCAGTTCCTCAATATCCACATCATATTGCCGGTCACCGAAGGTTACCTGAGCCGGCCCCGTCGGTTCTGCCGGTTTTTCCAGGCTGCAGCCGGCCAGAAGCAGCAGCAACAGCAACACCATTAAAACTTTTTTCACGCCCGATCCCCACCTTTTCTCACCGAATGTCGTAAAAATCCAACATTCTCTCTTTACTCTAAATTCAGCGTCAACACAATGGGACAGTGATCGCTGACATAAACGCCCTCATGGACAGGCTGAACCACCCAGTAGCGCAGGGGCCGGAAGCCCTCTTTGGAAATCATAAAGTAGTCCAGCCGCTTAAAGCTCTCCGGATTGCCCCAATTCTGGTATGTATGGGAGGCTTCCGTTTCCGCAGCAGCGTACTGGGCATCCAGGAAGTATTCCGTGGCGCTCATATAGGTCTGAGAGCCTTCCAAAGCATTGAAATCCCCCATAATCACCGCCGGCAGGCCGCCAAACTGGCGGATCTTCTCCAATATCACGCCGATGCCCTTGATCCGGGCCTCGTCGCTGACATGGTCCAGGTGGGTGTTGAATACCACAAAATTCCGGCCCGAGGCCTTGTGCTGCAGGATCACGAAGCTGCAGATCCGGTAGTGCTGGGCGCCCCAGTCCCTGCTCATAACCTCCGGCGTTTCCGACAGCCAGAAGCTGCCCTTGTCCACCAGGGCGTAGGTATCCTTGTGATAAAACACGGGGCATCCCTCCGACAGCAGGGTATCATCCCGGTAGTCAATGACGGAGTCATAGCCCGTCAGCACATCGGTCATGTATGCGTACTGCCACCGGGTGGCCTCCTGGAACCCGATGATGCCCGGCAGCTGCTGTACAATATCCTGCACCAGCAGGTCCGCCCGGTAGAACCAGGACTTTTTGCCCAAGTCCAGGGGCGTCAGGCACCGCAGATTGCAGCTCATCATGGTGATACTTTCCCGTTCCGGCTGAATGGTCACCGGCTCCTTGCGCAGCAGATACCGGGGGTAATACCACCCCAGCACCACCAGGGCTATGAGAATCAGACTCAGAAGCACCGCACCGATCCTCAGCAAAATCTTTCCTGCCTTCATGGAATCCCCTCCGGTTATTTCGTGTAGTCGGTAATGACTTCGTAAAGGGTGGCTTTGACGCAATTTTCCGTCCGGGTGGCCTCACAGGCGGCGATGAATTCCTCATAAGTACAGGTGGACACGTTGCACTTGGGGGTCTCCTTCAGGTGCAGCTGGCAGGTATACACCCCCCAGGAGGAGGTCCACCAACCGGTAACGGTGGTCTTATAATTCCAGACGGTCCAGTTGTAGCCTCTTTGATCGAACATTTCCAGCTCCCGGGCCCAGCTTGCCTTGTCTTCAAACAGGGTAAACTCACCGATCAGTACCGGCACATCGTAGTTACGGCCAATGTCTCTCAGATCGTGATAGGCATAGAACAGAGGGTACGGCAGAATATCGGACCACCAGTTGTACCAGTGATACTCATACTGCACGTTTTCCCAGCCGTAAGACGCAGGGTCCGGCAGGGCGGAAAAGTCCCAGCAGCCCTCCATGGTGATCACGTGCCGGTCCCCGCCGGCCCGGATGGCATCGTAAATCTCGTCAAAGAAGTCCCAGCACTCCTTGGTGGTACCGGAGCCGAACCGGTAGGTGGGCTCGTTCATCAGATCGTATGTGGCGATCCAGGCCCCCAGGTCCGGGCGGGTGTTGGTATAGTGATGGGAAACCAGCTTCCACAGTTCCAAAGTGGCCGCCATATTCTCCTCGCTGGTCCACAGCCCCGCCACCCGCTCTGCGGCACCGGAATGTTCATAGCCGTTCTGGCTGCCGGGGGCACCATGTAGATCCAGCACGATGTAAAGCTCCTGCTTTGCCGCCTCTCCAATGAACCAGTCCAGGTACGCAAAGGCCTCGCTCTCTTCCTTCAGGCTCAGGTCCTCATTGAGAATATTCAGATAATAGAAGGGCAGGCGAATGGTGTTGAGCCCCAGATCTTCCTTGATGATCCGGAAATCCTCCTCCGTAAAGAAGCAATCGTAGTAGTACTGCAGCAGTTCCTCCAGGTCATACCCCGCCAGATTGGGGTTGGCCTTCAGGCCGGCCCGGAACTGCTCCTCGGAAAACTCGGGATATTGGAGGTTTCCGTCCTTGTCGGTCACATAGCTTCCGTCGGGATTCTTCTCCGGTTCCAGGGCAAAGGGTCCCATCCAACCCTCCTGCAGCAAAATCTGGCCCGCATTGATGCCATGGAGCACCAAGCGGTTGCCCTGGGCATCATAAAGGGACCGGCCATAAGCCTGCACCAGGCCGGTGTTGTTCTGAATGGTCTGCTGCTGGGCAGGGATCCTCCGGTTGGCAGAATAAATCACCATGCCACCCACCAGCAATCCCACCGCCAGAACCAGACTACCCACCATCAGCAACGCGGTTTTCAGCCATTTTTTCATGGTTTACCTCCTCATTTCTCTGCGGTACATTTGGCTGCAAAGGCAGTCAGCCGGCTCTGATACAGCTGCGTCTGCTTGTACATTCCGTTGCCATGGGCGCAGCCCGGCAGAATCAGGATTTCCGTTTCCTGAGGATTGGCCTTTTGCAGCGCATCAAACAGTTCCTCAAGCTTCTCGGTGCTGCCGGCACACAGGAACAGCGGATACCGGCTTCCCTTCACCCGCTCCTGAATCTGGCACTCCTCCGGATTGACCCCGAAGGTATTCTCAAACAGCTCCATAGCGCATTGGGCCACCTTGGGGCCCTCCTTTTTGAACACACTCCCGGCCACGCCCCGGAAGAAATCCGCCACGCCGGTGCTGGGGGCATCTGCCACGATGCCCTTTACATTCTTCATTTCCTTGTCTGCCAGGGTCAGCACAATGCAGCCGCCCATGCTCAGGCCGTGGAGGAGGATGCTTCCGGCGGGGCTGCGGCGGTTGATTAAATCCACCCAGCCCATCATGTCCTGCTGCTCCAGGGCCGCAAAGGTCAGATATTTTCCCTCGCTGAGGCCATGGGCCCGCTGATAGGGAATCAGCACGTTGTAGCCCAGGCCATGGTAAAAGAGCCCCGGAAAGGCCCATTCCCGCTCCGCATGGCTGGTATAGCCGTGGGCGCAGATCACGGTCACATCACTGGGCTGCTCCGCAGGGTAATAAATGGCTTTCAGGGTCAGGCCGTCATGGCTGCGCATCTGGATGGTTTCGTGGGGCAGCTTATGAATCTGGGCCAGCGATGCATGGACCTTGGAGATGGTATCGTACCAGGAGTCCTCCGGCCCCACCATGGCGTAGGCTTTTTCAATGTTAGGCCGCTTCAGAATCATTTCAAAAAGAATCCGGGCTTTCAGCTTCTCAAGCATGGTCTACTCTCCCCTTTTCGGTGTCTGAATATAGAAAAATTATACTGCGGCCAAGCATAAAAATCAAGAAAAATACACCCATCTCCTTTTTTCCGCCAATTGCCCCAAAATCCGGCGGAAGATATTGTAAATCTCCTGCGGCTGTGTTATCATAGACGAACTCCAAGGAAAGATGAAGTGATTTTATGGGTGTCATTGCAACTTTGATTCTTACCACCGCCATTGCCGGCGTGTTGGGTACCGGTTTGGGCGGCCTTGTGGGTGTGCTGCTGCAAAAGGATTCCAAACGCACCGTCAGCTTGCTGCTGAGCTTTGCCGGCGGCGTGATGCTGGGCGTGGTTTGCTTTGATCTGGTCACAGAGGCCATCGACACCGGCGCGGGGCTTTTTGTTGTGATCGGCTCCATTGCCCTGGGCGTGGCCGTGACCTATGGTCTGAACTACCTGATCGACATCAAAACGGACCCGGAGCTGCCCCACATCGACGAAAACCACCCCAAAACCGCCGACGATCTGGACGAGCTGATCCACAGCGACCATCTGGAGCACCATTACGCCCGCAAGGACAACAAGCTGTCCCTGTTCGTGGCCGGCATCGTCATGGCCTGCGCCATCGCCCTGCACAATATGCCCGAGGGCATGACCATCGGTGCCTCCTACGCCAACAACAACGGTGTCATGGGCAGCGCCGCACTGGTTCTGGCGGTCATCATCGGACTGCACAACATTCCGGAGGGCATGGCGGTGTCCGTTCCCCTGGTCAGCGGCGGCATGGGCAAGGCAAAGGCCGTTCTGATCACCGCCGCATCCGGTATCCCCACCATTCTGGGTGCCCTGCTAGGCTATTGGCTGGGTGAAATCGGCCCCATTGGCCTGACCATGAGCCTGGGCTTCGCCAGCGGCGCCATGCTCTATGTGGTCTTCGGCGAAATCCTGCCCCAGTCCATCCTGATGTACCACAGCAAGCTCCCCTCTTTTTCCGTCATCGCCGGAATCCTCGCCGGCTTGCTGATCATTTTCCTGTGATTGAGATATTGAATTGTAAAAGACGGTTACCGGAAATGGTAACCGTCTTTTTGGGTGTTTGGGGAGTGCTAACGATTTGGAGCATCACCTATCTTGTTATATAATAGATGATACGTCAGAACCGGCTATGTTTGTTACAACAATTTCGCCCCTTGATGCTTTTCGTTCCGCATAGGCGACCAGTTCCCTTGCATTACTGGCTGGGTGCCATGCGTAGGCGATCAGGTAGTCCATATGATCGACCATATAGCGGTTGGCCCGGACGTTGGCGAGTCTGCGGGGGACTTTCTCCATGCCGGGAGGATAAAAGGTATTGTCGAAGCCTTGTGGCAGATCAACGGGGCGCTCTGCCGGGTGGTAAGGAATCAGCAGGGATAACGTAATGTCCGGATGCCTTGCCTTTGCAGCAATCACAGCCCGGGATGCCATGTGGTCAAAACCGCCGTAATTTCCAACAATGAATTCCGTGACACCGTATTCCACGATATGTCGTTCAACCGCCTCGGTCAGCGCCGGAAGAATTTCCGTATATACTTCTCTGTGACCGATAAAGAAACAGCTTTTCATATAATCACCCCATCAAAAAGCATCCAATCCACAAAGTGGACCAGAACTGGTCCCATTGTATCACAGTCAACGAATAAAATAAACCCAAATGGACCAAATTAAGTCCACTTGGGGTGTTGGTATGGAACAAAGAATCAAGCAAGATCTTCGCATCGGCGAGAATATCAGAAGAATCCGAAAAGCCCGCAAACTGGGCCAGACGGATCTCGTCCGCATTCTTCAAATTAACGGATGTGATATGACCCGTGAATGTCTTGTAAAAATTGAACGCTGCACACAGCATATTCAAGCCAGCCAATTACAGGCAATCAAAAACGCACTGAACACAACATACGATGCTTTAATTGATGGCATTATGGAAGAATAAACAAACCGCCTGCATGAGTGTAATCTCTCGCAGGCGGGTATTCTTATACTATGGTCTATTTCCCTTTCAGCAATCGGAACACACCGGAAGGGACTGCGACTTGCTAAGTTCGATCTTTCAGGGCGGATATATCATCGGTACGCACCGGAAGGGACTCGATTGCATTTTCTCCCGCTTGAGGCGGGAGAAAATAGAGGTGTCGCCGCCATCGAGAACGGCGGCGAGCAAGGCTCCCCCGGAGCCTTGCATTAGATTATTCGAGTCCTCTTCCGGGTACAAAAATAAGGGGAAGGAAAATGCCTTCCCCTTATTTTTGGTACAGCGAAGCTAACCAAATCCGAACCGAACCCGACCTCAGCCAGAGCGGTTTCTATGTCTTCTAATGTGATGGTTTCCGCACCATCCTTGTGGTTGAAAGTGATGACCAGCTTGTCATCATAGAGATAAATCCGGTTGATGAACATATCGATCAAAATTCGTCTGTTCTTTTCTTTGCTCATATCCAGCACCCGGAATCTGTATAGGAAATGCTTGATCTTTTCCTCTGTCAGCTTCGGCTTGGCAATCTTCTCATTGGCGATTCGGATTTCCAAATCTTCCTTGGCAGCTTCCAGTTCGTCCAAGCGACCCTTGGTGGACTTGGTGAAGATGCCTTGTTGAATAGCATCCAGGAGATTTTCGATGTTCCGTTCCACATCCCGAAGCTGCTGTTCATAGAGAGGAAGATTCACATTCTCTCGTTCCTGCAAATCCATTAGCATTGCGATGATCGCTTCGATTGCCTTATCATCCTTGAGCATCTTCATGGTGTGTCGCACCACAAATTCCTCGATGAAATCTTTCTTAATGGCCTTCTTCTTGCAATCCGTCCGCTTCTTTTTTACGGACACGCACTTGTAGTAATGATAGACCTTACCGGATCGGCCTTTGCCGCTCTCACCGCACATGTAGGCTCCACAGTGACCACAGAATAGCTTGGTGGTCAGCAGATAGTCCACTTCCGCTTTGGTTCTCGCAGGTGCTTTCTTATTCTTCTCGATCTTCTCCCGCACCCGATCAAAGAGATCTTGTGGAACGATTGCCGGAATGCCGTTGGGGATCACAATATCACGGTAACTGTACTCACCGATGTAACGGCGGTTCTTGAGAATCTTTGCCACACTGTTGACTGTGTGGGGATTGCCCCGGCTATTCAGCACATTATTCTCATTCAAGAAGTCCCGGATCTGCGACATGGTAGCGCCATCGTCGTACAGCTTGAAAGCATCCAGCACAAAAGGTGCTTTCGCCGGATCGATCAGAATATTCTGCTCCTTGTCGGAAGTAAATCCGATAGTGG
>JAZSLC010000021.1:0-13362 GCA_045535175.1 Faecousia sp. | reverse complement strand
GGGGTTCGAAACCTGGGCGTTTCGGGCCGATGTAGGCATCGGCCCCTACGGTGGGGAGGGTGGGGTTTCTATATTATAAAATAAATGAGCCCGCTGGGGGCTCATTTATGATTGGTGGTATTGAATTGCCGGTTATTCGTTTCCCGGGAGGGCTCCGTTCTGGCGGTACTGGATGGGGGTCAGGTTATAATACTTCTTAAACACCCGGTAGAAGGTGCTTTCTGCCAGATAGCCGCACTGCAGGGCTACCTCACCCACACTCAGCTGGGTGGAATAGAGCAGGTTGCCGGCTTTCTTCATGCGGATGGAGAGAATGTACTCGTTCAGGCCCATATCGGTGGCGCTTCGGACAATGTCATAGACCTTGTTCTTGCTGATGGAGAAATGCTCCCCGATGGAAGCTACGCACAGGTTGGGATCAAAGGCATTCTCCCGGATCCACTCCAGAACCTGGTCGTGGAGGGTGGTGATGCTGCCGTCACTCTTGAGCTGAATCTGGTGGAACATCTGGTTCAGCATCTCCCGGAGGGAGTTCATATTCTCCCGGGGCCGCTTGTCGGGCATATACTCCGTTTCGAAGCTGGACATGTCCAGCTCCATTTCCTCCGCTGCGCAGCGGAGGGTGAATCTTACATTATAATATATTTCTCTGGCAGAGCCCATGGTCAGCTGCTGGGAGATGGTGTCCAGCACCGCCATGGCCCCTTCCTGGTCGCCCTGGAAGATGCTCTGGTACAGCCGTTCATGCTGCAGGCGGGAGTAGATGTGGCTGCGAAGCTGGTCGCCCTGGAATACTTTGGTACCCGGATCGGCAGGAGCAGCGAAGCGGGCCTGGCGGATGGCAGTGGAAAGCATGGTCAGGGCGGAGAAGGGGGCGCTGATGCCGCAGCGGATGCCCAGGTCGGGGTGTTCCGCATCCTGGTTCCACCTGGCAATAAATGCTTCCAGGGCATCGGGCTCTCCGGGAAACAGGACTCCGGCCTGATTGGGGCTGATCAGAATCAGGGAAATGCCCAGTTCCTCTTTCAGCATGGGGTAGCAGGCCTTGATGGCTTCCGGCTGGCCACCCAGGATGGCTGCCCGGTATTCCTTGTCCTCGGGGAGGATCCGGGTTCGCAGGATTTCTTCGTCTTCTTCCGACAGCACAATGCCGGAGAACACCTTGGCCAGCAAGCTGCTCACCAGGGCACTTTCCAGGTCCTGGACCTTTTCTCTGGAGCGGCTGAGAATACTGTTCAGGTGGATAATCTCGTTGGTAGGACGGCGGGGTTCATCACTGTGGTGGGCCACCAGCTTTCGCAGGGGATCCACGGAAATCCGGGAAAGGACAAAGGTTAAAACCAGTCCCACCAGTGCCACGAGAACCACCAAAATGCTGCCGGTCAGGCGCGCAGGTCGCAGAAGGTTGGTAAACGCATCCTGGCTGACCCAGACAGAAACCTTGGCGTGAACGGTATTCATGGAGGTATCGAAGCGAATCCTTTCTTCGTCCAGCTCAGCAGCATCGAAATGCTCGGGGTAGCGCAGAAGAATCTGACCGTCATCGGCCGTGATCTGTATGTAGGTATCTGCGGGCAGAATGTCGAAGCCAAACTTCTTCAGAACGATATCCTGCGAGTAGAGGGACATGATGCTGGCGGGGGCATTGGTGTCGCGAATGACGACCGGGAGCACTTCGGAAGGACTGCTCGGAATGCTGATGTCGTTGGTGTGGACCGCCTGCATGGGCAGAATTTTCAGCAGGTCATTGCTTTTGAGGTAGCCAATCAGAACAGTGGTGGGTGTTTCCGGGAAGCTGATAACCGTATTAAAAAAGTCTTCGGCGGTGGGCGTCACGTAGACCGTGGATACCAAGCTGTTGCAGCCGGATAAGTACATTAAAGTAATGCTGGCGTCGCCACGGAGATACACCTGGGTGGACAGTACGTTCTGCAGAAGGGGCAGAACGGTATAATACCGCTCCGGCAGGACACCGTTTCGGATGCCACGGATATAGTCGTAGTATCGGTTGCCGGTGACGGCGTTGGACAGGGAACCGGTCATCAGTATTTCGGTGGTGAATTCACTGCTGTTGCGGTCCAGAGCGGTCTGGATTTCCAGATACTTCTCTTTTTCCAGGGTGTTCAGGGAAATCTTGTTGCTGATGAGCAGGGCGGTGAGGGAAAGGGCCAGAACCACCAGCATCAGCAGCATGTGCCGCCAGAGTACGGATATCTGCATCCGGCCGACTGTGAAGTGTCTCGTTTTTTCTGTCAAAGTCGCACATCCTCTCTTTGGTAGCTCTCATTCTAAAACGAAACTCTCTCGTTTGGAACTCTCATATTTAATGAATTCTCTCTCATTTTTTCCGGAGGGTATTGAAGTTGGGAGTTATTAATGATATCATACATGTCAATGATAGTAAACTTGAAAATGGGTACTCTATCAATTTGTCGATTTCGGAGGTCCATATATGGGCGATTTCAAAGGTGTATTCTCCTATGATTCCAAATTAATGACGGTTCTGAACAATCTGGCAGACCTGATTTTCGTGAACCTGCTGTTTATCATCTGCAGCATCCCTATTGTAACCATCGGCGCATCCCGGGCGGCGTTGCATAAGGTTGCCTCCATGTGGATGGACAAAGATCAGGCCGGCGGCAGAGAGTTTATGAAGGCTTTCTGGGGCAATCTCCGTCAGGCAACTCTGCCCTGGCTGGTGATGCTGGCGTTGGGTGTGCTGCTGGCCCTGGAGGCCGTTGTTTTGACGGTGTACACCATTCCCGGTCAGACCCTGCTGTGGGCGATCTTCTATCTGATTCTCTTTGTGTACCTGTTGACACTGACCCACGTGACTCATATTCCCGCCCGGTTTGAATCCACCCTGAAACAGACGCTGAGAAGCTCGGTGCTGATCGGCCTGGGCAATCTGATTCCCACCCTGCCCTGCGCAGTGCTGGGTGCGTTGCCCTTTGTGATGTTCTATAAATGGACGAACACCTTTATGGAGTGGGGACTGCTTTGGATTTTCGGATTTTTCTCTCTGGAGGCAGCGGCAGAGGCCTGGCTGCTGAAAAAGACCTATGCAAGGCTGATTGACCAGGTCTCCGGAAAAGGGGAGACCGCCGAAGAACCCCAGGAAGCGGCTGCAACCGAAGAATAAGAAAAGGCGTTCACAGGAAAGGCTGTGAACGCCTTATTTATATGGTATCTTATTGGGCCAAAAAGCGCTTGATGGCAATGAGGGTTTCCTCGCTGATGACGTGCTCGATTTTGCAGGCATCTTCATCGGCGGTTTCGGGGCTGACGCCCATGGTTACCAGCAGCTTTGTAAGCACCGTGTGGCGCTCGAAAATCAGCTCCGCGGTTTCGTAGCCCTGGTCCGTCAGGTGCAGGAAGCCGTCCTTGTCCACGGTCAGAAGGCCCTGCTTCTTCAAAAGCCCCACCGCCCGGCTGACACTGGGCTTGGAGTACCCCATATGCTCAGCTACATCGATGCTGCGGACGGTATTCTGTTTGTTGCAGAGCACATAGATGGTCTCCAAATACATTTCGCCGGATTCATGCAGATGCATAGGTCATATTCCTTCCCTTTTTTTCATTATATATATCATATCACAGGTTGAATGTTCTTTCAAGGTTAAAAACCACAAGAAAAATTTTCCGGAAGATCTTGACAAATGAAGCGCCGGGCGGTAGAATATTGGAGTAGTTAGCGATGGCTAATTACTTTTTGCGGCTGCAGTTAGCCGTGACTAATCGATTTTGAATCAGGTGATTTCAATGACCCTCAAAGACGCACAGGAAGGTAAAGAGTATATCGTTTCCCGCATCGAGACCGATGACGAAGAGCTGGATGCGTTCCTGTTTTCCCTGGGCTGTTACAGCGGCGAGCCTGTGACGGTGGTTTCCCGGCGCAGAGGCAGCTGTGTGGTTTCCATCAAGGACGGACGCTACAATATTGACGAGCAGTTGGCGGAGGCCATCATCGTGGAGTGATTCGCGAAAAATCGGATGGCGGCTTCGCCGGCTGTCTTTTAACTGATGGTTAGCAGAGGGTAACTAATAAAGTTCGGGGTGGATCCCCTTATTCAGGAGGTAATTAAAATGAGAATTGCTTTTGCGGGCAATCCCAACAGCGGCAAGACCACCATGTATAATGCCTTGACCGGTCGTAATGAGAAGGTCGGCAACTGGGCGGGTGTGACCGTTGACAAGAAGGAGGCTCCCATTAAGAAGGTTTATGCAGGCGATCAGGAACTGATCGCTGTGGATCTTCCCGGTGCCTACTCCATGTCTCCCTTCACTTCCGAAGAGAGCATCACCAGCACCTATGTGCGTAACGAGCACCCCGATGCCATCATCAACATCGTGGATGCCACCAATCTGAGCCGGAGCCTCTTCTTCACCACTCAGCTGCTGGAACTGGGCATTCCCGTGGTGGTGGCCCTGAATAAGGCGGACATCAACGAGAAGAAGCAGACCGAGATCAATGTGGCGCTGCTGAGCGAAAAGCTGGGCTGCCCTGTGGTGGAGACCGTTTCCACCTCCTCCGAAGGCCTGAAGGAATTGGTGGCTGCTGCCGTGAAGCGGATCGGCAAGGGCCAGAAGGCTCCCTACGTCCAGGGCGATGTGGATGTCAGCACCAAAAAGGCTGCCGAAGCTGCCGACCGGAAGCGCTTTGCCTTTGTCAACGGCGTGGTGGCCCAGGTGGAGAAGCGGAAGGTCCGAACCAGCGATAAAAACAGCCAGGACGCCATCGATGCGGTTCTGACCCACCCTCTGGCGGGCCTTCCGATCTTTGCGGTGGTGATGTTCCTGGTGTTCCAGATCTCTCAGGCCTGGCTGGGCCCCTGGATTGCCGAGGGTTATGAGTTTGAAAACGGTTTTGCCATTCCAGGCCTGGTGACCCTCATTGATATGTTCAAGGAGTGGGTAGCCGGTTTGCTGGCAGATGCCAACGCCAATGTGTTCCTGGCCGCCCTGCTCACCGAAGGCATCATCGGCGGCGTCAGCGCGGTTGTTGGCTTCCTGCCTCTGGTGATGGTGATGTACTTCCTGATCGCCCTGCTGGAGGACTGCGGCTATATGGCCCGTGCCACCGTGGTTCTGGACCCCATTTTTAAGAAGGTGGGCCTTTCCGGCAAGTCCGTCATTCCCTTTGTCATCGGCACCGGCTGCGCCATCCCCGGCGTTATGGCAGCCCGTACCATCCGCAACGAGCGGGAGCGCAACGCCACCGCAATGCTGACCCCCTTCATGCCCTGCGGCGCCAAGCTGCCGGTGATTGCCCTGTTTGCAGGGGCCTTCTTTGATGATGCCTCCTGGGTGGGCACCCTGATGTACTTTGTGGGCATCGCTCTGATCCTGCTGGGTGCGCTGCTGGTCAACCGGATTGCCGGTCACAAAAACCGCAAGTCCTTCTTCATTATGGAGCTGCCGGAATACAAGCTGCCCTCCGTGAAGCGGGCCGCTGTTTCCATGCTGCAGCGGGGCTGGGCCTATATTGTGAAGGCCGGTACCATTATTCTGGTCTGCAATGCTGCTGTCTTTATCATGCAGTCCTTTGACTGGAGCTTCCAGCTGGTGGAAGAGGGCATGGAGAAGACCTCCATCCTGGCCACCATCGCAAGCCCCATCGCTTATCTGCTGGTGCCTGTGGTGGGTATCACCGCCTGGCAGCTGGCTGCCGCAGCCGTTACCGGCTTCATCGCCAAGGAAAATGTGGTGGGCACCCTGGCTGTCTGCTACGGCTTTGCCATCAATGACGATCTGGAAATGGTGGGCTCCGGAAACGATGTTGCTGCCACCATGGTGGGCTTGACCAAGGTAGCGGCCCTGGCTTACCTGATGTTCAACCTCTTTACTCCCCCCTGCTTCGCTGCTCTGGGCGCCATGAATGCCGAGATCAAGCAGAAGAAATGGTTCTGGGGCGGCATTGGTCTGCAGCTTGCCACCGGCTACAGCGTGGGATATCTGGTATATACCATTGGCACGCTGATTACCGCTCCCGATACGCTGAATGTGGGTGCTGCCATCGGCGGCCTGTGCTTTGTGGTGGCGTTCGCAATTGTGCTGGCTTGTCTGTGCACCCGCGCCGATCGCAGGCTTAAGGCCGAGCTTGGGGCAGGAAGGAAATAAGCTATGGGCCCTGTGGACTATATCATCATCGGTGTGGTGGCCCTGATCCTGGGACTGGCTGTGGCATTTATTTACAGATCCAAAAAGAAGGGTCAAAAGTGCATCGGCTGCCCTGACGGCGGCAGTTGTGCTTCCTGCTGCAGCGGCTGTAACGGCGCCTGCGGCCAGGGAAAGAAGTAAAAACAGAGGCGGCAACCCAGGTTGCCGCCTTTTCTGCACAAGAGAAGGCTCCGGGGGTCCCGGAGCCTTGTTGTTTTACATCCAGCTGTACCAGAAGCGGTGCAGTTCGGATTCCTTGGGGCCGATGCCGTCGCCATCGTAATGCAGGCAGATAAATGCAGCGGCGCAGGCGCGGTCATCGGAGCTGCACAGGGCCATCTCTTCGGAGTTTTCGGTGGAGCAGATCCGGTCGCTGAACCGCTCGGCACACAGCAGCACCAGTTCATCGGGGGTCTTTTCCCGGCCCTGGGACTTCAGCCGCTCCACCTGACCTTCACGGGTCAGGATGATCAGGTTGCCGTCAATGCGGCCGATGATCTCGCCGCGGGTGTTGCGGACTTCGGTGACTTCGGGGTTGTAAGAGCCGATCAGGTATTCACCATGGGTGGAAAGGCCGTAAATCTTGCCGTTTTCAAAACGGGCAGAGGTGCCTTCCAGGTCGTACTTGCCGCCGATCTTGCAGCGAACCACACCGGCACCGGTGGGTGCAGCGGAAACCTCAGGAGCGGATTCTTCCACCACAGGGGGCTTGGGAGTGGTGACGGGTTTTTCGCCGGTGAGGGCGCTCAGCGCAGCGGCGAAATCGTCATCGGAACCGAAGCTGAACTGGCTGGCATCGTCACCGGAACTGCTTCCGGCAGAACCGCCGGTGGAACCGGAGCTGCCGGTACCCTCAGAACTGCCGGTACCTTCGGAACTGCCGGTGCTGCCGGAACTGTCGGAAGCGCCGAAGCTGAAGTCGGGAGCATCGAAACCGCTGAAATCGGCATCGCCCTTACCGGTGGAGGTGGTGGCGACGGGGGCTGCGGTGGTTTTGGCGGGATAGGTGCCGTCTGCTTTGGACTTTTTCTTGTTCTTCTGAACCAGATAAATTATCAGTGCGGCAATCAGAGCAATCAGAATATAATCAATCATGGGTATGTAGGGGCCTCCCTCTGCATTTTATTCTGCAGAAATTATACCATCGAAGCGCCGCAAATGCAACATGGGCAACCGTTAATTTTTCTGATTTGCCCCTATAAAAGAACTTCTTGCCTGGAAACAGGGGATGTGGTAAAATAATCCCGTGGCCCGGAGAAACGGGCCCGGAAAAGAGAGAATTTCTATGAGTGAACGAAAAAAAGAGTTGTTGCGGACGCTGAAATTTGTGGGCTTTTCCATCAGTGCCGGTGTGATTCAGGTGCTGAGCTTTACCCTTATGGAAGAGCTGTTGCATTGGGATCATTGGGTGGCCTATCTGATTTCCCTGACACTGTCAGTGCTGTGGAATTTCACCCTGAACCGGAAGTTTACCTTCCAGTCTGCGGGTAATGTGCCCATCGCCATGCTGCAGGTGGCTCTGTTTTATGTGGTGTTTACGCCTCTTTCCACCTGGTGGACGGCGGTACTCACCGGTGAGGGTTTCCTGTGGAACGAATATCTGGTGCTGGCTCTGACCATGGTGGTGAATTTTGCCACGGAATACCTGTTCCAGCGGTTTGTGGTGTTCCGTAAGACATTGGATACTGCGAAAAAATAGTCAGGAGGGCTGCAGATGGAAATGAAAATCCTGATGCCGGAAGAGGAAGCGGAGTGCTCCATTTGCGTTCTGGTTGGGGAAAGCGATCGGGAGCGATTCGGAGAACCGGTGCAGAAAGTCCTGAGCAAGATGCTGGGAATGGAGGTCCCCCTTTGCATTGCCAAGAATCCCATGGAAGAGGAGCAGCAGATTTCCCAGGTGATTGTGGTGCCCGTTTCCCGGATGGCCCTTCGGGAATTCAGCACCTATATGACCGTGGAGCTGGCTCGCAAGCGGAGCTACCCCATCGTTGCGGTGATGCAGGAGCCGGAACTGGAGGGCCTTTTCCGGCAGGAGTTTCCGGAGGTGCCCTTTGTGCCTTATTATGACCGGCCGGGAGAGAAGACCCCTGCACGGCAGCTTTTGGAGCTGCTCCGGCAGATTCCCGAAGCGCAGGTGCCGGAAACGGCCCGGGCGCCGGAGGATGCGTCCCGGGACCGGCTGGCTCATAGAATGGAGCGGTGGAAGCCGCACGTAAGGCATTGCGAGCGGGTGCTGGCAATAGAGCTGAAGGCTCCGGCAGATACCTGGTCTGCAGAGCTTTGGCGGGAAATCTTTGTGGCCCGGATGGTCCTGGACGATTTGTACCGGGAGGAGAAAAACTGGGACAAATGTTATGTAAACCTAATGGAAGCCTATTCCATGGTGACGAATCCCTGTCAGGAACCGGATCTTCAGGGCAGGTATGCCCTGAAGGCCATTTGCCTCAGGCGGCTGGGAGACCTGTGCCGGATCATGGGCGAAACCGAAGATGCCGGCAGATGGTATACCCTTCTGAAGGAGGGGGGTGCAGGGGATCTGGATTGCTATGAGAAGCAGATGGTTTTTCGGCTCTATGTGGATTTCGGCCGGGAAATGGACGAACGGGGAGATTTTGAAAAGGCCGCAGCTCTCTATGAGAAGGCCAGGACGGTGGCGAAACCGCTCGGTCAGGCAGAAGAGGAGCTGGATTGGTTCCGGCGGTACGGTGATCTGCTTTCAGAGATGGGTGACAGAGTAAAAGCCATGAATCTGGCCAAGTTGTTTCATTCAAGATTGATTGATGAGTCTGCCCGGAATGAAGTGAAGGACCGGTGGGCTATCTACAGTATGGAAACCCAGCGGGTGCGCGCCCGGGTTTGGTGTGATAAAAGCTATCGCAACCGGCTGCAGGCGGTGGAGGAGGATCCCAGTCCCCGAAACGTCTGGAATCTGGGTACTTCCTGTCTGACAAAGGGAAAGACCGAGCGGGTCCTGCGCAATGAACCGGAGGGCGTTTGGTTTAAGAGCGCTTTGGAGCTGTACGAAAAGTCCGGACGAACAGATTTGACGGTCTGGGACCGTCGGTACCTGGCCGAAGCCATGTCTGAACGGTGTATCTGCTACTTTATGGAGAAGGAGATGGAGCCGTATGATGATCTGAGCCTGCGGATGGTGGAGCATTGCAGGGCCCTGTTTGCGCAGACCGGGGAGCGCCGGGATAAGGAACTTTTGGTCTGGGCCCTGGGACATTATTGCCGTGCAAGCGGTGGTTATCCTGCCAATGTGGAAGCGGAACAGCTATGCCGGGAACTGATGGAACAGTATCCCTCTGTGGATCGGTATCGGGACTTGTGGAATCTGGTGCGCTGGCCCAGCCCCATATAAAGAATCGACAGGCCTGCCCCCTGGGGGTGGGCCTGTTTTGCCGGAACGGGAAAAACGGGATCTTGCAATGGGGAGGGAATCCCGATATAATCAAAGATCAAATTTTAGGAGGAGATTCTGTGATGACTTCTTTTGTGTGGAAGACCCGGGGCAATACCAGCCCTTCCGGTAAACCCTGTGTATATATCTGTGCCCATCCTGAGGACCGGGAAGAGGTGCTGAAGAATCTGGCACCGATGATTCTGGATCTGCAGAATGTGGCCCTGATGTGCTGCCCGGGGGAGGAATTCCTGGCTGTGGAAGACCTGAAGGAAATGGCGCTGGTGATCGTGGCGGTGACGGGGCGTTTTTTGCGCACCCAGAGGGGCGCCATGGAAGAGTACCGCCGGGCTCTGGAACTGAGAATTCCCACCCTGCCCCTGCTTCTGGAGCAGGATCAGGTGGAGCGGTTTAACGAAGTCTGCGGGGAGCGGCATATGCTGGATCCTTTCAGCAAGGATGAAACGGCCTTGAGCTTCCGGAAGAAACTGGGGAAGTTTCTGGAACAGATCCTCTACGGCGAGGAACTGCGCAGCAAAATCCGCAGCGTGTTCCCCCGGCGGATCTTCCTGAGCTACCGCAAAAAGGACCGAAAACACGCAAAGGCCCTGATGAAGGCCATCCACGACTGCCCGGGCTATGAGAATGCCTCTGTCTGGTATGACGAATACCTGATTCCCGGGGAGGATTTCAACCGGGAGATCTGCCAGGCCCTGCAGGACAGTCACCTGTTTTTGCTGATGGTGACCCCACAGGTGCTGGAAGAGGGCAACTATGTGCTGACCGCCGAGTACCCCATGGCAAAGGAGCGGCTGCCAATGCTGGCGGTGGAGATGGAAACCACGGAACGCGACGCCTTCAGGGAACATTTTAAGCCCCTGACAGATTTTATACAGCCCCATGAGCTGGGCGCTGCCCTGGCAGAAAAGCTGGACAGCTGTCTGGGGGGTGGGGAAGACCCGGAACGGGAATTCCTGACGGGCCTGGGTTACCTTCTGGGTGTGGAGGTGGAAGTGGACCGGGACCGGGCTTTGGCACGGATCCAATCTGCTGCCCAAAGAGGCTCTTTCAATGCCATGAACTACCTGGCAACCATGTACCGCCATGGGTTCCTGGTGGAGCGGAGCCCGGAGAAGGAACGGGAGCTGCGGCGTGAACTGCTGGACCGGGTGCGGCCCTTTGGGGATCAGCGTACCCTCAGAGCTGCTGTGGACTATGCAGAGTGCCTTTGGGAGCAGAATGCGTTCACTCTGGCGGAAAACGCCTACCTGGAGGCCCTCCAAATCTGCCGGGATCAAAAGGCCCGGTGGGAGGAATTGGTGTGCCTGGGCCGGCTGGGAGACATCGCCCGGAAAAACGGGGACCCGGAAACGGCGGGGCATTGGTATCGCCGGCGAATGGAGGCTAGCAAGGCCCTTTCCGTGCAGACGGGCGAAGACCGGGCCCTGGGCGAAGTGGCCATGAGCAGTATGCGTCTGGCTGAGCTTCTGATGCAGCAGCGCTACAGCCCGGAAGCCCGGGACTATCTGGAGGAGAGCATTTCCACGCTGCGGACCCTGGCAAAGGGGAAAACAGCCCCCACTGCCCGCCGGGAGCTGGCGGTGGCTTTGGGTAACCTGGGGGATCTGATCCGGGCCGAAGACCCGAAAAGAGGTCTGGAGCTTTATAACGAGAGCGCAGATCTTCTGCAGGAACTGGCACAGGAGTGGCGGGACCCGAAGTTTACCGGGGATCTGGCGGTGACTTTGGAGCATATTGCGGATCTCTGGACAGAACAGGGGTATACGGAGAAGGCTCTGGCTGCCCTGCGGCAGAGCAAAAAGCTGCGGCAGGAACTGCCGGAAAGCGCCCGCACCCCCGGCGTTTACCGGGGTCTGGTGTGCGTGTTATCCCGGGAGGGCATGGCCCTTCGGAAGCTGAAACGCTTTGAGGAGGCCCGGCAGTGTTACGAGCAGTGCATCTCCATGACCGAAGCGCTGATGGCATCTTGCCAGGATGAGGGGCTGCGGATTCTGCTGCTGAAGCATTATGTGAGCATGGCGGACCTGGCCATTGACATGGAAGATTGGCCCCGGGTGGAGCATTGGATGGAGAAGCTCCGCACAGGGCTGGCTGAATCCGGGGATCTGAAGCACCGGGTCGATTGGATGGAGGTCCGGTGGGACCATCAGGAGCGGATCGCCTACCTTGCCCATCTGAAGAAGGATGCGGACGGAGCCCAGATGGGCTACCGCAGGGCCATGAGCAGCGGCGAAAAGCTGCTGAAGGTGGCGGATACCCCTTTGAATCGGGTGAGACTGGCGCAAAATTGCGTGAATCTGGCCCAATACATGGAGGGCTCTGCCCTGTACCTGCGGGGTGCGGAGCTGCTGACTTCCGTGCGCACCCGGGACGGCAGACGGTTGCTGCTGGAGTGCGGTGACAAGCTGTGGGAGCTGGCACCCGGCTCTCCTGTGATCTTCCATGTATGGAGTGCCTGCCTGCAGGCTGTCAGGGAGCAGCCGGACGGTGACGTTGAAACCTGGCGGAATCGGCTGGCGGAGTGGCTGTACCGGTGCGGCACAGCCACAATGGAGCAGGAAAAGCCCCGAGAGGCGGCGGTGTATTTTGCGGAGTATGTGCAGGTCAACCGGGACAGGGGGAACCTCTGGGACGTGGCCGAGGGATATGAACTGCAGACCGGAGCCCTGGAAGAAGCAGGATACCCGGAGGAAGCTCTGGTCCGGGCCAGGGAGGGACTTCAGGTGGACCGGCAGCTGCTTCAGGAAGACCCGGGCCGTGCTCTGGGCGGAATCCTGATGACCCTGTTCCAATGCGCCGGCCTTTGCGGCGTATTGCGCCTTGAGGAAGAAGCCCTGGGCTATTGCCGGGAACTGGTGCAGCTGATGGAAGGGCGCTCCGACTGCGGTCATGTGCAGAAACAGCTGGTTTCCTTCTGTAAAGAGCAGCATGACCGCTGCGTGGAAGAGGGATATCCGGCCACAGGCGCAAAATTCCTGGTGGTGGTAGAGGAACTGCTTTCCATGCTGGAGGAACCTCTGAAGCAGGGCCGCCTTGCTGGCACGATGCGCGACTACGGGGAGCTTGCCATGTTTGCCGCCGATATTCTGGAAGATCACGGCTGTTTAAGGCGGGCCCGGAATCTCTTCGCGGAGCTTCATGGGCGGTATCCCGACCATCAGGATCTTGCGGTGAATTTGGTTGCAATAGAGTGGTACATGAGACGCATTGGCGCCGAAGAAAGCTGAATCTTCTTTGCGGCACGGATTCCGTGCCGCAAAAGTTTTGATTTGGGGGTTGAAATCGGGGACAGGGTGTGCTATATTTACCCTAATTGGATACCAAAATGGCGAAGAACGGGTGCCGCGTGGCGGCGCAGTAAGCAGGACTTTATCCACATCAGAGAGCGGTTGACGGTGAAAATACCGCGGGAGGGTCTGTCGCTGAATTTCGGCCCGGGAGCTGCCTGCGAAAGCAGGATGTGTGCGCCGCATCAGTGCGCGTAAAAGTGGCGGCTTCGGCCGCAATTTGAGTGGTACCGCGGAATCTGTATTCCGTCTCATGCAAGTCATGGGACGGAATTTTTATTTTAGGAGGAACAACATGAACCAGTCAATTTTGGATCTCAGAGAGAAGTTTGATGCTGCCATTGATGCAGCGGCTTCTGTGGCTGAGCTGGAAGGCCTGAAGGTGGAATACCTGGGCAAGAAGGGCTCCATTACGGCGCTGCTGAAGAACATGGGCAAGCTCTCTCCCGAGGAGAAGAAGAGCTTTGGCCAGGAAGTCAACAGCCTGAAGGA
>JAZSLC010000144.1:0-21373 GCA_045535175.1 Faecousia sp. | reverse complement strand
CCCCCGTTTCCGGGATCCCGGAAACGGGGGATTTGTAGATTAGAGATTACACGCCGGAGTAGGCGGCGAAGCCTGCGTCGACGGGGAGGACCACGCCGGTGATGGCGCTGGCGGACTTGTCGTCGCACAGGAACAATGTGGCGCCCAGCAGCTCATCGGCATCCACGAAGCGCCCGGTGGGAGTGCCGTTCAGGATCTTGGCGGAGCGGGCAGTGGGGGTGCCATCCTCGTTGAACAGCAGAGCCTTGTTCTGAGCAGACACCAGGAAGCCGGGGGCGATGGCGTTGCAGCGGATGCCGGTGCCGGCAAAGTGGGTAGCCAGCCACTGGGTGAAGTTGGAGATACCGGCCTTGGCGGCGGAGTAAGCAGGGATCTTGGTCAGGGGGGTGTAGGCATTCATGGAGGAGATGTTCAGGATGCAGCCATGCTTCTTGGCAACCATGTCCTTGGCAAATGCCTGGGTGGGCAGCAGAGTACCCTGGAAGTTCAGCTTGAACACGAAGTCCACGCCGCCGGCATCCAGATCGAAGAAGGACTTGCCGCCCTCCTTGGCCTCATGCTGGTACTCGTTGTCGGTGGTGGCACGGGGGTTGTTGCCGCCGGCGCCGTTCACCAGGATGTCACAGGGGCCCAGGTCGGCCAGAACGGCCTGATGGACAGCTTCCAGAGCCTCGGGATCCAGAACGTTGGCCTTGTAGCCTTCGCAGATGAAGCCTTCGGCCTTCAGCTCGGCAGCCAGCTTCTTAACAGCTTCCTCGTTCAGGTCCAGGGCAGCAACCTTAGCGCCGCTTTGTGCAAAAGCGCGGGCCATAGCGCCACAGATCAGGCCGCCGGCACCGGTGACCACGACCACCTTACCGGAAAAATCAATATTCAGGGGCAGATTAATCATTGTAAAAACCTCCAAAAGTTTTGAAATTACAAATTAGTTTTTGCCGGCCAGGCGGTCCAGCATATCCCACACGCCCAGCATGTACATGACACCCAGAGCACGGTCATACAGACCATAGCCGGGACGGACGTTGCCGGGGCCTTCGTTCCACAGGTGACGGCCGTGGACGGGACGGATGTAGCCCTCGTAGCCACAGTCATGGTAGGCCTTCAGGATCTCCAGAATACCGGTGTCGCCGTCGCAATCCCGGTGGCTGGCTTCGCTGAAGTCACCGTTGGGGAAGTGCTTGACGTTGCGGATGTGGGCAAAGGCAATGCGGTCGCAGTACTTGCGAACAATGGCGGCCACGTTGTTGTTGGGGTCAGCACCCAAAGAGCCGGAGCACAGGGTCAGGCAGTTGTTGGGATGATCCACCATGGACAGGAAGCGTCCAATGTTCTCCTCATTGATCAGCAGACGGGGCAGGCCGAAGATATCCCAGGGGGGATCGTCCATGTGGATGGCCATCTTGATGCCGGTCTCCTCACAGGTGGGCATAATGGCTTCCAGGAAGTACTTCAGGTTGGCCCACAGCTTCTCATGGTCCACATCGGCGTAGTCCTTGAACAGCTGGTCCAGCTTGGCCATACGCTCAGGCTCCCAGCCGGGGAAGGACATATTGTACTTCTCTGTGAAGTCCAGGATGTACTTGGCCATGGCGTTGTAGTCGTCCTGGATCATGCCCTTTTCGTAGAACAGAGCAGTGGAGCCGTCACCCACTTCGTGGAACAGGTTGGAACGGGTCCAGTCAAAGATGGGCATAAAGTTGTAGCAGATAACCTTGACGCCGAACTGAGCCAGGTTCCGGATGGTCTGCTTGTAGTTTTCAATGAGGGCGTCCCGGGTGGGCTTGCCGATCTTGATATCGTCGTGAACGTTCACAGACTCCACCACATCCATGTTGAAGCCATACTTATCCAGCTGAGCCTTCACTTCGGCGATTTCTTCCACTTCCCAGATTTCACCGGGCATCTTATGGTGCAGCGCCCAGACGATGCTGGTAACGCCAGGGATCTGCTTGATGTCGGCCAGGCTGATCTTATCGTTGCCTTCGCCGTACCAACGGAAACCCATTTGCATTGGCATAAAGAATCCTCCTAAACAAAAATAATTGTGTGAAGAAAAAAATCATTACGAACCGGTCCGGTCCGAAATTTACAGGTTGAAGTAGCGCTGGGCGTTGCGGAAACTGATGTCCTCAACAATGGCTCCCAGGGCTTCCATATCTGCAGGGTACTCGCCATTTTCCACCCAGGTGCCGATCAGGTTGCACAGGATCCGGCGGAAATACTCGTGGCGGGCATAGCTCAGCAGGCTCCGGGAGTCGGTCAGCATGCCGATGAAGTTGCCCAGAATACCCAGGTTTGCCAGGCTGGTCATCTGATTGATCATGCCGGTCTTGTTGTCATTGAACCACCAGGCAGAGCCGTGCTGGATCTTGCCGGGGACCTCAGTGCCCTGGAAGGCACCCAGCAGGGTGTCCAGCCACTGGTCGTCCGCAGGATTCAGGCTATAGAGGATGGTCTTGGGCAGCTTGCCTTCCCGCTCCCAGGCGTCCATCAGGCGGTAAGCGGCGGCGCAGCTGTCGGAGGAAGCCATGCAGTCGAAGCCGGTATCGGGGCCCAGCGCAGCAAGCTTACGGCTGTTGGGGTTGCGGACACAACTGAAGTGCAGCTGCATGGCCCAACCCACCCGGGCATATTCTCTGCCGCAGTGGAGCACCACGGCGGTCTGATACTTTTCGGCCTCTTCCTTGGTGACAGGCTCCCCTGCCATTGCCTTGGCGAAGATGGCATCCAGCTCCTCTTCGGAAGCTTCCCGGTGCATAATGTAATCCAGGCCATGGTCGGAAGCGCGGCAGCCGTTTTCATTGAAGAAATCGATCCGCTGGCTCAGGGCCTTGCACACATCGGCCACGGAGTGGATCTCCACGCCGGAGGTGGCAGCCAGCTTTGCGATGTATTCCTTGAAGCCGGGCTTGTGAATGTTCACAGCCGGGTCAGGACGGAAGCTGGGGCAAACCTTTACGCCGAAATCGGAATCTGCCAGCAGGGCATGGTACTTCAGGTCACTGCAGGGGTCATCGGTGGTACCCACCATGGCCACGTTGCTGCCGGTGATCAGGCCCCGGGCACTGAAAGCAGGGTCAGCCAGCTTACGCTCAGTCAGTTCCCAAACCTCCTGAGCGGTATTGCCGTTCAGGACGCCTTCATAACCGAAGTAATTCTTCAGTTCCAGATGGCACCAGTGGTACATGGGGTTGCCGATGCAGCGGGGCAGGGTCTCCGCAAACTTCTGGAACTTTTCCCGGGCGGGGGCATCCCCGGTGATGTAGTATTCGTCCACGCCGTTGGAACGCATAATGCGCCACTTGTAGTGGTCACCGCCCAGCCACAGCTCGGTAATATTCTCGAACCGGCGGTCCTCCCAGATGTCCTTGGGGTCGATATGGCAGTGGTAATCGCAGATGGGCATCTTGGCAGCGTACTCATGGTACAGGCGTTTTGCGGTTTCATTGCCCAGCAAAAAATCCTTGCACAGGAAATCTTTCATGGTTCATTCTCCTTCTGCATGGCGGCACCTTCAGCACACACCACACCAGTTTATAGAGTTATTATAGCAGAATCCACATAACCGTCAATAGTTTTGTTCCGTTTCGCCATATTTTGTATAAAATGCCCCTCTTTACCGCTCCAACGCCTTAACGTTTCCCCAGTTGACACCTCAAATAAACTATGGTAAAATACATTTAATCTGATCGGGATGTATTCCACCCCCGGTTAAAACAGGATTAGGAGAGATGTATTATGGCAAGTTTTAACGAAACCCTTCAGAATATGGTCAATCAGGACTACAGCACTCTGGTTGCTTTCGGTAAGAAGGCTCTGGGCCACCTTCTGCCCGCCTGCAAGGCAGTGGACCAGCAGAACAACGGTCTGTTCATGGCCTCCAGCATCATTCTGACCGCCATCGGTGCCGACGGCGTTCTGTCCACCAAGGAGCGTCAGTTCCTGCGGGACGTGCTGGGCCTCAGCGATGCCTCCATTACCAAGTACATCAAGATGTATGACTCCAGAATGGTGGAGCTGGTCAACACCTTTGCCGACCGTTCCTCCAGCGAGATCAAGGGTCACACCATGATGCTGGTTATGTCCGTCTGCGCCTGCGACGAGAAGATTACCCGGGAAGAAACCGCTTTCATCCGCAAGATTCTGGAGTAATCCGTTTTCCCAAAAGCGCCGTCGCCTGACGGCGCCTTTTTGCACCCTGAATCCCGTGGGCATTTGTTAATCCCTTGATTTTGGGCGTCCATTTGGTATAATGAACCAAGAGGTGACCGATTATGAACGAACAGCAGCGTCAACAGGAGCTGGAAGAACTGGCTTCCGAGATCCTGGAAGAAAACCTGGAAGCATTTTTGGAGTTGGCAAAATGAAGACACTTACACCTGCTGAACTCAGAAAACTGCATACCCTCCTCACCGCCAAAACCGGCGGAAGCGACGGTCTTCGGGACCCGGGACTTTTGGAATCGGCGGTTTGCAGCGCCGATATGTCCTTTGGCGGGCGGGAGGTCTACCCCACCACCGAAGAAAAAGCAGCCCGGCTTATGTTTGCTTTGGTGGGCAACCACGCTTTTGTGGACGGCAACAAGCGCATCGGATTGCTGGCCATGCTGATGACCCTGCGGCTGGCGGGCATTTCCCTGCAATACACCCAGCAGGATCTGGTTACCCTGACCCTCTCGGTGGCCGACGGCACCTGGGGCTACCATGAGATCCTGGATTGGATCCAGGGCCATAAGGAGTGATACCATGAAAAAGAAACTCCCCCTTC
The DNA here is from genome assembly GCA_045535175.1 of Faecousia sp. Taxonomy (GTDB): domain Bacteria; phylum Bacillota; class Clostridia; order Oscillospirales; family Oscillospiraceae; genus Faecousia. The sequence continues at coordinate 16,606 of JAZSLC010000144.1, read as the reverse complement.
TGCTGATTCCCCTGTATACCCTGGCGGCCAACAGCTTTTTGCTGATTCAGGAGAATCCCTGGCCGCTGGCAGCAGCCATCGCCATTTTGCTGTATGTGAATGTGCTGGCAGGAATGCCCGGGATGCAGGTAGGCATCCGCCGTATCAAAATCTGCCACCATGGTCTTCAGATGCTGGTGGCATTCCCCTTCTGCGTAATCTGGTCAGTGATCATTCAGGTCATTCTGGCCTTTACGGCTCTGCCCCGGGACCCCGGCGCATACGGCTGGAATCTGGTCTTTTGCATCGGCACCTTGTTCGTGCTGTTCTGGAACGGCATACTGTGCATCTACCTGACCTCCTATCAGCTGGGCATCAAACTGCGGGTGCTGGGGGTGCTGTGCGGCATGATCCCCCTGGTGAATCTGGTGGTGCTGCTGCGGATCGTCCATGTATGCCGCAAGGAAGTGGACTATGAAGTGGCCCGGTATGTGCGCAGCAAGGACCGAATCGCCGCCAAAATTTGCCAAACCAAATACCCCATTGTGTTGGTCCACGGGGTCTTTTTCCGGGATTGGAAGAATTTCAACTACTGGGGCCGCATTCCCGGGGAACTGGAACGGGCCGGTGCCACCGTTTACTACGGCAACCACCAATCCGCCGACCGGGTTGCGGACAGTGCCGGAGAACTGAACGCCCGGATCCGGGAAATCGTGGCTCAGACAGGCTGCGGCAAGGTCAACATCATCGCCCACTCCAAGGGCGGTCTGGACTGCCGCTATGCCATTGCACATCTGGGACTGGGACCCTATGTAGCCTCCCTCACCACCGTCAACACACCCCACCGGGGCTGCATTTTTGCAGACTACCTGCTGGATAAGATCCCCCAATCGGTCCAGAAGAAGGTGGCCAATACATATAACCGGGCTTTGAAGAAGCTGGGCGACCCCAATCCTGACTTCATGGGGGCCGTCCGGGACCTGACCGCCTCCGCCTGTGCCCGGTTCAATGAGATCACCCCTCCCCCCGAGGGCATCTTCTGCCAGAGCATCGGCTCCATCATGCCCACTCCCCAGGGCGGACGCTTCCCCATGAATTTCTCCTACCACCTGGTGGAGCATTTCGAGGGCGAGGGCGACGGCCTGGTCAGTGAAACCTCCTTTCACTGGGGCCAGCGCTACACCCTTCTGCGGCCCAAGGGCCGCCGGGGCATCTCCCACGGGGACATCATCGACCTGAACCGGGAAAACCTCCCGGATTTCGATGTGCGGGATTTCTACCTGGATCTGGTCTCCGACCTGCGCAAGCAGGGCCTGTAAAATCCAAAGTTTACGCAAACATCCCCCGGATGAATAACCATCAGGGGGATGTTATTATGCTTAATTCAAACTTTTTTCCAGGTTCTTCTGCTGAAAAGAATCAAAACCGGAAAAATTTCCAATCTTCCCACCAACATCACGAACGTCAGCAAAACCTTGGAGAATCCGGAGAATCCCGCGTAACTGCAATAGGGTCCCACCGCTTCAAAGGCCGGTCCCACATTGGAAATACAGGCCAGCACCGAAGTAAAGTTGCTGGTAAAGCCATGCTCCACCGTGTAGGTCCCTGCGTCGGACATGACGGTAATCGTCTGCCCATTTACCGGATCGAAGGACAGCAGGAACAGGGCCGCCAGAAGGATGAAGAAATACAGCGTAAAGAACGCGAACACGTCGTTGATGGTTTTTTGCTCCAGCGTCTTTCCTTCAAATTTCGCCTTGGGGACGTACCGGGGATTGACCAGCTTTCTGACATTGATGTAAGCGCCCTTCAGCGCAATCACAAATCTGGACGTCTTGATACCACCGGCAGTAGAACCCGCCATAGCACCGGAAAACATTGCCAGCATCAGCGCAGTGGTGGCCGCCGTGGGCCACACATGATAATCGGTAGTGGTAAAACCGGCCGTTGTGATCAGCGAAGCCACCTGGAACAACGAATGGCGGAATGCCTCTTCCGTTCCATAAACCTGGGGATATTCCTGGAACCGGAATACCAGACTAAGCATAACCACCGTCACAGCCACCACTACAACTGCAACATAGCTCTTTAACTCCTCACTGCGGAAAACGTCTCTCCATTTTCCGATCAGAAGCAAATAGTAAAGGCTGAAGTTACAGCCGAAGAACAGCAGTGCAATGGCAATTACATACTGGGAAAAGGGGTGAAACAGTTCCAGGCTTCCAGGAATAAAGCCAAAGCCACCGGTTCCCGCACAACCAAACGCCGCCAAAAGGCTGAAGAAAAACTGCTCGTTTTCATATCCGGCAACAGGCTGGTCCAGCATCAAAAGAACCACAACCAGCACGGTCATACCCAAATAGATCAGGTAAAGGATTCTGGCAGTCACCTTCATTTTGGACACCAGCTTGCCAACCTGAGGACCGGGGCTTTCCGCCCGGAGCAGATGCATGGAGGATCCGTCGTCGCTTTCCGGAATAAAGATCAGCACAAACACCAGAATGCCCATACCGCCGATCCAGTGGGCGAGGCTGCGCCAAAACAGGCCGGAATGAGAGATGGCCGTGATATCCTCAATAATGCTTGCGCCGGTGGTGGTAAAGCCGGACATGATTTCAAAACAGGCATCCACGTAATGGGGAATATCGCCGTTGATCACAAAGGGAAGCGCCCCGAACAGGGTCATCACAATCCAAACCATAGCCGTCAGGGCAAAGCCCTCTTTTTGGTAGAGGTTATTGCGCTTCGGTTTGGGAAGCTGCAGCAGCAATCCAATGCCCGCCACCGCCACAATGGGAATCAAAAACGCGAGAATATGCATCAGGGATTCCTTGTAGATCAGGCTGACCGCCAGAGGGGCAAGCATCAAAATACCCTCCAGAATCATAATCTTACCCAGGATCCTGCCTAAGTTCTTATAATTCATAAGACCACCTTATTCAAACACATCGGTCAGGTCGTCGAAGTTCTTGTGGGTCGTTACCACCACAACATTGTCACCCAACCGGATCTCAGAATCACCGCCCGGGATAATCACTTCGTTTTGCCGGATGATACAGGCAATCAGACAGTTTTTCTTGATTTTCAAGGCTTTCAGGGGTTTGTTATAAATCCGTTCCTGCTTCCTGGCAGAAAACTCCAGGGCCTCCACCTGATCGTTGACCAAGCGGTACAGCGTCAGCACGTTACTGCCAACGGTGTTGGCAAGGGCTCTGATATAGCTGACAATCCGGTCCGCCACAATCTGTTTGGGAGAAACATTGTTATCCACGCCCAGTTCATCCAACATTCCGAACAAATCGTCACTCTTAATCTGGGTAATGGTCTTTTTGACCCGCTTTTTGTTGGCAAACATGGAAACGATGATGTTCTCTTCATCAATATCCGTCAGGGCCACAAAGGCATCCATGGCCTCAATACCCTCTTCAATCAGCAGGTCGTGCTGGGTTCCGTTGCCGCAAACCACGGTAACCCGGGGCAGCTGCTCCGCCAGTTCCTCGGCATGGGCCATATCATGCTCAATCAGCTTCACCGCATACTTCTTCTTTGCAAGAGAATCCGCAAGGTAATAGCCAATCCGTCCGCCTCCAACAATCATAATGTTTTTGAAGGGCGACTTCACCAGATTGACTTCCCGCAGGAAGTCACCCAGCATTTTGGCATTGGAAGTAAAGTGAATGCGGTCTCCTTCCTGAATCATAAAATGACCGGTGGGGATAATGACCTCCCCACCTCTCTGAACCGCACAAATCAGCACTTTGGTTGTCAGCTTTTTGCCCAGGGAAATCAGTGTTTCGCCAATCAAAGCGCAGCCCTTTTCCGCAACCACTTCCACCAGAGATACCTTTCCCTCTGCAAAGTGTTCAATCTGAGCCACGGAAGGAAGACTCACCAGGTTAAAGATTTCATCCGCCGTTTCCCGTTCGGGATTTACCACCATGGAAATGCCCAGATCATCCTTCATCTCGGCAATCTGCTTTCTGTATGCAGGATTTCTGACACGGGCAATGGTATTTTGGGCACCAACCTTTTTGGCCACCAGGCAGGCCAGAATATTGAGTTCATCGCTGCGTGTCACTGCGATGACCAGCTGTGCGTTTTTCACATCAGCCTCTGTCTGAATCTCCATGCTGGCACCGTTACCCACAACGCCGAACACATCGTAGCGTTCAATGAGGTTTTCAATTTTGCGCTTGTCCTCATCGATAATGGTAACGGTATGTCCCTCGCTGGCCAGATTCCTCAGTATGGTTTTACCGATGGTGCCCAAACCAATAATCACTATGTTCATAACTTGCATCTCCCAATCTGTGTTTTCGGGCCCGAAAAAAACCGGGGCACCCAAAGGGCGCATTCCTGCTTTATCTATCTTTATACCACAGACGACACCAAATTGCAAGACCCGGCCAAGTTCGGCCCCTGTCAAGCCAAGTTCGGCCCCTGTCAAGCGAAAAACCCACCCTGCAAAGGCAGAGTGGGTTCGGTTTTCGAAAGACGATCACAGCATGGCGAGAATGGCCTTCTTGGGGCGGGCGCCCATGGCCTGGCTGACGACCTGGCCGTTTTTCATTACCACCAGGGTGGGGATACTCATAACACCGAACTGAGCGGCCAGCTCCGGGTTTTCATCCACATTCACCTTTCCCACCTTGATGTCGGGACGCTCCCGAGCGATCTCCTCCACAATGGGAACCACCATCCGGCAGGGGCCGCACCAGGGTGCCCAGAAGTCCAGCAGAACAGGTTTCTCGGAATTTAATACTTCGTTACGAAAATTATTGGAATCGATATTCAAAGCAGACATTGTTTATTCCTCCTTGTTTTTTGTAACTTCAGTATACCCCATTCTTTCGACCCTTTCCGTGATATTATCACAAAAGGGCACGTTGATTTTTTGTTGCGCCATAGGGAAAGCTGTGATATGATGGCAATATCTCCTGAAAGGCAGGCTTCCACCCATGAAACAACCTAAAATCATCTTTTTTGACATTGACGGCACCCTCATCGCCCTGGGTTCCCAGGGGATTTCTGAGAAAACCCTGGAGGCACTCAGCCGGCTGAAGGCCCGGGGCACCAGAATCTGCATTGCCACCGGCCGCGGCCCGGTCTGCCTGCCGGATTTTTGCGGCACGGAATTCGATTGTTGCCTGACCTTCAACGGCTCTCTGTGTTATGGCCCGGAAGGAGTGATTTTCAGCAACCCCATCCCGGGAGCAGATGTGCAAAGAATCCTCCGGAACGCTGCCGCCATGGGGCGGCCCGTTTCCGTTGCCACCGGAAGCCGTCTGGCCGCCAACGGCATCGACCGGGATTTGGCCGACTACTACGCCATTGCCCATCTGGAGCTGACCGTGGCGGAGGATTTTCCGGAAGCCGCCCGGGAGGAAGTATACCAAATTATGCTGGGCAGCCGGGAATCGGATCACAGCGCCATTCTGGAAGGGGTATCGGGGGCTAAAATCACCGCCTCTTGGGACCGGGCCGTAGACGTGATCCCCAAAAGCGGCGGCAAAGGCACCGGCGTCCGGCAGGTGCTGGCATATTACGGCCTGACGGCAGAAGATGCCATGGCCTTCGGTGACGGCAACAACGACATCGAACTGCTGGAAGCGGTTGGCACCGGCGTTGCCATGGAAAACGCCTCTGACCGGCTGAAAGCCGTATCCGGCGCAGTTTGCGGACCCGCCTCCAAGGATGGCATTTATCATTTCCTTCTGGAGCATGGGCTGATTTAAGCAGATTCTGTTTCCGGATGATAACCCGGATGCCAGCCAAAACGCCCACTTAGCCGTGTGGGGCGTCTTCGACCCCTCATTGAAAGGCTATGTGGAGCGGATGAAGGCCATTGGCGATTACTGCGTTTTTGACTTCCCGGAGCTTCCGGACCTGCTGTCCCGGGGCTAAATGTCATATAAAAAGGCTTGCCGACCGGCAAGCCTTTTGCGTTACTTTTTCCTTACATCTGCCACAGCAATCAGAATACAGGCCAGTATAACCAGCGCCGCACCAACGGCGGCAAAAGCCGTGATCTTCTCAGAAAACACTGCCACCCCCACGATCACGCCGGTAAGAGGCTCCAAGGTACTCAAAACAGATGCCCGTTCTCCCCCTATGTGGAAGGTTCCCTTCTGGAACATCACCACGGCACCCACGTTGATCACCAGGGCCAGCAGAATACTCAGCAGCCAGCCCATGCCGGTGGTGGGCAGGGTCAGCTTGTTTGTTGCCAGACAAACCGCCAGCATCACCACAGTGCAAATGGCCGACACATAGAAACTCAGCTTGAACCCGGTTACTTCCTTGTACTGAAAGCCCGAAAGCAGCACCACATAAACCGCATAGGTCACGCCGGAGGCCAGGGCCAGGCTGCAGCCGGTCCAATCCAGAGGGTCCGCCGGATTATAGAACAATGCAATACCCAAAACGCAGATCAGCACCGCGTAAAGGGTTCCCTTGCTGATCTTCTTCCCCTGGAACAGCAGGCCGATGATCACCACCACCGCCGGATAGATGAAGTGAAACACCGTGGCGGTGCCGGTAGCAATGTGCTGGTAAGAGCTGTAGAGCAGCAGCGGTGTGATGCAGCAGCCCATCAGGGCAATGGCGCCGATGGCAGGAAGCGCCTTCAGGGGGATCCCCACGGATTTGCTTTGGCGCCAGGACAGCAACCCCAGCAGCGGCAGCGCCAGCATATTGCGCATCAATACCACACTCTCCCGGCTGATGCCTTCCCGGTAAATAAAGGTGGTAATCAGCGGCATACATCCAAACAGCAGCGCACTGATCATCACCAGTGCGTAGCCTTTCAGAAGCTTTTGATTCTTCATAACGATTCCCTTCACTTTCCCGGATGGCCCCACCGGATTTCTTCAAAGCTCAGCCAGCAAATTCTCGATACGGCCCCTTAACTGCTCCTTCATATACCGGGCGTAGTCTTCTTCGTAGCGGTAGGTTTCCACATACATGATGATACTCAAATACAGCCGGTACAGATTGGTACGAATCCGAAACCCTTCATCATCGGGAACCGCTGTCCCATAGCCCCTGAGAAACTCCGGCTCCTTCTGCACATCCTCAAAGATCATCACCGCGGAAACAAAGTCCCCATAGGGGTCCCCAAAGAAGCACCGCTCAAAGTCGATGATTCCCCGGATGGTATACCCATCCTCTTCTTCCCCCAGGATCACATTCCCCGCCCACAGGTCAAAATCCACCAGTCTGGGAGCGGTCACCGCTGCCAGAGTTTTCCGATGGCGGGCTGCAGCCCCAAGAATCTCCTCATAAGGAAGCACATGGCCGTCCGCGACTCCGTCCCGGCACACATCCCCCATCATTCCCAGAAAGGCCTCGGGCCAGGATTCATACTGAAAACCGGGTTCCTCCTTGGGATAGCCAAAATGGGACCCCACAACGCTGTGGATTTCGGCGTGGATGCGCCCCAGCTGCTCCATCAGCTTTGGCCGGCTGTGCTGCAGCTTTTCAGCATCCGCATCCTTCCACAGCACCCCGGGAATGCAGCTCATAAAGAAATAATCGCAGGGAATCAGGTTCCTTCCGTAATCCGCAAACAGCACCCGGGGCACGGGCACCTCTTTCCCTTCCAGCAGACGGTATGCCGCCACCTCGGTTCTGAGGATGTTCTTTTCATAGGTCAGCAGTTTGGTGCCCTCCCGGGGCCCGATCTTGAGGATGGCGCCAGGCGCCAATGCCCCGGAGCCGCAGATATAGTAGGCCCTGTTGAACATCCCCTCGGTCAGCTCCCGGAGCTCCGTAACCGCACATCCGGGAAAAGCCTTTTGGACGAGAACATAAAGTTCTTCCGGAGAAACAACGGCTTTGGTAACACTTTTCATCGGCATTCATCCTTATATCTATCATTACAGGGTTTCACGTAACCAATATATCACGGCTTTCTCTCTTTGTCCATCCGGTAAGTCCTAATTTGGTTTTTCCGTCCTTTCCCTTGCTCTATGGCAAAACCAGAATATCATGTCTAAGGGGAACAGGGCAAGGATCCCATCAATTCAGGCAGCCCTGTGTAAAGCCCCCCTGTCGGCTCACTTCCGGCAGGGGGTGCTTTGTGGTTGCAAAATTCTTCCAGATATGGTAAGCTATATTTACATCAAAGGAGGCGCAGACCATGAGCAACATTTCACAGATTGACCGCAATTTTGCGGTTCAAACGTCCCTGAACATCGAGGGCGTCCGCTTTTATAGTATTCAGGATGAACCCTTTTCCATCCACGGCGTGTTCTATGAGAACGGAGCATACCGAAGACTGCCGGAACAGGTAGCACAAAGTGTCAGCGAAAAAGTCTACCAGCTCCATACCCATACCGCCGGCGGCAGAGTCCGCTTTGTCACCGACAGCCGGTATGTTGCCATCAAGGCTGTAATGCATAACATCGGAAAAATGCCCCACTTCGCCCTGACGGGCTCTGCCGGCTTCGATTTGTATGTGGGAAAACGCCAGGAATACTGCGGTGCCTTTGTGCCTCCCTTCGGCATCTCTGACGGCTACGAAAGCGTGGTTCGCTTTGACAGCCGGGCCCAGCGGGAGATTACCCTCAACTTCCCCCTGTACAGCGGCATTTCTGAACTTTACATCGGCCTTGAGGATGGGGCAACCCTGAAAAAGGCACCTGCCTACAAGCACAGCAAACCCATTGTGTTTTACGGCTCCTCCATCACCCAGGGAGGTTGTGCCTCCCGCCCCGGAAACGCCTACCAAAGCATTGTGTCCCGGGCCCTGCAAACGGATTATTGGAACCTGGGCTTCTCCGGCAGTGCCAAGGGAGAGCTTGAGATTGCCCAATACATCGCCGGTCTGGATATGTCGGTATTTGTCTATGACTATGACCACAACGCCCCAACCCTGGAACACCTGGAAGCCACCCACCAAAAGATGTTCTCCCTGATCCGGGAGCAAAACCCCGACCTGCCCATCCTGATTCTCTCCCGGCCCAAATACCGGCTCACAGAAACCGAGCAAAAACGGCTGGCCATCATCAAAAGGACCTACGACGAAGCCATCGCCGCCGGGGACCAGCACACCCACATGATCGACGGTCCCACCTTGATGCGCTATGCCAAAAACGATGGCACCGTAGACATCCACCACCCCAACGACCTTGGCTTCCATTCCATGGCCAAAGTCCTGATCCCCCAGTTAAGAGCCCTTCTGTAACAGACAAAACAGCGGCACCTGACCCCAGGTACCGCTGTTTTCTGCTCTATTCCCATTCACCGGATTACCCCAGTGTTCCAATCCATGCTCACGTTCGTGCCACACACATCACCGGGCCGGCGGTTGAGTATGGCATGTTTTATAGTCCGAACAGTCTTTTTGCGTTGCCCAGCAGGATATTCTCCTTATCCTGCTCCGGAATCATGGCATATTCGATCCGGCCCCGTTGGGCGCTTGCTGCGTAGGTATCGGTTCCAAACAGGATCCGGTCCGAGCCGATCTGCGACACCGCATACTCGATCAGCTTGTTTTTCAGGATGGCCCTGCCGGAGGTATCCGTATAAATGTTTCTGTGTTTGGCATTCTTAACGGCATCGATATGGGTCATTCCGCTCAGGTGGGCAATAATAAGCGTCACATTGGGAAACGAATCGGCAAAGGCCACATAGTTTGTCCCCTTTTGCGGATGGGTCTGCACAATGGCGGAATGCTTCGCGGCGAAAGAAAAGATCCTTCCCCCCTGTTCTTCAAGGGAATACTCATGCAGCACCGGATGCAGTTTTATGCCAACGCACTTTTCGCTTCTGAGCATCCTGTCCGCCTGTTCGAAGGTACGTTCATTCAGCGGGTCGATCACCACCCACTGATATAGATTCGGAATATTCTGCACCAGCTGAAACATATCCTCGTTGGCCTGTACCGTATCCGCCCGACCGGTCAGGGCTTCAAAGGGGGAGGCAAAAACCGTGCGGATCTTTGCCGCTTTTGCAATCTGCGACAGCGCATCCCAATAGGCCGTATAGTACGGTCCCTCCTGCATCACATCCGAGAGCGTAATGGGCGCCAGGGTTTCCACAGGCGTGTAATGAATGTGGCAGTGGGTATCGATTGCGTATAATTCCATATGTGAACCTCCCGACAATTGTAAATTCCATTCGTGCCCACGAAAAAAGGGCGAACACCCGGTTCGCCCTTTCCATAGGATTACCACAAGATTTGGCAGCACATTCCGAACGATCCTCTGAAATATGCCATAAGCATCGCCAAAACCGTCTTTTGTATGATCCTTATCCCCTGGTCATGGCGTTTCTGCCGCCGTCGATCATAATGTTTTCACCGTTGATAAACTGCCCCTTGTCAGACGCAAGGAAAAGGCAAAGATCCACAATTTCCTGGGGATCCGCCGCTCTTCCCAGGAGGGTTTTCATATTGGCCATTGCGGCGCGGGTCAGAACTGGCCCGGGAGATACGCAAACGCACCGGATGCCGTATTTGGAACCGTACTGCGCAATGGATTTCGTCAGACCAAACATCAGCCCCGCTTTTGAGGTGGAATAGTCCATTCCATAAGAAGAACCCTCCTGACCTGTGATAGAACCAATGTTAATGATCAGGCCGCTGTTTTGCTCCCGCATCTGCTTCAAAACCGCATGGGCAAAGTAGAACGGACCTTTCAGATTTACATCAATGCCCCAATCGTACACATCGATGGGCACATCCGGGAATTCGGGGTACATTGTACGGTCAACTTTTCGCATACGGACAGCAGTGCCGCCGGCAAAGTTTGCCATAATATCGATTCTTCCAAACGCCGCAACCGCTTTGTCTCTGGCGTTGCAGACCTGTGCATAGTCCCGCACATCGCAAACAACGCCAATGGCTCTGCCCCCGTTGCGCAGGTTAATTTCATTCACCTTTTCGTTCAGCGCCTGTTCATTCACATCGCAAAGAACCACATTTCCACCCAGGGCCGCAAAGTTTTGCACGAAAAGCAGACCCATGCCCGAGGCTGCACCGGTGGAGATGGCCGTTTTTCCTGTAAAATCCATAGTAAACCCTCCTTTTTCTGTATTATAAATCCGGTTTCATATGGAATCAATGGAAAAAACGATAGTGTTTGGCATTTATGATTCTGTTTTCCCATTCTGATCCGGTTTTATCAAAACTGACAACTACCCTTTTCACTGCATTACGCGGTTTTCAGGATGTTGATCACTTCTGCCGTTCGTTCAAGCAGCCCAGTGGTCAGCCTTCATCCAAATTCTATCAGATATTAACGGCTTGACCATTCAGTCAAGCCCTGTGGGTCGATGTGGGCATCGACCCCTGCAGATATTTGCACCACACCTCCCCAGCCCGGTAATGGTGAGCATCTTCGCTGTGAAGTCCTCTGCTTGCGTCCAGTCAGGACCATATATAATACTCTTGTTCTGTTAGGACTAAAACATCAAAAACATTTACTTTAAGAGGGCGGTATAGTATAATGAGCCAAAGTGAGGTGTTTTTATGCACAAAAAAGGAATAAATGCTACAGTCAAAAAGCTTGACGCATACTATGCGCAGTTTCCGGATTGGTATTGGAAGAATGGCTTACATGATGCAGTAATCCTCTCTGTTTGTGAATTAGAATTAGCACCTGATTGGAAAGAAAAGCATCCCAAAAGAAATTGCTTGGAGATTCTGCTGGATGGTAAAAATGCTTTATTCGAAACAAATATCAAAAGGATCTCGTTGTATAACTATCGTATCGTAGATATGAGAATACATGCTACAGAGCCTATTTCACTCGAATCATTTCGAAATGTATATTGGTTGGGAGATAGAACTAAACAGTTGGAAGATGGAAAATATTTATTAGGGATTGAATGCACTGATTCCCATAGCAATCTTTTATTTCTCTCCGTGAAGTTTGAAATACCCGAAATAGAAAAAAGATAAACAGGTGGTCTTTGACCGCCTGTTTCTATATTATCGTTTTCACCCAAATAATCAAGCCATATACCACACTTTCCGACACCCCATACACACATCACCGGCCCGGCGATGGGGAGCATTTTGGTGTCAACGCCCAGGGTAAAGTCTGCTGCCGGTGTCAGGTTGGGGCCCATTCGTTTGGGCATCTTGACATCCAATCGGCGATATTGTATCATTAAGAAAAAACGAGGTATGACCAATGAATTCTTTTCAAACCCGATCTACCGCACGAAAGTCTGTGCTGACTGTCATATGCACCTTTATTCCTTTGTTTGCGCTTGCTTTTCTGGGGCTTCAGGTGGCTGTCGTAACCTGGCTGTTTTTTGAAATCATTCTCCTTGCGGTTTTTGGTTTTTGTCTGCTGCTCACATCCAAAACCCACTGGGAAATCCGGTTCGAAAACGACAAAGTCCTGGTATATAACACAGGAAACCGTCAAAGCTATGTTTTTGAGCATCTCAGGCAATCGGATTTTCACATCAAGCAAAGCGAAAAGCAAAAGGCAGCTGACTCCTGCGATATGAAAATTGAGGACTCTGTTTTTGTTTTCTACGATGTGCAATCCTGCCGGGAAATGCTGGCATACATCCGAAACAACTTTCCCAACTAATTCGTTTAACCGGGTACCGAATGGTACCCGGTTTTAATGTCAGGACACAGTGGTTATCAAACACACCCCCCTGCACCACACTGGCACTCACGCCGCAAACCATCACCAGCCCGGCGATGGTGAACATTTTGGCGCCAACTCCAAGAACAAAACCTTCCACTTGCGTCAACTTAGGACCCATATACTCGTGTTCTATTAGGACTAAATCGTTTTATTCTTCGTCTTCCTCATCAGTAAAAAAGAAAACTTCTTCAACCGACACACCAAAAACTTTTGCGATATCCATAGCTAGTTTTAGTGACGGATTATACTTGCCATTTTCCAGTTTTCCTATCGTTTCTCTACGAACGCCCACCCGGTCAGCAAGCTCCGCCTGTTGAATATTCAAAGCTTTTCGGAATTCATGCATTTTCGTAGTTAATACAGGCATATTATTCTGCCTCCAGTTTCCGGAAGAATAGTCCGGTCAGCAGAATATAAATACCCACGAGAACAAAGAAAATATGAGAGATAAACCTCGTCCAACAAATATCCATATTTTGCACTAAACCAAACTCTAGTGCAAACGCGATTGATGCTATGCATAGCACCATACATAATGCTCCACCGGCCTTTGCTTGCGCCTTAATAAAGTTGTACTCGGCCATTTCGTCACCGTCATCTCCGATTTTACCAATTCTGATAACCTTGAACAACGCAACAATAGCCGCTATTTGAAACAGTGTTTTTAGGATATTGCAAATCAAGTTATCAAACATGCCAGTCAAAGCTACACCAATCCACATTATTCCCATAAACGTTAGCCCCCAAAATACTTTTGTACCAACAGGAATAAGCCTTTCTTTCTTTTTCATAAATACCTCCGTTGTGTGATATATTTATCTCTTTTGTGATAATTATATCACATATAATATCCATGTCAAGAAAAATGTGATAAATATATCTCATTAAATTCGGAATGAAATACTATTTGTTTTTTACAATAACTTAAAGGCTTGACCGTTTTAGTCAAGCCTTTTCATTTGCGTGTCGATGTGCCGCAATCGACCCCTACGATAATGTAGGGACAGCGCAGGAGGGGTTCCCCTTCCGTTAGAACAATGTAGTTATCCAATAAATGAAACCATATACTACTGATGCTGAAATACCAAACACGATCACCGACCTGGCGATGGTACACATCTTTGCGCTAACTCCATGAATAAAACCCTCTGCTTGTGTCCAGTTAGAACGCAGTGCCATTTGTCGAATTGGCATATATTCTTTCAAAATATATAGCAACAAATCGAAACCAGACATTGCAACACTTGCATTATTGAAGTGTTATGATATACTAATTTCAGGAGGTGGCTACAATGCTTTTTCAATTCAATATCACCCTTACCGAAGAAGATTATTTAGCGTTTAACAACTTTCATTCTTTTGAATCCGCACATGGAAAAAAGCTGGTTAGAAAATCCCGTATTTCCTTTATTGCCATTATGGTGCTTTTAATGGCGCTTGTTATTTTCATGCTGGGATGGACAACCTTTTCAATCATTTACGCAACATTTTTAGGACTGTTTACTGCACTCTATATGCTTCTGTTTAGAAAGATATTAAACCGAAACATTAAAGTGCAGATAAAGCGATTGAAAAACGTAGGCAAATTACCATTCGACCCTGTATCTACTATAGAGTTTTACGAAGATAAACTGGTGGAGATTACCGCATCGAAACGTACTGAGCAAAACTATAACACCTTTGAGCGGATATGTATTGTAAAAGACCACTATATCTTTTTGTACCACAGCAGTGTTGGTGCTTACATACTCCCATTGGCACAAGTAAAAGCACAAGCAAATCAGGACGACCTTTTAAGCTTCCTTTCTGGAAAATGTAGCACTATCGAAAACTATTAATTTCAGACTAACGAAAAAGCTTGCCAAATGGCAAGCTTTTTCGTTAGCATAAAGTTGTGATCCAATAAATCAAGCCATACATCACGCTTGCACTCACACCATACACGATCACCGGACCGGCGATGGTGAACATCTTCGCGCCGACGCCAAGAATAAAACCTTCTGCTTGTGTCAAGTTAGGACTCAGCTTTTCGAACAATGACAGATACGCCATCCGGAATTACCGTGATTTTAACGTCCTCTTTTTTCAGCAGTTTCTTGGCCAATTCTACAGCCTCATCTATAGAGTGCGCAGGAAGCATATGCATCTTCTTGACTGTGCTGTCATCCATATCAGAAATATAGATAACATTGGCATACATAAGTATGCGCAAAAGAATCTGAGTCTGCCACTGGTCCGGAACGGTCTGCTGGCGGTCGCGGCTGCGAAATACTTCCATTGTTTTGTAAATATCCGGCTCATCCGCCAACTGATGGTAAAAATGCTCTCCGCCTATACCATCCCCGGACTGGGCCAACATGATGATCACACCGCCCTTCTTCACCGTTGCTTCTGCCGCCGTCATACCCTTGACAGCCTGATACATATTCTGGTCCAGTGGATAGCCACCATTGGTGGTGAGCACAATATCCGCGTCGATCGCATCCGCAGCGCAAAGTGAGGACAGGAAGCGCACACCATCCTCGTGAGCTTTCTCCGGATCTCCCGCCACTGCGTAAATGACTTTCTTATCTTCGTTCAGGACTACATTGACAATAAAACGCAGCTTTGCGGCTTTCGCTGCCCACAGCATATCCTTATGTATGGGGTTGTTTTCCAGCACACCTGTTCTGGCATGGGGGTCGTCTATAAACTCCGAGCAATGGTTACTAAGCACTGTCGTTCTGCCCGCAATGCCCGGTAAAACGCTTTTTCTGCCTCCGGAGAAACCGGCAAAGAAATGCGGCTCAATAAAACCTTCCGCCAACAGCAGATCTGCGTCAAGTGCAATCGAATTGATTTCACATTCACCGCCTGAAGGCAACACACCGATGCTGACCAATTTTTCCCGTTCATCACAATCGTGGATATAGATTCGCTCCTGCTCCACGATCTTGCTACCAAACTTTTCAATCAGTTCCTGTCTGGTCGTCCCTCTGTGACAGCCGGTTGCGATCAGGATCGTGATTTGTGCATCCGGGCTGGTGCTTCTGATTTCCTTCAGCATGGCAGGAATGATAACTTTGCTGGGTACAGGACGAGTATGATCGCTGGCAATAATAACAATATTTTTCTTTCCTCTGGCAAGTTCACTCAGACGGCGGGAACCAATGGGGTTTTCCAATGCTTTTTCCACAAGCTTACGAGGATCCATCTTTGGCACATATTCTCCAAGCGCGGAAGAAAGCACCCCTGCCAAGCAAGCTTCTTCAAAGGAATATGTAAGCTTTGTCTTTCCGTATGGTAACTGTATCTGTTTCATTGCCAATTCCTCCATTCTTTTTGAATTATAACACGCATAAAAGGATAGCGCAACCAGAAGATTGCGCCATCCCTACAACACGGCTGTAAACAGCCAATAAATCAACCCATACACTACGGATGCAGACACGCCATAGACGATGACTGGTCCTGCAATCGTAAACATCTTCGCGCCAACGCAAAGCACGAATCCTTCTGCTTGTGTCTACTTAGGACGCAGTATTTTTGTCGAAATGGCTCAAATTCGCACAAAATAGGTAATAGCAAATCGAAGTTAGACATTGCAAACATCAAAAATATACTTCCATCGCCGTCCCAATGCTCTTAAAATCTTATCCGCTTTATAAATGTCATTTAAGGTAAACATACGGCAGCCAAGCTGGATATATCTGTCACAATCCTCCAAAATATCCGGAATGAAGTGACCCCACAAAGTTAGACTAATATTTCTAACTCAAATTGTTTAAGCTGCCGAAAGGGCTTGCTGTCTGTGTAATGCAGATTTGGTCAAGCCTTTTTATATCTGATAGGTTCTGTTTTCCGCAGCATATTGGGTAGGGGTTTTCCCTGTACGTTGCCTGAAGGAGCGGCAGAAGTGGTAGACGCTGGAAAAGCCGCATTCTTCCGCAATTGCGGTAACGGTAAATGGCGTGTCGATCAGCAGCTGCTTGGCTTTGCGAATCCGAACATCCAAAATATATTGCTTGGGTGTA
>JAZSLC010000179.1:0-2490 GCA_045535175.1 Faecousia sp. | reverse complement strand
CCGGTTGATGGTATGATATAGGGTAGCAAATAAAAGGAGTGTTTCCTTATGACTTACATTTTGATGGTGCTGGTTGTGGTGGCGGTGACGGTGCTGGACCAGTGGACCAAGTTCCTGGTGGTGCAGAATATTCCTCTGTATGGAGCCATGGAGGCCATCCCCGGCCTGTTCCGGCTGACCTATGTGCAGAACACCGGTGCGGCTTTCTCTGCTTTTCAGGGGATGCAGTGGCTGTTCGCCCTGGTGTTTGTTCTGTTTACCCTGGGTCTTGCCTGGGAGCTTTGGAAAAAGAAGCTGGGCTTCCTGCCCTTTGAGCGCTGGTGCCTGGTGGCGGTGTATGCCGGCGGCCTGGGCAACATGATCGACCGGCTGCGGCTGGGCTATGTGGTGGACATGATCGAGCTGGAGTTTATGACCTTCCCCGTGTTTAATGTGGCGGATTGCTTCATCACCTGCGGCTGCTTCGCCCTGATTTTCCACCTGATTTTCTGCAACAAACAGTTCTGGAAGGATGAGAAGAAATGATCCTCACCGCTGATACCGCCGGGGAACGGCTGGATGCCTTTGTGGCCCGCAGTGTGGAGGGGCTCAGCCGCTCCGGGGCCCAGAAGCTGCTGGAGGAGGGGTGCATCACCCTCAACGGCCGGCCCGGCAAGAAAAATGACAAGCTCTCCCCCGGGGATCAGGTGTCGGTGACGGTGCCGGAGCCCAAGGCTGTGGAGATCGTACCCACGGAAATGACCCTGGACATCGTCTATGAGGACGAGGACCTTTTGGTGCTGAACAAGCCAAAGGGGCTGGTGGTCCATCCGGCTGCGGGCCATCAGGAGGACACCCTGGTGAACGGCCTGCTGTATGCCCTGGGGGACAAGCTTTCCGGCATCAACGGGGAGCTGCGGCCCGGGATCGTTCACCGGATCGACAAGGATACCTCCGGCCTGCTGGCGGTGGCGAAAAACGATCTGGCCCATACGGTGCTGGCATCCCAGCTGAAGGACCACTCCATGGCCCGGACCTACGAGGCCGTTGTCTGCGGCAGCTTCCGGGAGGACAGGGGTACCGTGGATGCCCCCATCGGCCGGCACCCTTCGGACCGGAAGAAAATGTGCGTCACCGAGCGCAATTCCAAGCGGGCAGTGACCCATTGGGAAGTGGTGGCCCGGTACCGGGGCTACACCCACATCCGCTGCCGTCTGGAAACGGGCCGGACCCATCAGATCCGGGTCCACATGGCCCACATTGGCCACCCCATTCTGGGGGACACGGTCTACGGCCACAAAAAGCCGGAGCTGGGCCAGGACAGCCAGTGCCTCCACGCCGGAGCCCTGTGCTTTACCCATCCCCGGACGGGCCTGCCGGTGATGGTCTTTGCACCGCTGCCCAAGTATTTTGAAGAAGTATTATGTAAACTGGAAAAAATGGGCTGACGGCCCGGGAGACAGACCATGGATTATTCGGATGTGTTGCTGACGGTGGATTTTGACCGAACCCTGACGGGGCCGGATGGAGAGATCCCGCAGCGGAATCTGGAGGCCATCCGGTATTTTATGGACCGGGGCGGCGCTTTTACGGTGAATACGGGTCGGAGCATCCCCATGTGCGTGGGAAAGCTGCTGCCGGAGGTGCCGGTGAATGTGCCTCTGCTTCTCTATAACGGCAGCTCTGCCTATGACAAACAGGCCGGGGTGCTGACCAATGTGTGCCCCATCGACCTGGATGCCGATCAGGTAATTGAGGATCTGCAGCAGCGCTTTCCGGAACTGGATGTGGAGATTCAGGGTGCGGAGGCCCACTATCTGGCCCGCAGGAACGAAAAGTGGGAGTTCTATTGCAGCAACAACGGCTGCGCCTGGGACTACCGGATGCCCCACGAGATTCCGGGGCCTTTTATCAAGTTCTCCCTTTACGGAAAGTTTGAGGACGGCACCATAGCGTCTATGTACCGGGCTACGGACCGGGAGCTGGCGCTGTTTGAGGAGGCCATCCGCTATGTGGAGCGTACCTACGCTGACAAGGTGGATGTGTTCCGGGCCTGCGCCCGGATCGTGGACACCCACGCCAAGGGCTGCAGCAAGATCAACGCCGCGCGGCGCCTGCAGGCGGATCTGGGCCGGAAGGTGCTGGTATGTGTGGGAGACGCGGAGAACGATCTGCCCATGCTCCTGGGAGCGGACTATGCCTTCTGCCCGGCGGACGGGGTGGTGGCGGATCGGTTCGAAACCGTGTGCCCCTGCGGAGAAGGGGCCATTGCGGACGTGATTTACAAAAAAATTCCCGAAATTCTCGGGTTTTGACTTGACAATCGGAACTTCCTGTGCTAAAATCAAACGGCTGAATCAGCGAAGGACCGGATTTGCGGGTGTAGTTCAATGGTAGAACACCAGCCTTCCAAGCTGGATACGCGGGTCCGATTCCCGTCACCCGCTCCATAGAAATGCGCCAGTAGCTCAGCTGGATAGAGCAACTGCCTTCTAAGCAGTAGGTCAGGGG
>JAZSLC010000062.1:0-3321 GCA_045535175.1 Faecousia sp. | reverse complement strand
TCTCCCTGTAATGCCTCCAAAGATGCAAACTTGATCTCCGGGCGCAGGAATTCATGCAGCTGAAGGGTCAATTTCTTTCCGTAGAGGTCCCCATGGAAGTCCAGAATCCAGGGTTCCACGGTTACATGGTGCCCTCCCACTGTGGGCCGGCTGCCGATATTGGTCACCGAAAGATGCCGCTGATCGTCAAAACAGGCCACCGCCGCATAAACGCCCAGCTGGGGGCAAAGGACTTCTTCCGGAAGCTCCAGGTTGGCAGTGGGGACGCCAATGGTCCGGCCGATTTTCCGGCCCTGGGTCACTTCTCCGCTGATGATGTGGGGATGCCCCAGAAAACGGACTGCCTCCCGGACCGCCCCCCGCTCCAGAAGGGTGCGGATATGGCTGGAAGAAAGGGTAACGCCCTCCAGAACCTGCCGGGGAATCACCGTGCAGGGCAAGCCTTCCCGGGCGCAGTAGTCCAGCAGCTTCTGCCCGTTGCCCTGACCCCGGAAGCCGAAGCGAAAGTCGTGTCCGCAGACAAAGCCCGCCGCGCCGTCCTTTCGCAGGTTTTCCAGGAAATCCTCCCAAGGGGTGGACATGACCCCCTCGGTCACCGGCAGTACCTGAACATACCGAATCCCGTAATGGGCCAAAAGGGCCTTCCGGTCCTCCAGAGTCGTCAAAAGCCTGGGGGGCTCCGGCTGAAACAGGGCCCGGGGATGGGCGTCAAAGGTAATCGCCGCAGGCTCTGCCCCATATTCACTTGCCAGACGGACACATTCCCGAAGAAGTGCCTGGTGGCCCAGATGGACTCCGTCAAAAAAGCCCAGGGCAAAGATGCGGGATGGTTTCATGGAATTCCCCTTTTTATGCGATCAGACTTCAAAAAAGCTTTTGACGGTGGACATGATGCCGTTTTCCACCTTCGCCAGCATCAAAAATTCTCCGTTTTTTCCGTAGGCCCGGTAGGTGCCGTCGGCCATTCCTACGGTAAAGGAATTGCCGCAGCGGCAGCGCTTTTCCTGCTTCTCCGTCAGGATCACCTGAGGATACAGGGAAAACATGGTATCCACCCCCCGAAGATACTGCTCCGGACGGTCGGTTTCCAGCAGGGTTTCCAGGGGCACTGCCTCCCGGATGGTGTATTCTCCAGCCTGGATGCGCCGCAGGCTGGCCATGCAGCCGCCGCAGCCCAGAGCCGCACCGATGTCCTTACAGAGAGTGCGGATATAGGTCCCCTTGGAGCAGCGGACCCGCAGGTGAATGCCGTCGGCCTCCATGCCAAGGAGGGTCAGCTCATGGATGGTAACAGGCCGGGGCTGCCGCTCCACTTCCCTGCCCTTTCTGGCCAGGTCGCAAAGCTTCTGGCCATTAACCTTCAGGGCCGAATACATGGGCGGCACCTGCAGGATTTCACCCCGGAATTTCTGCAGCACCTGTTCCAGCATCGTTCCGGTAACAAAGGCATCCTGATCCGTCAAAACTGTACCGGTAATATCTTCGGTGTCGGTGGTGATCCCAAGCCGCAGCACCGTTTCATAGGTCTTTTCGGCGTGTTCAAAAAACTCCACGCCCCGGGTAGCCCGGCCCACAAAAACCGGCAGCACCCCCGTGGCCATGGGATCCAGGGTGCCACCGTGGCCGATGCGGCGGGTGCCGAACACCCGGCGCAGGCGGGCTGTCACGTCCTGGCTTGTCCAGCCTTCCGGCTTATCCACAATGACGATGCCGTTCATCAGCTCATCTCCCAGGCCAGCATGGCCTTGCGGACGGCTTCTTCCGCGTCTTTCAGGGGCATCCGGATGGAGCAGCCCGCAGCACCGGCATGGCCGCCGCCTTCAAACTGTTCACAAACCGCTGCCGCATTGTGCCCGGGCAGGGCCCGGACGGACACCTTGGTGTTGGTTTCATCCACTTCACGCAGCAGTGCCGCCATGCAGACCCCTTCAATGGTCCGCAGGAAGGAGCTGAGGTTCCCCAGATCATCTTCATCCACCCCAAGGCTTTCTTCCACCGCCTTGGGAATGGCGCAGGTGGCCAGCTTCCCATCGGCAAACAGCACCGTATGCTCCGCCACCCAGCCCTGGAGCCGCAGCTTGGCCAGGGAGTTGGTTTCAAAGAGCTTCAGATTCCAATCAAATACATGGGCGCCGCTGGCCAGGCAATCTGCCGCGGCATCAAAGGTATGGGCGGTGGTGTTGGCATAGCGGAAGCAGCCGGTATCCGTGGCCACGCCCACATAAATGGCGTCGGCGATCTGCTGGTCCAGCTCCACACCCATTTCCAGCAGCACCTCCCAAATCAGCTCGGCACAGGAGGCGCTGTCGGATTCCACCAGTTCCATGGGAGTGTACTCCCGGCCGGAACCGTGGTGATCGATCCGCAGATCGATGCAGTTTTTCAGGTCACCCCAGCACTTGGGCAGCATATTGTCCGCCGCCACATCCACGGCCACCAGCAGATCCCCTTCCTCGGGAGCCGGTTTGGTGATTCCCTCCATGAGAGGCGCCAGCTGGGGGGTTACTTCGGGGTTTTGGAGCACATGGGCGCGTTTTCCCAGCTGCCGCAGGCCCAGGCACAGGGCCGCCGCAGAGCCCAGGGTGTCTCCGTCGGGCTTGCGGTGAGTGAGAATCACATACCGGTCATGCTCCAGCAGCCAATCGGCACAATCAATCCTCGTCAGTTCCTTCATCGTCGGAAACCTCCAGAGAGTTGATGAGCTTCAGCATTTTGGCACCGTAGGTAATGCTGTCATCCAGAGCCCACACCAGTTCGGGGGTGTAGCGCAGTTTCAGGGCATTTCCCAGTTCCCGGCGCAGGTACCCGCCGGCAGACTTCAGGCCCTTCATGGCATCGGCGGCCTTGTCCTCCTGGAGGAAGCTGACATACACCTTGGCATAGCGCAGGTCGGGGGTTGTCTCCACATGGGTAATGGAGATCATGGTATTCTGGACCCGGGGGTCCTTCAGGTTGCGGATCAAGTTGGCCAGTTCCTTCTGGATTTCCTCATTGATCCGTCCAATACGGTTGGAAGCCATAACACAGTCTCCTTAACAATTGAAATAGGGTTGCATAATGCAATTTCCGCCGCGCCGCGGGTGCGGCGCGGCGGGGATCGTTTACTGTTTGATCTGCTCCATCACGAAGCACTCAAAGATGTCGCCTTCCTTGATGTCGTTGAACTTCAGGATGCTCATGCCGCACTCGTAGCCGGCAGTGACTTCCTTGGCAGCGTCCTTGAACCGCTGCAGGGAGCCCACTTCGCCGGTGTGGATCACGATGCTGTCACGCAGCACACGAACCTTGGCGTCCCGGGCAACCTTGCCGTCCTTGACCATA
>JAZSLC010000209.1:0-2097 GCA_045535175.1 Faecousia sp. | reverse complement strand
GGGGCTCCCCTGCCGCCACCGGGACAAAATGCACCCCTGCGTGGAAAGCCACGGCATCAACCTGATCCCCACCCTGGAAGAAAACGGCCTCCCCTTCATCTACGGCGAAAACGTCATCACCTGGTACTCTTTGCTGTTCTTTTCATAAATGCCCAATGCCAAATTGGTACCACGCATCATGGCCCCCTTGTGTAAAGGGGAAACGCCCTCATGGCCCCCTTGTGCAAAGGGTAAGCGAAGCGCAGTCGCGGTAGTGAATGACAGTCCAGTGGACTGTCAGAGCCGCGACCGGATCGCCCGCAGGCGATTGTCGGCCGAACAGGCCGACTGGGGGATTGCCCCGTTGTTCATTCGTACCACGAACCCTCAACGGCAATCCCTCCGTCACGGCTTACGCCGTGCCACCTCCCTTTCACAAGGGAGGCTTTGCGCCACCCCACGCCTGCGGGCGCAGCCTTTACACAAGGGAGGCTTTGCGCACCCCCTCGCCCGGGCGGTCCTCATGGGATAACGTAACGAACCGAGCGGCGCAGGCAGGTTGGTCAATCCACCCAACCTGTGCACGAATTGTCAGCCGGCACTGCCGGCCCTTTACAAATCCCCCCAATTTCGCTATAATGATCTCAACTTTCATCAGGAGGAAACCAACATGAAACGATCCCTGGCCCTTATTTTGGCTTTTGTTCTGATTTTCGGTCTTTTCGGCTGTGAAACCAAGCCCAAAGGTCCCGAAAATCCCGACATCAGCGGCAAATACGAACTGGACACCGGCCGGAACGAAGCCATCATCAACGACTTCGGCACCATCGAAACCGTCACCGAAGGAAACTGCAACGTCTTCTACCAGATCTTCGTGGGCTCCTTTTCCGACAGCAACGGCGACGGCATCGGTGACCTGCGGGGCATCATCAACCGGATGGACTACCTGAACGACGGCGATCCGGACTCCGGCCTGAGCCTGGGCATCGAGGGCATCTGGCTGACTCCCATTTTCCTGTCCCCCTCCTACCACAAGTACGACGTCACCAACTACTACGAAATCGACCCCCAGTTCGGCACCATGGAGGACCTGAAGGACCTGATTGCCCTGTGCCACCAGCGGGGCGTGAAGCTGATTCTGGACCTGGTGCTGAACCACACCGCCAGCAACCACAAGTACTTCCAGGAATTCCGGGATGCCCACATCTCCGGCGACACCGAAAATCCCTACTACAACTATTACGCCTGGACCGCAGAGCCCTCCGGCGGCAAGACCTGGGCCCCCATCGGTGCCTCCGGCCATCATTATGAGTGCAACTTCTCCGGCTCCATGCCCGAGCCGGACTTCGACAATCCCCAGGTCTTCCGGGACATGGTGGACGTGGCCAAGTTCTACCTGGACCTGGGTGTGGACGGCTTCCGCTTTGACGCCGCCAAGTACATCTACTACGGCGAAAACGACCGGAGTGTGGACTTCTGGGTAAAGTACATGAAGGAGCTGCGCGCCATCAAGCCCGACATCTACACCGTGGGCGAGGTGTGGGACTCCGACGCCATCACCCAGCCCTACGCCGTGGCCACCAACTGCTTCAACTTCTCCATGGCCCAGGTGGGGGGCCAGATCGCCACCGCCGCCAAGGGCGGTGACGTGAACAGCCTCATGGCCTACAGCCAGCACTACATCGACGCCCTGAAGGCCATCAATCCCCAGGCCCACATGGTCACCTTCATCGCCAACCACGATACCGACCGGGCCGCCGGCTTCCTGCCCGCCTCCTTCGGCCATGCCCAGATGGCCGCCAACCTGTCCATCCTGATGCCCGGCTCCACCTTCATCTACTACGGCGAGGAGATCGGCATGAAAGGCGCCCGGGGCGGCTCCAACACCGACGCCAACCGGCGCCTGGCCATGCTCTGGGGGGACGGCGACTGGGTCCGTGACCCGGAAGGCTCCGACTACGCCGCCCAGCAGATCAACGGCACCGTGCTGGACCAGCTCCCGGACGGCAACAGCATCCTGAGCCGCTACAAGAAGCTCATCGGCATCCGCAAGGCCAACCCCGCCATCGCCTACGGCGAATTCACCGCCCTGAAGCTCTCCGGCACCTGCGCCGGCGG
>JAZSLC010000061.1:0-6708 GCA_045535175.1 Faecousia sp. | reverse complement strand
CAGCTCCACGCCTTCCCGCTCCAGGATCACCTTGCACAGCTGTTCCTTCTTCTTGCGCTTGATCTGGTTGAACTGGCGGACCATGTCATCATCGATCATGGGCTTCAGCTTGGACAGCCGGGTCAGGTCCTTCAGGAAGTCACCGCCGATGCGGTACTTGATCATCTGGGTCAGCTCGGGGTTGCACAGGCCCATCCAGCGGCGGGGGGTCACACCGTTGGTCTTGTTCTGGAACCGCTCGGGGAAGGCTTCATACCACTCCCGGAAGCAGTCGTCCTTCAGAATCTGGGAGTGAATCTCGGCCACGCCGTTCACATAGGTGCCCACGTAAACACTCAGGTTTGCCATGTGGGCAGTGTTGTCCCGGATGATGAACAGATTGGGATGCTCGCTCTTGAGCTTGGCATCGATGCGCTTGATGATCTCCACGATCTCAGGCACCACACTGCCCAGCAGGTCCAGGGGCCACTTCTCCAGAGCCTCGGCCATAACGGTATGGTTGGTGTAGGAGAAGGTCTTCTGGGCGATGGCAAAGCTCTGCTCGAAGTCCATGCCTTCCTTCATCAGCAGACGGATCAGCTCGGGGATGGACATGGCGGGGTGGGTATCGTTCAGCTGCACGGCGTAGTACTCGGCAAAGTTGCTCAGGTCGGTGCCGTGAGCGCTCTTGCAGACCCGAAGCATATCCTGCAGGGATGCGGAGGACAGCACATACTGCTGCTTGATACGCAGGCGCTTGCCTTCCCAGGTGGAGTCATTGGGGTACAGGACCCGGGTGATGTCCTCGGCCTTGTTCTTCTGGGCCAGGGCACGCAGGTAGTCCTGATCGTTGAAGGCGTTGAAGTCCAGTTCTTCCTCAGCCTCGCACTGCCACAGGCGCAGGGTACCCACATTGTCGGTACCGTAGCCGATAACGGGTACGTCATAGGGAACAGCCAGCACGGTATGATCGGGGAACTCCACTCTCACGGTGTGGTTGTAGCGGCGGTAGGACCAGGGGTCGCCGTACTTGGACCAGTCATCGGCGTTTTCCTTCTGGCTGCCGTTACCGTCAAAGCTCTGCTTAAACAGGCCGAACTTGTAGCGCAGGCCGTAGCCGCTGAGGGGCACATTGGTGGAAGCAGCGCTGTCCAGGAAGCAGGCAGCCAGACGGCCCAGGCCGCCGTTGCCCAGAGCGGCATCTTCGATGTCCTCCAGGATGGCCAGGTCCACGCCACGGGTGGCAAAGAGCTGCTTCATCTCGTCCAGGATGCCCAGGTTGTAGAGGTTGGAATACACCAGACGGCCGATCAGGTACTCGGCGGAGATATAGTAGGCCTTGCGCTGATGCATACGGGTCTTCTTGGCCTTGCTCCAGTTCTCGCTGATGGCCATCATCACAGCCTGGCCCAGGGCCTCATGGAGTTCCTGGGGAGTCGCTTCCTGAAGGGACACGTCGTAGTTGTACTTCAGCTGTGCTTCGGTCCACTGCAGAATGTTCAGGCAATTATAAGTCATAGTCAGTTCTCCTTATCTTACACGGAAGGGGTTCCGGTGGTTTTCTTGGGGGTCTGGCTGCCCAAACGACCGTAAAGGACGGTCATCTTGCGGATCTTCTCAGCCAGGGCGTCGGTGATCATGCCCTCTTTGACACGCCAGGTCCAGTTGCAATCGGTCATGGTGCCGGGGAAGTTCATTCGGGACTCCCCGCCCAGGTTCAAAAAGTCCTGCATGGGGGTAATGCACAGATCGGACACAGTGCTGAAAGCGGTCCGGATGGTGCCCCAGACGTCGCCCTCTTTTTCGTTCAGGCACATATACTCCCGGGCGTAGGCCACGGCTTCGGCGCCGGCGGTTTCGAACCACTGACGGGTGGTCATGTTGTCGTGGGTGCCGGTGTAGCAGACGGTATTGGGAATATAGGTGTGGGGCAGGTACTCGGAAGGCTCCCGGGAGTCAAAGGCGAAGCCCAGCACCTTCATGCCGGGGAAGCCGCTCTGATCACGCAGGTCCAGCACCGCCTGGGTCAGGAAGCCCAGGTCCTCGGCAATGAGCCGAAGCTGGGGCAGGCGCGCCTTGACGGTGTTCATAAAGTCCATATCGGGACCCTTGATCCACTTGCCGTTCTTGGCGGTGGTTTCTCCGGCGGGTACGGACCAATAGCTTTCGAAGCCACGGAAATGGTCCATCCGGACCACGTCGTAAATTCTGCCGGCAGCGGCCAGGCGGTTGATCCACCAGTTGTAGCCATCCTGCTTCAGCAGATCCCAGCGGTACAGGGGATTGCCCCAGAGCTGACCGTCTTCAGAGAAGGCATCGGGGGGACAGCCGGCCACGGCAGTGGGATTCAGGCTTTCATCCAGCTGGAACAGCTCGGGATTGCTCCAAACGTCAGCGGAGTCCAGGGGCACATAGATGGGCACGTCACCGATGATGGTGATGCCTGCCTCATGGGCATAGGTCCGCAGGGCGTTCCACTGGGTGTAGAAAATATACTGGACAAAGCAGTAGAAACGGATTTCCTCCCGCAGCTCCTGACGGGCCTTCCAGATGGCATCGGGATTGCGGAACTTCAGGTCATCCTCCCAGCGATACCAGGGTTCGCCGCCGGTCTTGGCCTTCAGGGCCATGAACAGGGCAAAGTCCGCCAGCCAGCTGCTGTTTTCCCGGCAGAACCGCTCAAATGCTTCCCCGGCCACAAACCGGGAAAATGCAATGCGCAGCACATTCAGTTTATGATTGTACAGCAGGCCGAAATTCACCTTTTCCTCGGTGTCACTCCACCGGACGGACTCGATTTCTTCGGTATTCAGCAGGCCGTCTTCCACCAGCTTCTGCAGGTCGATGAGGTAATGGTTGCCTGCAAAGGTAGAGCAGGACTGGTAGGGGGAATCGCCGTAGCCGGTGGGGGTCAAAGGCAGAATCTGCCAACAGCTCTGACCGGCTTTTTTCAGGAAATCCACAAAATCAAAGGCAGGTTTTCCCATAGTTCCCACGCCGTATTTACCGGCCAGGGAGGTAATGTGCATCAGCACGCCGCTTTCACGCATAAAAATACTCCTCAAACGCAAGGTGATAATACCAACAGGCTGGGGCCCACCAAAAAAACAAGTTTTCCCCACCCTAAATACAGACAGATAAAGAGTACATCAAATCCGGGAATTTGTCAAGAGAAACCAGTTGCGCAGGCGGAATTTTCCCTTTCCACAGGTTCAGTATTCCCCTTTCCGCCCCTTTGTCAAACCCGCCCGGTAAGCACCCGTGGTGAACTTTTTGTCCACTAAAACCCGGGTTCCGCTCTTGCAATCGGCAAAAAAGCGGTGTATACTGTTAAAAAACAGAGGAGGCGCAACTATGACACTGCATCACGGGCGACCTGAAAACACCGCCGGACGGCCGGAAAAAGAGATCCGGGTCTATGACCTGCTGGACAGCCTGGGCATCGTCTATGACCGCATCGACCATCCCCCGGCCATGACCATGGAGGTCTGCGCCCGGCTGGATCAGGCATTGGGGGCACCCATCTGCAAGAACCTGCTGCTGTGTAACCGCCAGTGTACGGATTTTTACCTTCTGCTCCTGCCCGGCGGCAAGGTATTCAAAACCAAGGATCTTTCCAAACAGATCGGATCTTCCCGGCTGTCCTTCGCCGACGGGGAGTACATGGAGCAGCTGCTGGACATCACCCCCGGCTCTTTGAGTGTGATGGGCCTGATGAACGACCGGCAGCACCGGGTGCGGCTGCTGCTGGACGAGGAGGTACTGCAGGAGCCCTTCCTGGGGTGCCACCCCTGCATCAACACCTCCACGGTGCGCCTGAAGACCTCGGACCTTCTGGAAATCCTCCTGCCCCACCTGGGCTATGAGCCCACCGTGGTCCGCCTGACCCCGGACCCCACATAGCACCATGCAAAAATGACAACCACCGGTTTTGCACCGGTGGTTGATTCATTTTATTCACTTGGTCTTCAAACTGTCCAGCAGTTTCTTGTAGGGCATCAGCATTCCCTCGTTCATGGCGTTGCCCATTTTGGCCTTCACCCTGGGATTCGAGATCAGCGCGCCCACCAGGTACATTTTCACCATGGTCCCCCACTTTTTCTGGGGGAAATCATACTGGCCGTGGGCCTTGTAGAACTTGTGGTCCGCCCGCATCATACCCTGCATCAGCCAGATCAGGTCCCGGAACACCTTCATTCCGCCCACACCGTAGAAGTTCTGGGGCGGCACATAGTGATGCTCCAGGGCGTATTCCAGATTCTGAGCCAGGGCATCCACTGCGGCATTGGGGTCACCTTCATCGGTGGCGATGCCTGCCAGGAAGTTGCTGCCCACCTGGGCCCGGGCTTCCATAATGGTCTGCAGATTCCCCTCCCCGGAGAGGTTGCCGCACACCAAATAGCCCACAGGCATCCCCATGGTGACGGTCCGGTGGCCGTTGCAGAACTGCCGGTCATCGTAGAGCTTGAACCGGGCGCCCATGGAGTGGTCCTTCACCCGGAAGGCGTAGATGATGGCCTGGGCCGTCTGGATCTCCCGGCGCAGATACTCGTCAAAGCCGTCTTTGTAGATGCACTTGCCGGACACGGCGCAGTTGAAGCACCCCAAACAGCCCCCTTTGAAGGGGAACTCCCACAGGTTTACCACCCGGGTCTTCCGGTTCACCACCACCCGGAACCGGCCAATCATGGCCTCCAGGGCCGGGTCCTCCCGGCAATCGGTGATGATCACCACATCTCCCTGCTTTTCCCCGGAAGATTCCGGCACCGCAGCCATCGGGGCTTCCTTTTCCGGCACCGGCTGGGGAACGGGCTCGTAAAGGTCCTGCCGGACACTCCAAAGGAGATATTCGAAGAATTCCTTCGCCTCTTTCTGACCCTTCTCGGTCAGCAGATCGTCCATATCCGCCGACAGGCCCCGGATGTACTTCATGCCCAGGTCGCCGCAGTTGTCCTGAATGAAGCGATGGGCTGTCATGTCGTAAAAATGCTTGGAGGTGGTGATCTGGGACACATAGCGGCCCTTCAGGTCCACCTGATGCTGCTTCACCAGCTCCAGGAACCGATGGACCTGGTAAGGGGCAATGAAGGTATACACCGGGTAAGAAAACAGAATCAACTCCGCCCGGTCCAGCGCCTCCCGGGCCGGGGTAAAGTCCTTTTCCAGGGCCTTGATGGTGGCCCCCACGTTCAAAACCTCAAAGGTATGCTCCGGAAACAGGGCCTGCAGGTAAAGCACCGTCTGCAGTGTCACACTGTAACGCCCCTTGGGGCTGCCGTTCAGCACCAGAATTTGCATGGTTACATCCTCCCGCTATGATCTTTACATCTGATTATAACGGAATCTGCCGATATTTGCAACCCCGGAGCCGGCAGTGCCGGCGGACAATTCGTGCAAAGGCTGGCTCCTATCGTTACGCACCTTCGCCGCTCAACCTGAAACGCCCCCACGTCATCCTGAGGTCGGCAGGGCCGACAGCCAATTCGTGCATAGGTTGGCTCGTATCGTTACGTACCTTCGCCGCTCGACCTGAAACGACCCCGCGTCATCCTGAGCGGAGTGAAACGGAGTCGAAGGATCTTCTGCGAATATGGTTTTGGGTGCGGAGGTATCACGAGGAAACCCACCAGCACACCCGTAGGGGCGACCTTCGGTCGCCCGCCCCACCCCAATCTTCGTCCCCCCTTCCGGCCACACCCGCAGGGGCGGATGATATCCGCCCGCAAACGCCCCCACATTCAGCCACGGCGGAATTACGGGATGGCTTGGCCGGTTTCTCGTAGGGACGCCTCTCCCGAGGCGTCCGGAAGGGCGGCGTTACGATGGATGGAAATGCGTCGGAAAATCCAACGTATAATTGCGGGGGGTTATCGGCAGATAATACCAATGGATCGGCGTGATCGTTTCGGACGCCTCAGGAGAGGCGTCCCTACGGACATGGGTCGGTAGGGATACAAAACCGGCGGCGTTTCGGGCCAATGTGGTCATTGGCCCCTACGGTGGGGACGGTGCAGGGCCCAGCGCCAGCCGCACCTTTTTGAACATTTTAACGCGAGTTTCTGTCAATCAGTTGCATTATCGGACGTTTCTGCAACTATTCGCCCCAAGACAGAGAACCGTCCCCCGTCCTGCGACGTTTATGAATCATGATAACAAGTATAACGACACACCCCCACGTAAGTAAACCAGTGGTATCTAAAACTTTATCCTGATCCGGCGTTCCAATGATTAACACAGGTTCTCCATTGATTTCTTTCCAAACAGATTGCGATCTGATCGTATATCCGTCCGAGGATTCTCTAGACCGAAAACGAACGTTGCTCAGTTCGATTTCCGCTTCCCTTTTTGTCAAAAAATCACAAAACTCGCCCTCTCTAAAAACATATACATTCTGACGCATATCCTTTACATACAGGATGTTATCTTCTACCGCCAGTGAAAACCCGCCATTCATATGGCAATAAAAGAATAATGTATGCTGATAGTTCCCATCAAGATCGTACACCTGGACAATACCATTGGAGTGGTGATGGAGAACGTATATGTGACTACCGTCATCTACAACTTGTCCAATACTCATATCAATATTTGGGTAATCTGTTGATACCACAGGAGAAGCATAGTACCTCTCCGGATAATCTGTTTGATTATGATTAAGAACAAGATACAATGCCATTAACAGAACGATGGCAATAATATCAAGTGTGCTTCGCAGTTTTTCTGACATAT
>JAZSLC010000140.1:0-6824 GCA_045535175.1 Faecousia sp. | reverse complement strand
GAACTGGTACAAAGGCTTTTTCGGATCGCTGTTCAAACAGCAGACATAGGTTGCCTTCGCAGGGGGAATGCCAAAAACAGATAAGTGGTTCAGCACTTTCCCGGGAAGTTTCCCTTGTTTTACGACTTCCAGGAAATTGAGACAATATCTGCATTCACATCCCCAATTTCCGGCCTGTGCATACCACTGCTTTGTTTTTTCTTCGTCTACTGCAATCTCGCAATGAAGCATGGTGTAGCGTTTCATTATATGATCACCGTCCATTTCGGATAGGAACAGAGCAGGGGATGGATCCTGCAGGAGGCGGAACACATCCCCTGCACCTGTTTGATTACGCGCTTGTATTTTGAATAAATTCCAGTGCGATTTGGCCCAGAACGCTGTTGCTGTTTTCGTCCACTGCTTTTACGTATGCGCAGTGCTTTCCGTGCATAACCTTGAGGCTTACGTGTTCGGTATGACCGAAATGCTTCAGTGTGGACATAAGAAGCATGGTTTGCTCATAGCGGTTTACGATATCGTTGTCAGACACAATTACCAGCATAGGCGGATAGCTCCGGCTGTCGTCGATGTGGTAAAGCGGAGCGGTTTCGTCAACGATAAGCCGTCTTTGATCCAATCCGCGCTCACGCAGCACATTGAAGTGACAGGTGGGCTGCCCTGCATCGTGCAAATAACCCGAAATATCGGAAGGCTTGATGCCGTGGGTCAGAAGCCAGGAGGCATCGAAGCACAGCATTTGCGAAATGTAACCGCCGGCCGAACTTCCGCCGATATAGATTCCGGTTGCCTTTCCGTAGGAGGCGATGTTCTGCAAAGTCCAGGAAACGGCCTTTGCGCTGTCAACCAGGAAGTCGGGATAATGGGCATCGGGGTACATCCGGTAATTGGGGGCCACAACGGCGATGCCGTGGTTGGTAAGATATTGGTACAGCGCCACTTGCTTGCCCTTGTCGCCTGCTTCGAGGCCGCCGCCGTGGAAATAAATAAACACAGGGAAGCTGTCGCAATCGGGTAAATGCACATCAAGATACTGCTTGTGTTCCTCGCAATAGCAAATGTTGGAAATAGTTTTCATGTGTTTCTCCCCATTAATACTTTTTACCGCCGTAATGAACTCTGGAAGGATCCTCCACCTCAGGCTCATCCGGCGAGGAAGTAAAGGAAAGCAGCCAATCGTAGTTTTTCTCGTCGGAGTAGACCGCGTCCCAGCAATTGTGCTCAAACTCCGGGAACAGAATCAGCTCGGCGCGGCCGCCGTACTGATTCACCGCTTTTGCCATCTGCAGGCTCTCGATGGGGTCTACGGTTTTGTCCCGAAGTCCGTGGAAGGTGCGGATGGGGACCTGTGCCAGGTTCATGGCCAATCCGGCAATGCCGCCGCCGCAAACCGGCATTGCCGAGGCAAACCAATGGGGATACAGAGTAGCCAGTGTCCAGGTGCCGTAGCCACCCATGCTGTAACCGGTCAGGTAAATGCGGGTTTTGTCAATATAGGGAGTTTCACGGTATTCTTTCACCAGGTGGACCAGTACCGACATCCATTCGTTCCAGGTTCCTCTGTGGCAAAGAGGGACAATCAGAATGTAGCCTCTTGCATTTTGCCGCTTCAGCAGATTATTCACACTGGAATTCTTCCGCAGGCGATCCGTTGTGTCCGAGCGGCTTCCGGCGCCGTGTAAAAAGAGAACCAGAGGATATTGCTTGTTCCCCTGAAATCCTTCCGGATAAGAAATCAGATATTTTAGTCCCTCAAAGATTCTTTCTTCCATGATTGATACTCCTTTTTCTGTATGTTCCGGTGAAGCTTAAAAAATATCACTTTCGTGAATGATTACACCGCTTTTTCTCAGTTTTTCCTGCAGTTTTGAAACATCAAGGGCAGAAAAATCATCGGTCATGGCGGCGGCGGTTCCGGCGGCCTGGCCGGTTACGGCGCAGCAGGGAATGACCCGCATCACATCCCACAGGGTTTCGTTTACAGAGGTACAGCGGCCTGCAACGATCAGATTCTTCATTTCTTTATTATAAAGGGTCCTGAAGGGCACCTCATAGACAGGTCCGCGCTTTTTCCAGTTTGAAACCATACCGATGGAGTCTTCGAAATAAGTATGCATTTCCGTGTGCGCCAGCTCGTATTCACCGACGATTTTTCTGGTCATACGAATCTGGGGAATGGTTGCGATGGTGGAAATAACCGCCTCTTGGTCCGTTTCTCTTTTTTTCAGCCAATGCTCCAGCGTTGCTCTGTGGGAAAGGCAAACCTGCTCGGAAAGCTCTTTGCCCTCAAGACCGGTAAAGCGGCGGCTGATCAGGTGTTTTTTCTCCCGGCCTGGGGTCCGTTCTTCGTCGGGGATATCCGAAGCGCCGACCTGCTGCAGATGATAGCCGCTGGGATTCGTGTAATAATACCATGCGGCAAGCACATTTCCCTGCTTAAAGGAGGCAGTGGGCACGCCTGCGAAATGGGCAATATCGCAATCACCGGTAGCATCCACCACCGTGCCGACGGCGTAGTCCGTTCTGCCGGACTTGTTTACAACATGAAGCTTGGTGATCCGGTTGTTTTCGGTGGTGACATCAATCACATAACTACCGTACAGGATATCCACACCGGTTTCCAACAGTAACTTTTCTGCCAAAATCGCAAATACCTGTGCATTGTACTGCACGAGATAACGCTTGTCGTTTTCGGTCCTTGTCCCGATGTTATCCAGCCAGTTTTCCGGGTAGCGGGCTTCGGCTCCGTAGGTAATGGAAAGTTTCAGCAATTCTTCTGCGATACCAAAGGAAACCTGATGCCCCAGACCGTCACACAGGGGCAAATAGATCGTAATAAGACCGGCTGTTCCCAACCCGCCGAGGATGTATTCTTTTTCAAAAAGGATGACCTGTTTGCCCTCCCGCGCCGCAGCAAGGGCGGCCGAAATACCTGCAAATCCACCGCCGCAGACAGCCACATCGTACTTTTTCATAGAATCATCCTTTCCGCGTGATTTGATATACTTTTGGGATATTATATCATAAATAAAAGAAAATGCAAACCAGCCGGAATAAAGCTGAGCCTTTTTGCAAAGGAAAGGGCTCTGAGAAGGCAAAAAAGCGGAGTGAATACCACTCCGCTGATTCTCTTAATTTCCGAAGACAGTCGTTGCAGCAATTCCCTCGATGTGGCGGGCATCGTTGAGAAGTGTTAATGTGGGGAACGTCAAACAGCCCGTTTCGTCGCTCAGGTCTACGATGGTAACAGAAGTGAAATCCAGCCGGATCACTTGAAAAACCCAGGGGAAAGCCGCGCTCAGTAAATGCGACAAAACCGCAGAGGAAGAGCCGGCGTGGCTGAATATGGCCACGGTCTGTTTGGTGTTGTTTCCGACAACCCGGTAGTATTTGCCCTCGCGTTCATAGCCAAAATCCCGCAGCCATGCATCGATGCCCTCTGTCACGGTCCTGACCCGCTCTCCGATGACGCTGGAGGAAAACCGGTCACTTTCGGCCCAATTCATGTCAAACAGATCTTCGCCCTTCAGGACCATATCATCCACAACAAACCAAGGGTGACTGTTTTGGAAGATGGGCTGCTCTGTTTTGGACCGCCAGGCCAGCTCGCGGATGAAATCAATCGGCTCCACCTCAAGGCCCAGTTTCCTGGCCGTATACGCGGCCGTTTCCATTGCTCTGCCCTTTGTGGAGGAAAAAATCCTCTGGATGCCTTCGTTCTTCAGCCGTTCCGAACAGGCTTCAGCCTGCAAATGACCAATATCCGTCAAACAGTCCCCCGTGTAATCCGGGTGGCCGTGTCTGATAAAGTAAATGCGCATCTGAGTATCTCCTTTGCACGTGCTAAAGCCTCTTAATCATACCGCAGGATCCGCAAAAAGTAAATCCTGCGGTATAATCTCCGCCTGTTTACAGATACTAACAGCGTAATTTGTAAAATTATTGTAGGCACCAAAGCCTCCCTTGTGCAAAGGGAGGTGGCACGGCGTAAGCCGTGACGGAGGGATTGTAGCATATCGACACAAGACAATCCCCCAGTCAGAAATCAAAGATTTCTGCCAGCCCCCTTTACACGAGGGGGCCTTTGCCGCAGAAAAGGAGAAAGATATATGAAAGCAACCGGCACTATTATGGAGTTCCGGCGGATGGAGTACGCTGGTTCGATCTTTCCGCATTGAACGATCATCCGTTAGCAGTCTGTGTTTAACGATTTGGCCTGATCATAGCGGGATATAAAAAACATAGACACCCATTGGGTGCCTATGTTTGCTTGTTTGCGGTTAGTCGTGAGTCCAGCGGGTGACATCTTTCTCGATGGCATCCGCTTCGTCTTTGCTGTTGGCCCATGTCAGCAAATACAGGCCTCGGGAGGATAGGTTTTCCATCAATGGACGGATCTGATGGGGAGACACGGAGATATGAAGATTTTTCCCTGCTGCCTGAATCTTCTGCAGCTGGGGAATAAAATCCGTGCAGGGCGGCTGACCGACCACTTGGGTCCATTGGATGGTTTTTAAGTTGGGCAAAGAGAGCAGATCATCCAGATGGCGGAGCTGCTCAATACCGTCAAAGTGGTACAAAGGATAATCAAGCAAACCGCATTGGGCCTGCAGCTCCGGCATGATAAATTCTTTGAACATGGGGTTGGAGATCATGACGGACATATCACATTGCATTTGCGCGTGAAAGCCCGGTGCCCAGGTGTTTAGCCATCCAATGCAGCTGCCGCCCCGGTTCACACCGTGGACCATGTCATAGACCCTCTGCATGATATTCCTGTAGGATAGCTGGATTTTGCTGAGGGCTTCTTTGATTGCTTCAGGATCTTCCAGCATAGATATAAGCAGCTCTTCTGAGCCCATTAAATGCGCCAATGCGTCCGCGTTGCCTGAGGAGTCCGGCATGGAAACAAAGTAGTCCCCCTGACTGTCCTGTACGAATGCCCGGACGGTTTCCAAAGTCTGCTGATACAGATAGCTGTTTTCGTCGAATTCCAGATTGTTGGGATCCTCCAGGGTGGGAGAGAACCAGACCGTATTCTCGATTTGGTACTGTGCGCCCTTGAAGAAACCGGCATGGCCGGAGGCTCCCAGATCCACGGATGCCAGCGGGAAGGCATCACCGCCGTAATGGGTATGCTCCATGATAATGCGGTTTTGTTCAATCAGTAATTCGGGATGGGTTCGCACCAGAGTCACATCCCGGTTATTCCGCTGCCAGAACCGGTCCAGAAGAGGGTTCAGTTGGTCATCGCCGGAGCGGATACTCACGCAGCAGCGGTCTAAAAGCTCGCCATGCCAAAAGGCGGCGTGGCGCTTTTCGGCCTGTTCCCAGTCGGACTTGTAGCGCATAGGATTTCCTCCTGACAGTATATGGTACACGCAGTATATCATAAACGGGTGTGAAAAACAATATACGCAAGTGAATTGTGCATGAGAATCAAATTATTACAAGACAGCGTTATACACTTTGCGGCATTCTGCATGGTGTGATTTAACCGGCGGAACGGCAAAGCAAATGAAAACTTAGTTTTGGGCGGTATAATCTCCTGTCTTTTACAGATACTAACAGCGTAATTTGTAAAATTATTGTAGGCACCAAAGCCTCCCTTGTGCAAAGGGAGGTGGCACGGCGTAAGCTGTGACGGAGGGATTGTAGCATATCGACACAAGACAATCCCCCAGTCAGAAATCAAAGATTTCTGCCAGCCCCCTTTACACAAGGGGGCCTTATACGCCGCAGAAAAGGAGAAAGATATATGAAGGCAACCGGCATTGTCAGAAGAGTGGACGATCTGGGGAGAATCGTTATCCCTAAGGAAATCAGAAGAACCCTCCGTATCCGTGAGGGTGACCCCTCTCATACAACATTGACACCAATCGACCGATTTTATATGGCGATACATAGTGTGGTAGAAAGATACAATGGATAAGCAAAAGCGGAGCGATTTCGCTCCGCTTTCATGGAGGTAATAGTTGATTTATAGGATAAAAACCGATATAATTTTTTATAGTAAAGTCTTTGCTGTACCCAATTGGGTACAAGCCGAATGGTACAATACGAATGTCGAAAGATAAAGTTGAATTTTGGAGGAACGACAATGACAAAATTGGAAGTGTTATTGCTTTTTGAGATTCCTGACATCGAGGACGAAAAACGGACTCGCTTTGATGATACGCTTAGAGAAAAACTTTTTAAGTGTAACGAGGAGGAGTATGCAGGAATTTGTGAATCGATGGAAGAACTGGGTTATTATGGTGTCAGACTTTATCCGTTTTGCGCAAAGGCCGAAGATGATGAAGGACTTAAGAAAGCTTTACGGTGGATTTCGGATAACTCATTACTTATAAAAAGCCTCTTGGAAGAATATAGCGTAAGCATACAGCTTGGCGTTAAATTTTTGGTAGGAGATAGCATGGCGGAAGCTTTGGGCTTTTTTGCAGGCTATCCTTTAGAACTGGTTTTTTCTCCTAATGATTTGGAACTATTAAAAGAACATAAAATTGGCGTGAAACTTACAGCGGAATATTGTGATAGTATTGATGACTAAAATAATGACGAATAAGAAAAACTCCTCTGTTTATTGCAGAGGAGTTTTTCTTTTGGGCGGTATAATCTCCGTCAGTTTACAGATACTAACAGCGTAATTTGTAAAATTAATGTAGGGCGCAGGAAAGGCCCCCTTGTGTAAAGGGGGCTGACAGCGGAGCTGACTGGGGGATTGTGATATACCGGCAAAGACAATCCCTCCGTCTGCCCTGCGGGCACCCACCTCCCTTTGCACAAGGGAGGCTTTTCACCCCTGCAGAAAAGGAGAAAGATAT